>JAHIVT010000172.1 GCA_018816555.1 Pseudomonadota bacterium
AGACAGGGGAAATGGTTGCTTATCAAGGCCTTGCAGTTGCTGCCACAAACGGACTGTCGTCACATGGGAACAGAATTTCCTTAAAAAACAAAGGGGTTTGGCGTTCTCATCCCAGGAGAAATCAATCTTTACCATAGGAAAGATTGGATAGAAGGATTACTTCTGCAGCGCCTGCCTGTTATGTAATTTTTGACTGTCTCGTTAAAACCCACTCGACAGCCGTACAGTGCACGATAATTTTCTGATTATTTTCTCGAAAATTCTTCGCCGTGACTTTTGTTGAAAGCCATAAATTTTTCCATGAAAACCAGTACAACATTCGCGGAAACAGCCTTCCTTTGCGTCTCCGTGTAACCGAGTCTTTTATAGAGCCGAAGATTTCCGGTGCTTTTCTCACCGGTAAAGAGCTCGAACCGCTCAACATGGGGGAACAGCTTTTCAATGCCTGCCATGAGCGCTGAGCCGATCCCCTGCCTCTGATATTCAGGCAGGACGATGAGACGGCCGATATGGCAGGTCCCTTTCTCCACTCTTGCCCGTACTGTTCCCACAATTCGCTCATCAATGACCGCCTTTAAAAAAGTATGGTCAGCAAAACTTGCCCGCAATTCTGCAATGGTTTGCGTGAGGGGCGGCAGGTTGAAATCATCATATAAATGCGCTTCACTCTGGTAGGCGACCCGCTGAAGATCCAGTATGACCTCAGCATCGGCAATGGTTGCTTCTGTTATCATCATAATAAGTCAATGCGTCAGGTTTGATGGACTCGCAAAAAGTCTTTTTTTACCACAGAGCGCACAGAGATCACAGAAAAGTAATCTTTCATACAGTCAGTTAGCCCTATGATAAATTTTCAGTTGTTGCGAATCCATCAGGTTTTCGCTATTGTAATATCCTGCTCCACAACCACACTGGTTATGCCATTTCGATCAGTTCTTTTGTTGAAAGTACCTGAGCATACGGAACGGACAACGCTGCCATAAAGGATGCATGTACATCCGTTGCCTTGATGGTCCTGCCCTTGAACTCCAGATCTCTGGTGGCGCAGGCATCTTCGGCCACAAGGCAGGTGAAGCCGAAATCAAATGCTGCCCGGACGGTGGCGTCAATACACATATGGCTCATTGCCCCGCTGATAAGAAGATTACCGATTTTCTCCTGCTTGAGAATTTTCAGCAGCGAGGTGTCGCGGAAGCTGTTGGGATAGTTTTTCTGCACCACGATTTCATTTTCTCGGGGGGCAACCAGTTCATTGATTGCTGCCCCTGTGGTTTCCGGCAGAAAAAAGGTGGCCCCGGGACGGGCGGCAAGGTGTTGAATATGAATGACGGCTGAACCCGTTTCTCGATGTCGGTCCAGGAGAAGCCGGGCATTGGCAGCCGCTGCTTCGATGCCGACAAGCTCCATGTTGCCGCCGGGGAAATAATCATTCTGCAGATCAATCACTATCAGACAAGTATTCATGTCCTTTCCTTTCACTTCTTGATGAACTCGTATTTATGCCCTTAAGGGTGAAAAGTCTGTTTTCATCACAGAGCACACAGAGATCACAGAGAAAATATTCTTATTTTCAGTAAGTTATCGTATTCCTAAGCGGTTTTCCCCGGAAACCGCAACATCCGGCAGATTATCCCACAGTTCATCTTTGGTTCTATACCGCCGCAGGGCCTCAATGACCATCGGCAGGGGACTCGGCCATATCTCCGGCAAATCCGCTTCACCGGCAAGACGGATGGAGAATGCCAAATGTTCTGTTGGGGGTGCAAACTGTGCGTTCACGCCAGCCTTATTACCACGGGCATCAATCCGGTACCAGCCGATATCAGGCAGATAGGCGGCATTTAAGCCATGCAGACAAAAGGGAGCGCCTTTATCATCGCGGCTCAGGCGCTGATAGCAGAAACCGGCGGGGATGGAGTTAGCCCGCAGCAAGGCAGCCAGCAGATGGCTTTTGGCATAGCAAATGCCCGAACCTGAGAGCAGAACCTTGGAAGCGGAACAGGATATTTCCTGGATGTTGTAGTCATCAATATGCCTGACGGCGTCCCGCACCCAGACAAAACAAGACTCAGCCACAGTGGTCGGATCGGTCCTGCCCGCGGCAAGCTCTTTTGCCTTGGCCAGAACCGCCGGGTGCTGCCAGTCGATAATTCTGGTGGATTGGAGATAATTGTCCATTAGCCGGTAAAATATGATGGACTCGTAACATCTGAAAATTTACCACAGAGAGCACAAAGCCCACAGAGATAACTATCTGTAATAAAAAAATATTTCTCTGCGATCTCTGTGTGCTCCGTGGTGACAAAAAGACTTTTTACGAGTTCATCAAATATTGATGAGTCCGATTTTAATTATATTCAGATCAGAAACCATGAAAGGCGGGTATTTCTGTATGCGGATTCATAACATTTTGGAAATTCACTGGCGAGAAAATTCCTCTCCGCTTCACGAATGAAAAGGGGCTTCAGAAGGACATCTTGATATGAACAATTATTTTATATTTTTTATGGTGTTACATATATCCAGCATAATTTTATCTAACCGCTTGGAAGATAAAGATTTTGCAGAGTACATTTGCTCTTGGTTTGCGCAATGAGAGCTTCCATTGCAGGTATCAATTATTCGCTTTTTGGTCCATTTTTTACAGAAAAAGCCAGGTGCCAATGCATAGTTTTCGGGTGAGTACCAAAATTCCTCTCCCGTAGAGTCGATTACTTTGATGATTTTTTCTTTATCATCAACTGAAATTGAGTCGACACAGCTTTGCGCCAGCTGCTTTATATTGAAAGCAGCATAAAGTTTGTCTGCAGAAATGATAATTACAGGGTACTTAGGTTTTCGGAATAATATATGAAATTCAATGTCACTCATGTTTCATCAATAATTTCAGTTAATAACGTGAACATCAGCGGCTTGTCCCGCAGAAAGAATGTTATTGTTAGAGCGTTTTTTCTTAAAAACACCTTTTGACCCTTAACAATGAAGCCCTTTAGGCGAAAAATAGCCCGATTTCCAAATTTTTTCTATATCAAATTAATTAGTTGGCTTGGTACGACCCCGATTTGGCCCGATTTGGGATTTGGGCGATTTGGGATTTGGATTGTCTATCTTGGCCTCTTCAGTCTAGGGATCTGATCTGCATCGATCAGAAGCCTGATCGAGCGGGGCTGTCCAGGAATTCGGCTGATGAGCCCCAGCTTTTCCAGTTGCAGGATCATCTGATGTATCGTCGGAGGCATCACCCCAAAGAAACGTTGTAAGTCCGCCTCCGCTGGGGCTTTCCCATACATTACCATGTAGCTCTCGATAAATGCCAGATACTGCCCTTGTTTGTCTGTGAATCTATCTGCCATACATTTTCCAAATGAAGACTTTTGCAAAAGACCCTTTTTACACCTGCTTCAGATCATCGATCATCTTTCGAATCGTTTCCCGAAGCTGGGGAATTTTCTTTTTGCAGGTATAAAATACTGCATGCAGATGGCGTCCATTTTCTCTACCCCGGCCGGATTATCGGTAAAGTCGGCCACCTGGCCGATAACCTGAAATCGGGAAATAATTTTGGGGCAGCCTCTTCTATCTGGTGCAAGACCTCCAGAACGAGTTCCCTGTCACGCATACACCGCCTCCCCATCGATCCGGTTTTTAAGAAATTGATTCATGTTTTCCCTGTAGGTTACAATATCAACCGGTCGATGCAGCCTTTCCTCCAACTCATTCTTAATTCCGACAAGCATGAAAAGATCAGGTTGTGAAATACGGACCACCACATCCACATCGCTGTTTTCCCCAACTTCATCGCGAGCCACTGAACCGAAAACGCCGATAGCAAGAATGCCGTATCGATCAGCAAATTCATGCTTGTAGTCGCGAAGGATTGAAATAATTTCCTTTTTACCCATTATTTCCCTCACCCGGCTTCCAGCAGGAGAACAACAATGCAGCGAACTCCTCTTCACATACTATTTTGTCATGTACTTCACTAACAACTTATTTTCTTAGTTTTTTTGTATTGAGCGTTAATACCTTTTCGCATATTCGGGAATACAAATGGGGCTCTACACAAGGCTCATAGCTTTTCCAGCAGGAAAGAGAGAAGCTTTCCCATCAACTGATTGATTGTTTGGTAATTCTCAGGCCCGGCTGACAGGATCTCCTCCTCGGCCTGCACATACTTTGCCGGAACCAGTTCCGTGCGGCAATTGGCGACAATGTCCCGTGCCGATTCCGGAGTTGTTTCCAGATGAAACTGTAAGCCGATAACCGAGCGTCCGATTTGAAACGCCTGGTTTTCGCATCCCTCGCTTTTCGCCAGACGAATTGCACCGGCGGGCAGGTCAAATGTTTCACCATGCCAATGAAACACCTTCTCTGTCTCCGGGAAACGAAAAACGGCACTGTCGTTTGCGGAAATCCCCTGGATCGGCAGCCAGC
>JAHIVT010000173.1 GCA_018816555.1 Pseudomonadota bacterium
CGATTCCATCCTGGGAGCTTTTCTGGTCTGGAAAATGGAGGATGATGCTCCACGTAAATTGGTTCTGATAAGCTGGACAGTGTCGCTGCAAAATGTGGTTGAAACAACAGGAGAACTGCTTATTGATTGGCATCCGAATACTCCAGTGCGTAATGCGCGTGTCGGCGTTAATGATAATGGGGACCCAATCGCTCTTATCAAGGATGATGAGGGGACCTGGCATGTCTTTGACGGGGATATTCTACAGCCGGTTCCCGCGGAGTTTGCCAAAACCAAGCAGCCGCTAGAGCCGGGCTTTCTGAATGGCAATGCTGAACCTCTGCTGATTTGCGGGACGATTGGTTACGGCTTCAAGATCATCCAGGTGGATGGCTCCCCACTGCCCATTGCGAGATTGAAATAAACCCATGGGACGTTTTTATATGAACCTTTGATAAAGAATAGCTGAAAGACAGTTTTTCTCGAGGGACATCAGCTTCCCTGGCTGAGGAGGTCAAGGGGTTGGGCAAGACACATAAGACCGAAAAATGCGATCATATCGTCAAGATCGCCGAAGAGAATAACTATTACAAGTGGGAGACGGTTTGGGACGGCAACATGGAGTTGCGCAACTACCGGGACCGTCGCAACCCGCTCGTTCTGTTTACCGGTGACAAGCAGTTTGAGGGGGACGTGATCAAGCTGCCCCCCAAGGGACCGCCTCCTTTCAAGCAACCCCTGGACAAGGACGTTGTCTACAAAGTACCCAAGGTGGTGAAGCTCTGTCTGCGGCTGCGTATCCTGTTGGCTAATTTTTCGCCTGCCAAGGGCGCTGCATTTGAACTGATCGTGGTGGGCGGCCAGACCTACAAGGGAAAGACCGATGACAACGGTTGTGTCAAGGTGGGCGGTAAGGCTCCGGAAATCCCCAAGACCTGCACCGAGGCCACTCTCTATGTTCAGGTGGATGGGGAGGATGCCAAAAAAGGGGATAAGCGCACTGGTGGAGGCGGTGATCCGGCTAAAGACAAGGCCGTGAGCGGCGACTACCGGGTTAAGTGGAAGCTGCAGATCGGTAGACTCAATCCCTTGATGGAAAAGGCGCACACCAAATACTGCATTTCCGGCGTGCAGCAGCGGCTCAACAACCTCGGCTTCTACTGCGGGAAAATAGACGGCATCAAGGGGCCGAACACTAAGCTGGCCATCGAGCGGTTTCAGTCCCTGTTCAACCTGGAGGTGGATAATATCCCCGGCACAGGGGAAACCCAGCCGAAAATGGTTGAGGTGCATGACACCGATAAAACGGTCACCGTCCCGCCAGGCGACAAGGAACCCACCAAGACCGAGGTCAAGGAAAAGGATTTCCGCAAGACCACCGACGAAGAGGTGGGTCATGTTGCCCCGGACTTTGTTGACAGCAGTACACCGTTCTACAATACCCTGGTGGTGGCGCCGGAGTACAGGATCAAGCTCGAGCTCGGCAAGATAGACGATCTGTTCCTGCATAAGGCTGACACCAAGAAGGGCCGCATGGAAAGGATGCAGGTGGCCGGGCTCTTTTATTTTCCCATGAACCATCAGAAGGCTGAAGCGGCCTTGGATTTCGGCTGGAAATATTATTGTGACAAACTCGGTGGCAGCGATGATGCCCTGAAGGAACTTGTCCAGAATTTTGTCCTTGACGGAGGGGAGTTGCCTCTTAAGGCAGATGATCCTGCCAAACCGAAAAGTGAAAACTTCAAGAAATTGCGTTTTCCCGGGGGCTATACGTACCTATTCTGTCCGGCCTATCCAAAGTTCAAACCCAACCACGATACCCGCAATGCCTACAGGATGGCATGGACCAGGGACGATATTCACGATGCCGAGACGATGTCCAGCCACGACAATCCCGTGCTTGGCGCCATACCTCTGGTGGCTACGGTTGAAACGCGCTATGGCGCTGACGGTGAATGGCAGCCGGCCAAAGAAGTCATGGTCTATTTTCAGCTGGTTGATCCCTATGAATTGCCTGCATATGATAAAACCAAGTCCCCCCTCGATCAGCTCAACCGGCCGCCACTGCGGGCTTCAGACATGCAGACAGCCACCAACAGCGGCGTGGGGCCGGACAAGCATGTCCGCCTGGCCATGGCCAAGGTTGCAGAAACACCGGGGGATCCGCAGAAGAATAATTGCCCCAAGGCACATGGCGGCAAAAGAGAATCGCCTCCCAAGGTGGCTGACACCATCTTCGAGATTGAGGTGGATCTTGCCACGCACCTGGAACTTAAAAGCGGAACCAATAAAAAGGGAAAACGCCCTGGATTCCACGCGGCTCACACAAATCCCGACCTGGCCGACAAGGTCCAGGCCCCATTTTTTGAGAAGCCGGAAGATGCTTCAGGTCAGGGAGAAAAATATAAATACGCGGTTCGTGCCAAAACCAATGAAAAGGGACTTGCCGGCGTAGTTTTTAAGCCCTCAATGGTTGGAGGGGATCGATACCGCATAAAGGCATTTATCGGTCCGCCAACATTGCTCAGTGACGGCACTGATGCCGCTGCCGTGGCCGTCGAGACCGGCACCCTGGTGGTATGGCGTAATGTGCACATAAGTAAGATGCGCCGACTGCCCTGTACCAGTGTGGCCAATACCATACAGTCTGATATCAAAAAACAGTTGGATCCGCTTGTCGGTGGTTTGTCAGGGATCTGGCACGATTTGCATGCAAAGCCCGAGGAGACCCTGAAATTCAAGACCGGCGTGACCAAAAAGGATAAGACCCATGTGGGCTATGCGGATGTGGACGTCTCCCGTAACGGCGACGCAAGCTGCAAGTATGATGGCTTCGTGAAGCAGATGGCCCGGTCATTCTGTGAATTGTCGCTGGATCCCGGTGCCGACTCTGTGACAGATATTACCGCCAAAGAATGGGACGATGCGCTGCAGGCGGCAGTGACCTTTGCCAAAGCCAATAATACGACAGCGAACGCGCATGTTATTGACGTTGATAAGCTTGTTATCACCGACAAAACCAAGGTCAGTTGCAGTAACACATTTGTGATGATTCCCGTGCACACACCCCTGGTCTACAACTCACTTGTTGCAACAAACAAACTGCCTCTGAAGGGCAACAAGTTTTTAAACGATACAGGGAGTCACTTTGCTCTCTGGTTTTCCCAGTGTCTGGTCAACCCCTTTATTCATCACCTGGCTGGTGACGGATATCTGCCGGGTCTGGTCATCCTGCAGGTGCCCACCATAAGCACCTGGCATGCAACATCCAATGTTGGTGACTATTCCATTGGTCTTAGTTCCAGAGGGTGTATCGTTTTAAGCGGAAAAGACAAATATCCGTATCCGAATCGACAGGGCCTGCCAGGTGCCGGCAATCGCCAGAAACGAGACGGAACTACCAGCAGTAAGGACAACATGGGCTACAGTGGCCTGGTCGCCCACGAGTGGGGGCATTGCCTTTTCAGGGAGCACGCGCCTCCCAATCCATCTCCCGGCAATACAGCGATCCACGATCTCAAGACGGATGGCTATTGTGTGATGAGCTACGATACCACAGAGGGAGACTACTGTGGTAAATGCGTACTGGCCCTGCAAGGCTGGAGCGATATAAAGAGCCTCCCATGATGCTGGAAGGACCGAGGAGAATTGGACCATGGCACTGAAAATAAATCTCATTGTGACACAGACTGACCTGCTTTATCAGCAGGA
>JAHIVT010000174.1 GCA_018816555.1 Pseudomonadota bacterium
CGATTCCATCCTGGGAGCTTTTCTGGTCTGGAAAATGGAGGATGATGCTCCACGTAAATTGGTTCTGATAAGCTGGACAGTGTCGCTGCAAAATGTGGTTGAAACAACAGGAGAACTGCTTATTGATTGGCATCCGAATACCCCTGTGCGTTATGCGCGTGTCGGCGTTAATGATAATGGTGATCCCGTCGCTCTTATTAAGGATGATGAGGGGACCTGGCATGTCTTTGACGGGGATATTTTACAGCCGGTTCCCGCGGAGTTTGCCAAAACCAAGCAGCCGCTAGAGCCGGGCTTTCTGAATGGCGATGCTGAACCTCTGCTGATTTGCGGGACATTTGGTAACGGCTTCAAGATCATCCAGGTGGATGGCTCTCCACTGCCCAGTGTAGGATTGAATTAAAACTATGGGACTTTTTTTATACGAACTTTTTTCTTTTAGGAAACAGAATGTGGGAAAACGGTCTGGCGTCCTCATACTGTTTTTTGTTGCCTGTCTTTTCAGCGCGATTATGCTGCATGAGACGAGGGCTCATGCAGCCGACGGCTTGAAAGTATCTTTTTCGCTGCCGGCCAAAAGCCTTTTATACGGGCAGGACGCAGAGTGTATCGTCACTTTGAAAAATTCGGGTTCAAAGACGCTTGATGTTCCTTTGCCTCCGCTTGATGACTCCGTCCCAATCGTGGTGACCCATGACCTGCGGACAGGCCTGCAGAGGGAGTACAGGAGAGAGAGGGCTCCATTTTCTATCAGTCAGTCACCAGCTGTCTTCCCGCCAGGAGTGGAACATGCCGTCAGTTTCAGATTGCTTGAGGTGACAGGCCCCCTGGAACCAGGGAAATATGAAATCAGGTTAATATGGGAATACGGCAAAGACTCCCAACGCAGTGAATCAAACGGCGTCTCTCTCACGGTGCTGCCGGTCAAGCCCCTGTCGCTGAATCTGGTTAATGCTGTTCAAGGTCAGGGGGCTTACAAATTCGGCGTGTTCGTTGACGGCGCAAACAAAACGCCGCAAATTCTCCTGAAGGGCTTTTCAATGATGGGGGGGGAAGGGGATTATGATGTCCGTTCCGTGTCCGTTTGCGCATCTTTCGCTGAGCCGGTGCTCTCGGAACCTGCCAGCGGAAAATCCGCAAGAAGTCACTGGATCGCCTGGTTGGCGGAAGGAATGCTGCATTATCTTTATTTTGATGACCTTGAAGGGGTAAAAGAGCAGGGAGTCATGAAGCTTCCCGAGGGCGACGTTGCGATTGTCACCCCTCTGTACAGTGCTGATTCTGAAGACGAGCATGCTGCCCCCGTAGGGGAACTGCTTCTGGCCGTAAAGCCAAAAAGCGGGTCTTCGTTTGGCTTGCATTCCGTCCTGCTCGCCCAGCGGGGCAGAGTTATCGCGACTGATGAATATCCAGGGCCAAAACCTGGTTGGATAAAAAGTCACTTCATGGCTGACGGCAAAAGATTGGTGACCTATATGCAGTCTGCAGGTGCGAAAACCGAAATGTATCTCACTCCCTGGCCCGGGAGCTCGGCGTCCGCTTCTGCATCCAGAAAAGTAGCAAACTGGAGCGGGTCGCTGGTTGGTGCCGGTGCCATCATCGATGGACAGAATACCGTCAGGGGAGGAACTCTGCTCTTTTCTCGCAAAGACAACGAACATTCCGCTCTGCTGTTGCAGACGTGGTCATTAACCCATGGCGTGACGTATGAGGAGGACCTGAGTTATTCCATTGACTGGCCCTCTGGAAAGACAGTGCGTGAGGCCCGGATCAGGTTGGATGATAACGGCAGGGCGGCGGCTCTGATTGCTGATGAAGAAGGAGCGTGGTATGTGTATGACAGCGACAGAGGCCTGATGCCTGTACCTGCAGAGATTAAAAAAACCTTGTTGCCAATGGAATTGGCTTTTTATGAGGGTTCAGGCGATCCGGTATTGATTGTTGGAACAGAATCCCATGGCTTTCGTAGCATGCAGCTTGACGGTTCACCGTTACCGCAACAGCAAAGCCCGAAATAGACGGGCGCTTCGCTTGGATTGCCGTCAAGTCCTAAGGGAGATGGAAATTACAATTTTACCGTTTATTATTATCGTCATGCCAGAATGGTTTTGTCGGGCATCCAGAAAAGATCCTGGATTCCCGCTCAACAGCATTGCGGGAATGACGGCGCTTTGAGGCTTGATAACCGGTATATTTAGAATTTCCGAGTCCCTAAGGGAAAAAGCGCTTATAAATAAGAATGAATGGCAATGAATTGCTGCCTGACTCCTGAATTTCTGATCCTTTCAGCTTGCGCTTATTGCAGGCGACTCCGTCTTCAATGAGGGGTAGAGCATATGAACATGTTGCGTTATCTGTTTTTGCTTGGCGGATTGATCTGTCTGTTTTTCCTGCGCCCTTCTGAGATATGGGCCGAAGGCCCCGGCTCTGCCCAGGAAAGCGTAGAAAAGCCGGGAACACTGCAACTGTTTCTGGCAATCAAGAAGAATCTGGTGAACCTGCAGGAGGATGTGGAGTGCACGGTCTTGTTGAAAAACAATGGTGCATCCTCCCTGACTATGAAATTGCCGGCCCTGGACCGGTCTATGCCCATTGCTCGGGTCCGCTCTGTTTCAACCGATGAGGTGCGACAGTATCAGCGGCAGCCTGACTCCTCTCCGCAGATTCCAAGCGATCTTACCCTGGCCGCCGGCGCAGTGCTGAAAAACAGCTTTTCTCTCCGGGATATTGTTCCCCTGTTGCGCCCGGATGAATACCAGATCACGGTATTTTGGCGCTACGACAATGAAAACCGGACGGCCGAGTCAAACAGCGTGGGGCTGGTGGTGCTGCCTGACTGACCAGTAAGTTAATAACTGATTAATGTGGTCGGCGGCCAGGCGGTTGCCATCATCCTGTAAGAGTTGCTGCTTCCCTGCCATGGCTCAATCGTAACAAAATTTGAGATAGCAAATTTTAATGTGCCTGGATTTCTATTGGGGTTAAGTATTCTAAATATATATAATAACAGTATGTTAGAGACTTTCTTCTCCTGTCTCTTGCGTACCGTATGTCGCGTTTTTTTTTCGTGGGATTTTTTTGAGAGCTGGCTGGAAAGCTGCTCCCGCAACGTAACAACGTAGCCGTGGTTTCCCTTCCATAGCAAGGCCTGACAGTCCTTGACATCTTGATTTTTTTCTGCCGATAATATTCACAGCAATAAAAACGTCCCCGAGGGAGTATGCGCTCCTGATACCGGAGCTATAAAGAACTTTGTCATCATGGCAAGCTCAGGGATTTCAACTTAACATGGACAGGAAATTATGAAACTGAGCCTGCAGAACAGATTTCTTCTTCCCGTGGTTGCCCTGATTATTGTCGGCATGGGCATTTCATCGGTAATCTCCTATGTGCGGAGCACGGATGCTATCCAGGCATCGATTAAGGAACAGATTACCCTGCTCACCGACTCCACCGTGAAGATGCTCGAGTTCTGGGTTAACGACTGCAAAAAGGACATAACCACCTGGAGCAGGCAGAAAATTTATCAGACCGCGCTTAAGGATTCCAGCGAGGGCGAGGCGGCCCGCCAATCGGCTGATCAAATTCTCGCCAAGACCAAGGAAGAGTATGCCTTTTATGAAAATATCTGCCTGGCCGACCCCCAGGGCGTCCTCATTGCCGCCGCCGACCCGGCAGTGCTCGGCAAGGTCAATGTCGCAGAACGGCAATACTTTCAGGAGTCGCTTAAGGGAAATGTCTTTATTTCCGACACGGTCAAAAGCAAGGCCACCGGCAACCCGGTGTTTGTCATCTCCGCGCCGGTGCAGGAGGACGGGAGCATTACCGGCGTGCTCTTCGGCGTGGTGGATCTCTCGATCTTCAGCAAGAGTTTTATCAGTCCCATTAAGGTTCTCGAAACCGGCTATGCCTATCTGCTCTCTAAAGACGGCACGGTGATCGCCCATCCTGATCCGAAACAGATCATGACCTTGAATGTCAAGCAATTTGATTTCGGTCAGGAGATGCTGAAAGAACGGACGGGCATGTACACTTACGTTTTTGGCGGTAAGGAGAAAATGGTTAATTTCAAAGAGATCCCGACTACGAACTGGATTCTGGCCATAGGCGCCGTTACCGCGGAAATGCAGGCCCCGGCCCGTCGTATCGGTTACCTCAACGGCATGGTCGTTCTTGCCATCATTGTTCTGGCCGTCATTCTCATTCTCTTCCAGGTTCGCTCAATCGTCATTCCCATCAATAATGTTTCCACGGGCATTTCCGAGGGCACTGATCAGGTTCGCACTTCCGCGGAAATGCTGGCCTCCAACAGCCAGTCCCTTTCCGAAGGCGCCACTGAACAGGCCGCCTCCATTGAGGAGACCTCTTCATCCCTTGAAGAGATGTCCTCCATGACCAAGCGCAACGCCGACAATGCCAACCAGGCCGACACCTACATGAAAGATGCGACCCGGGTCATCCACGAGGCAGAGGTGGCCATGCGGGAATTGACCACCTCCATGCAGGAGATCTATCAGGCCAGTGAAGAGACCTCTAAGATTATCAAGACAATCGATGAGATTGCCTTCCAGACCAATCTGCTGGCCTTGAATGCTGCCGTGGAGGCGGCCCGGGCCGGGGAAGCGGGGGCGGGTTTTGCCGTGGTGGCCGACGAGGTCAGAAACCTGGCCATGCGTGCGGCG
>JAHIVT010000020.1 GCA_018816555.1 Pseudomonadota bacterium
ACCAGCTTGATGCCTGAGGAGCGCATCAGATAGCTGTAGATCATTTCACAGGTGCCCCGGAGAGCATACAGGAGCATGATCACCGCTGGCAGCCAGACCAGCATTGAATATTTATTTTCAACAAAAATTGAATCAATGACCGGTTTCACCAGCCAGGCAATCGCACCACTTGCCCCTGATGAGGCGACACTGAAAAAAAGCGCAGTAAGCACTCTGCCGTAATACGGCCGGACAAGTCCGATGATTTTCTGATCAAATAAACTGGATAAGGATATTTTAGCCATTCACACAATAAAAATAAGGTATTGTTCTGCCCGGATATGCGCTTAGATTGATGCAAGTCGAAAAAGAGCAAATTTGATATATTACTCTTCATGGACGATTTAAGCAACATATTGTATAGTTGAGATTTTGTTGTAATTACATCCTGACAATACTCCTTTATTGATGAGAACAGATGAATAACAAGACCGCTACAGACAATATCCTGGTGACAGGCGGCGCCGGTTTCATCGGAGCCAACTTTATTCACTTCATCCTGAAAAACCGGCCTGATTTGCAGGTAATTAATCTCGATGCCCTGACCTATGCCGGCAATCTTACCAGTCTCGCCGTTCTGCCGACTGAACACCGCAACCGTCATACCTTTGTGCACGGTGATATTCGCGATAAGGATCTACTGGCCGGACTGTTCAGCAAATACTTATTTAAAGGCGTCATCCATTTTGCGGCGGAATCACATGTCGACCGATCAATTCTCGGCCCGCAAGTCTTTGTTGACACCAACGTCGGCGGTACCTGCACCCTTTTACAGGCAAGTCTGGATTCCTGGGAGAGACGAGGCAGGCCTGCGGATTTTCGTTTCCATCATGTTTCCACCGATGAGGTATACGGCAGCCTGGGACCGGTTGGCGCCTTCACCGAAAAAAGCCCCTATGATCCATCCAGCCCGTATTCCGCATCCAAGGCAGCATCTGATCATTTTGTCAGGGCTTACGGGAAAACCTATGGCCTGCCTTTTGTCGTCACCAACTGTTCCAATAATTTCGGACCCTTTCAGTTTCCCGAAAAACTTATTCCGCTTATTATCTGCAATATTCTGGCAGAAAAACCGCTGCCGATATATGGTGACGGCAGCAATGTGCGGGACTGGCTTTATGTTCTCGACCACTGCTCCGCCCTCCTCCGTGTCTTTGAGAAAGGAACAGCGGGACAGACATACAATATCGGCGGCGGAGCAGAACGGTCAAATCTTGACATCGTAAGACAACTGTGTAGAATCATGGATGAAAAGATGGAAAGATCCGCCGGCGCTTCCGAATCGCTGATCACCTTTGTCAAAGACCGCCCGGGGCATGACTTCCGCTATGCCATTGACGCAGCCAAAATAAGCAAAAAACTGGGATGGAAGCCGCAATACTCCTTTGAAGAGGCATTAAACAACACAGTTGACTGGTATCTGGCCAATATGGAATGGGTCGACTCCGTCCACTCCGGCGCCTATCGCCAATGGCTGGAACTCAACTACGAAAAGAGATAATCATGAAAGGAATCATACTTGCCGGTGGCTCAGGCACCCGCCTGTATCCCATCACCCAGGTAGTCAGCAAGCAGCTCCTGCCGGTCTATGACAAACCGATGATCTATTACCCGCTTTCCGTGCTCATGCTGGCCGGGATCAGGGATATTCTCATTATTTCAACACCAAAGGATCTTCCCCTCTTCCGGGAACTTCTCGGTGACGGTTCACAATGGGGTCTTTCTTTTTCTTATGTTGAACAGCCGCGACCCGAGGGATTGGCCCAGGCATTTATCCTGGGGCGAGACTTTATCGCAAGCGATAACGTCTGCATGATCCTTGGCGACAATCTCTTTTATGGGCATGGTTTACCGGAAAAACTTCACAGGGCGGCAGCGCGGACGCAAGGGGCGACAATCTTCGGTTATCAGGTGAGCGATCCGCAAAGATATGGGGTTATCGCCTTCGGCAAGGAAGGAAAGGTTATGGATATTGAGGAAAAACCTACTGTGCCCAAATCAAATTACGCGGTCACCGGCCTCTATTTCTATGACAATCGTATAGCGGATATCGCGGCGCAGATCAAACCATCTCCACGGGGTGAACTGGAAATTACCGACGTAAACCGCACCTATCTTGAAATGGGGGAGCTGCATGTTGAAAAATTAGGCCGCGGCATCGCCTGGCTTGATACCGGCACCCACGATTCCCTGCTGCAGTCTTCGCGGTTTATTGAGGTTATTGAAAAAAGGCAGGGTCTCAAGGTGGCCTGTATCGAAGAAATCGCCTATCTCATGAAATACATCGATAATAGCCAACTCGAAAAACTGGCGCTCCCTCTGATGAAAAATAATTATGGTCAGTACCTGATGAAACTCCTGCAGGAGGAAATTCTTTATGAACGTGATTGAAACGGAACTCCCGGGAGTGGTCATACTTGAACCTCGCGTGTTTGATGATAAGCGCGGTTTTTTTATGGAAACCTTTCACAAGGAAAAATATGAAAAAATAGGCGTAACGATTGAGTTTGTTCAAGACAATTTCTCCTTTTCCAGTAAAAATACCCTGCGCGGTCTCCACTATCAGCTTCCCCATGGCCAGGCAAAACTGGTCCAGGTTTTTCAGGGAGCAGTGTTTGACGTGGCGGTTGATATCCGGCTCGGCTCGCCAACATTCGGCAAATGGATAGGTGTTGAACTTTCCGCCTCAAACAAAAGACAGATCTTCATCCCGGCTGGGTTTGCCCACGGCTTTGTCGTGTTGAGCGACACCGCCACTTTTGTCTATAAATGCAGTGATTTTTATTTTCCCGACTGTGAGGCCGGCATCATCTTTTCCGATCCCCAACTTGCCATCCGCTGGCCGGGCGGCAACTTCCTGCTCTCGCCCAAGGATCAGCAATACCCCGCTCTGCAGGATATTTCCCCCGAAAATCTTCCCCGCTATACCGGATGAACCCATGAAAATTCTTGTAACCGGCATAAACGGCCAGGTCGGATGGGAACTGCTGCGTCAAGGCCCTCTCCATGATTGCCGGATTATCGGCTTTGCCCACAACACCCTTGACATTACTGACAGTCAGGCCGTCTCCCGGGAATTAGAAAATAATTCACCTGATCTGGTGATCAATTGCGGCGCCTATACTGCGGTTGACAAGGCTGAAGCGGAAGAAAAAAAGGCCTGGGCGGTAAACAGGGATGGGCCGGCATGGCTGGCTGCATCATGCGCCAGAGAGCACATACCGCTCATTCATCTCTCCACCGACTATGTTTTTAATGGCCTGGCAAGCAAGCCCTACACGGAAACATCAGCTACAGCGCCGCTAGGCGTTTACGGCAAAAGCAAGGCAGCCGGTGAAGAAGAGGTGCGAGCCAAACTATCCAACCATCTCATTATCCGTACCTCATGGGTTTACGGGATTCATGGTCAAAACTTTGTCAAAACCATATTGCGTCTGGTGCAGGAGAAAGAGGAGCTGAAAGTGGTGGATGATCAATGGGGTTGTCCTACTTTTGCCGGCGACCTGGCTCTGGCCCTGCTGACCATGGCAAAAAAAATCCACACAGGACAAACCAACTGCTGGGGGACCTATCACTGCTGCGGAGCAACCGCAGTGACCTGGTGTGCGTTCGCAACCTTTATCTTAGATCTTGCAAGAAAAATTCATCCCGTTAAAGTAAGGAACATTATACCGATCACCAGTGAAGAATACCCGACAACCGCACCCAGGCCGAAATACTCTGTTCTGGATTGTCAGAAAGTATATAGTGTCTTCGGGATTCGGCTGCCGGCTCTGTCCACCAGTCTCGATGCATTTTTTGCCGAGCAGGGAAAATGATTCTGCAAAGGCCTTCATGCCTACACTAATTTTTTTTGAGGAGTAACCTAATGATCAAAAAAGAACTGCTCGACATTCTCGCCTGCCCGAAATGCAAGGGTCCTGTTGAGCTTAACGACCAGGGCAACGGTCTGGTCTGCCGCACCTGCAAACTGGTCTACGAAATCAAGGATGACATTCCCATCATGCTGATCGATGAGGCCAAGCCCCTGAAAGAAGATTAATCACACCATGCCGATGACCTTTCTCAAGACCCGCTGCTTTGTCAATGCCCCTTTCCGCTATCTGCAGGAGAATTTAAGCCGCTTTATCAGCGAGGGGATACAGCCTGAAATCGGGCTGGAAGGCGATGTTCTTTATACCGCCCAGCGCAACGATTTTGCAGTGATTGCCGAAAAGCTTTCGGCACACAACCTCAGCTGTACCCTGCATGCCCCTTTTTATGAGCTCTATCCGGGCAGTCTCGATCCTGAGATCCGCCGCGTCAGCCGCAGCAAAATCCGCAAGGCCTTTGAGCTGATTCCGGTTTTCAAACCCAGATCAATTGTCTGCCATCTGGGTTTTGAAGAAAACAAGCATGGCTATAAACCGGAAGAGTGGTTCAAATACTCTCTGGAGGCATGGCAGGAATTTCTTGCCATTGCCACGGAGCATGACACCCCGCTCATGCTGGAAAACACCTATGAACAGGGACCGACCCAGCACAGGCAGATGCTTGCAGCCCTTGATTCGCCCTATGCACGTTTCTGCCTGGATGTGGGCCATGTACTGGCCTTTGCTAAGAAAAACTGGCATGACTGGCTGCCGGAACTCGAACCCTGGCTCGGCCAGCTCCATCTCCATGACAACCATGGCATTCGCGACACCCATCTGGCAATAGGCCAGGGCATCTTTGATTTTGCCGGATTTCTTGCCTATATCAGAGAAAGGCGTCTCTCACCCATCGTCACCCTGGAACCGCATCAGGAAAACGGGGTAAAGGAAAGCCTGCGGGCTCTGGACGAGCTGGGAGTTTGCTCATGGCTGATGGCTCATAGCTGATGGCTCATGTTACCAGTCGACCCAGCAAGACCAGTATGACAAGTAAGACCAACCAGACCAGTGAGACCAACCAGACCAGTGAGACCAGCATGACCAATCAGACCACTCCAGCCAATTTTGTCCATCTCCATGTCCACACCCAGTACAGCCTGCTTGACGGCGCTATCCGCCTGGATGATCTGCTGGCGAAAAGCAAGGAATTCGGCATGGACACCGTGGCAATCACCGACCATGGTTCCATGTTCGGCGCCCTGGAGTTCTATGTAAAGGCCAAAAAGAGCGGGATCAAACCCATTATCGGCTGTGAATTCTACATTGCTCCGGAATCCCGTACCGATAAATCAGCGAAAAGCTCCGGCAAGGCCGCCTTTCATCTCGTGCTGCTGGCCATGAACATTGAGGGTTATAAAAATCTGTTGAAACTGGCGTCCATCGCCCAGCTCCAGGGGTTCCATTACAAGCCGCGCATTGACAAGGAGGTGCTTATGCAACACAGCGCCGGCCTGATTGCCATGACCGCCTGCCTGCACGGTGAAATTCCCTACCTGATCGTCAAGGAAAAGAATATGGATCTGGCCCGGGAAAAAACCAGGGAACTGCAGGAGATTTTCGGAGACCGCCTCTATTTTGAACTGCAGGAAAACGGCATGGAAGAGCAACATGAGGCCAACAGGGGACTTAAAGAGCTGTCAGCCGAATTCGGCATTCCCCTGGTGGCAACCAATGACTGCCATTACCTCAACCGGGAGGAAAACAAGGCCCACGAACTGCTGCTCTGCATCCAGACCGGCAAAAACATCCTGGATGCCAACCGGTTCAAATTTTCCACCGACCAGCTCTATTTCAAGTCCCCTGATGAGATGCGCAAGAGTTTCGCCCATTGTCCGGAGGCCATTGATAATACTGTTACCATTGCAGCCCGCTGCAACCTGGAACTCCCATTCGGCAATCACTATTTCCCCATTTTCCCCATGCCGGAAGGAGAATCCCTGGACTCCCTGTTTGAAAAGACGGCCAGGGACGGTTTCAAGGAACGACTGCGCGAACTGCGAAGCAGACAGGAAGTCAGTCCGGAACTTGAAAAGACATACCGCAAACGGCTGGACATGGAAATCGAGGTCATCAAGACCATGGAATTTCCCGGTTATTTTCTCATTGTCGCCGATTTCATCAACTGGGCGAAAAATCATGATATCCCGGTGGGGCCGGGTCGCGGTTCCGGGGCGGGCAGCCTGGTCGCCTATTGCATGCGCATCACAGATATCGATCCCATCCCCTACGGCCTCATCTTTGAACGTTTTCTCAATGTCGAGCGCAAGTCCATGCCCGACTTTGATGTTGATTTCTGCCAGGAACGGCGCGGTGAGGTCATCAAATACGTGCATGACAAATACGGCGGCGACGAGCATGTCACCCAGATCATCACCTACGGCTCCATGAAGGCCAAAGGTGTCATTCGGGATGTGGGCCGCGCCCTGGCCATGCCTTTCGGGGATGTGGACCGCATCGCCAAGCTGGTGCCGGATGAACTGAAAATGACCATCAAAAAGGCCATGGTACAGGAACCCCGGCTGAAGGATTTGTATCAGCGTGATGAACAGGTGCGGCAGCTGCTCGACATCGCCATGGTACTGGAAGGCCTGCAGCGCCACACCTCCATTCACGCGGCCGGCGTGGTCATCTCTCCGGAACCGATGGTCGAGTACCTGCCGGTGTGTAAGGGACCCAAAGGCGAGGTGCTCACCCAGTATGACATGAAATACACCGAGATGACCGGACTGATTAAGTTCGATTTTCTCGGCCTGAAAACCCTTACCGTTATCGACCGAGCCTTGAAACTGATCAAGGAAGAACGGGGGGAACCCCTTGATATCAACGCCATTCCCATGGACGACCAGAAGACCTATGACCTGCTGTGCAAAGGTGATGCCCTGGGCGTCTTTCAGCTGGAAAGTTCGGGCATGCGGCAGCTGTTGATGAAGATGAAACCGGAGGTCTTCACTGATCTCATCGCACTTGTTGCCCTTTACCGACCCGGTCCGCTGGAAAGCGGCATGGTGGACGACTTTGTCAACACCAAGCACGGGAAAATGGTGGCCAGCTATCCGCTGCCCCAGCTTGAACCAATCCTGAAGGAAACCTACGGGGTTATTGTCTACCAGGAACAGGTCATGAAGATCGCCAATGTGCTGGCCGGCTATTCCCTGGGCGATGCCGACAATCTGCGGCGCGCCATGGGTAAAAAAATCGCGGCGGTCATGGAAGAGCAGCGCGGCAAGTTCATGAAAGGGGCTGAGAAGAACCATGTGCCCCTGGATAAGGCGGAATACATCTTTGATCTGATGGCCAAATTCGCCGGTTACGGCTTCAACAAATCCCACAGCGCCGCCTACGCCCTGATCTCCTACCAGACCGCGTATCTTAAGGCCCATTACCCGGCTCAGTTCATGGCCGCCCTGCTCTCCTGCGACGTCAACAACACGGACAAGGTGGTCAAGTACATCAATGAATGCAAGGATCACCATATTGATGTTCTGCCGCCGGACATTAATGAAAGCAACCAGGATTTCACCGTTATCAACGACCGAATCCGCTTCGGTCTGGCAGCGGTGAAAAATGTGGGAGGCGCGGCCCTTGATTCCATCATGGAGGAACGACAGCAAGACGGCCCATACAAATCCCTGGGAGATTTCTGTTCCCGGGTGGATTCCCGTAAGGTAAACCGCCGGGTGATCGAAAGCCTGATCAAGGCAGGGGCCTTTGATTCTCTCGGGGCAAAACGGTCACAGTATTTCGCCATTCTCGACCAGGCCATGGAGCAGGCCCAGGCCGCCCAACGCGATAAAGAAAGCGGCCAGCTCTCTCTCTTTTCCATTATGCCCTTAACGACCAAGGAGAAATCCACCAGCATTGCCCTGCCGGATATTCCCGAGTGGAACAAAAAGGACAAACTGGCAGCGGAAAAGGAAACCGTTGGTTTTTATATCACCGGTCATCCCCTGGATGACTTCCGCGATGAGCTCAAACAGGCGACTGACAGTGAAATCACCGATCTGCCCCAACGTACCGACGGCTCGGCCGTGCGGGTGGGGGGCTTGGTCAAAAGCAGGAAGGACATCAAAAACAAAAAAGGCGAACTCATGTCTTTCATCACTCTGGAAGACACCTCTAGCAGTGTCGAGGTCATTATCTTCTCCCAGGCCTTTGCCGAGTGTGCCCACATCATCCGGGATGATACACCGCTGGTGGTCCAAGGGGTGCTGCAGAATGAAGAGGAGGGGGAAGCGAAGATCATTGCCGACACCGTTGATACCCTGGCAGACGCCCTGAAAAAATTCACCGCTTCCTCAAGAATCATGCTCTATTCGGACCGGGTCAACCGCAGGAAAATCGAAGACCTGAAAAAAGCCATCCATCGCCACCACGGTCCCTGCCCTGTTTCCCTGACTCTCCATTTTCCCAAAAAAGGTGAGGTGGACATCGACATCCCCGGCGAACTGACTATCAACCCCATTCGTGAATTTTCCAGGGAGGTTAACGATATTCTTGGTTACAACGCCATTCAATTCGCCAAAAAACAACCAGAAACCACAAGAAAAAACGGCAAACGTGGTAATTTCCCATCAGCGGGATAAGGTGAAAATTCATACCCGCTATGCAGGAACAAACTTTTCTTTTCGGTGTCTGTGATGAAAGGACAGCAGTAACTTTACAAAAAAGCTTTACACCAAACATAAATGTCATAATAAAACTGCCCCCTGACAGACCATTTCCTGAAACGACAGAAAATCCGTCAGCAGTTTTTCAATTATCCCGGCCGAGAGAACAGCATGAAGCATACCAATCTGAAAATAATGCAATGGGGCGCCCTGCTGGCCTGCGGATTCATCGCCGTGCAAATGGCCATGATCATCTTCAGCGGCAAGGCACTCTGTCTGAACGACGGCTGCAGTATCGCCGAAAAACTCACGACGGTTGCGCCCGTTTACCTCAACCTCTCCGGCTTTGTATATTTTCTTGCCGTTTACTGTGGCTCAGGCAGGTTCCGAACCCTGCCTGAGCCCGCATTTGACTGGCTCCGCCTGTTGTTACTGATCGGCCTGGCAGTTGAAGGGGTGCTGGTAAGCTATCAGGTATTCGTCATCCATACCCTGTGCTCCTATTGCCTGATCATTTTTTCTTTCATTGTCCTGCTCAATATCCTTTACGGCCGGCAACAGCTTTTTATCGGCATCCCGCTTTTTCTGGCCGTACTTGCTACCTTCACCATCCTCAATTTCGGCCCGGCCCTGCTGACCCTGCAAAATCAGACCCTTGCTTCCGGCACCTTCGCGATCAGGAAATGTGCCTTGCCGTCCAAACAACTCTATTTCTTTTTTTCCTCGGATTGCCCTCACTGCAAAAATGTTCTCAAGGCACTGGAAAACTGCAACAGCTGCGAGTTCCATTTCAACCCGGTTGACAAGATTAAATCCATGTCCATCCCCGAACTGGAATACACTCCTACCTACAATCCTGCTCTGAACCGGCTTATCCTGTCACTTGTCAAAATCGAGACCATTCCCGTCCTGCTTGTGCAGAATCCCGACGGCCTGACCTTTATCAAGGGGGAAGAAAGTATCATCCGCTTTATCAGTCAGACCTGTTTCCGCGAAGAGCCGCAATTATACCTGGATTCGTCCCAGTATAGTACCCCGCAAGGAATGAGTGTCTATGATGAACAGCAGGGTGAATGCAATATCCAGCTGGATTGCCCTGATGCGGAAAAACAAACGGAAAGTCCCATTGGAGAACCTGCAGTCAGCATGCCCTAGTTTTCCGCTATTACGCTGGCCCCATTTGCATGGTAATCAAAAAAAGCTGAAGGACCGGGGCACAGGCCCGACGGTCCTTCAGCTTAACTTCCGCAATTTCTTCTCTGATGTATCAGCCGGCCCCGGCCAACCACCAAGGGAACCGAGTTTCTATTCAAGCTCCTTTATTTCATGAAAACCCTCGTCATCGTCAAAAGGAATGAACTGGGCTGCCGGGGAAGACGGTTGACCGGATCGTTGCTTTCTTGCATCTCTCCCAGCCTGGTCTGGAACCGGCATAATCCTTTTTCCTGGCTGAGCCTGCCGGTCGTCGGACTCATTGTATCTCTTTTCTCTGGCAACACTCTTCCCATCCATCAATGTGGCCAGCAGGACAACGGTCTCCTGCATCCTGTCGGACTGGGCGTTCAGTTCGTCTGAAGCGGCAGCCGATTCTTCCGCGCTGGCGGCATTATTCTGGGTGGAAAGGTTGAGTTCGGACACTGCAGTGTTGATCTGATCGATACCGGAATCCTGCTCCACAGAGGCACTGGCAATTTCAGCGATCAGGGCGGCAATCTTCTTGGAACTCTTCTCCACTTCACCGAAATTGCTGTTGCAGTCGGTGGCGAGTTTCACCCCATCCTCGATGGTTCTGGCAGACTGATCGATGAGTGCCGAGGTATCTTTTGCCGCATTGGCGGCACGCAGGGCAAGATTTCGCACCTCATCGGCCACCACGGCAAAACCAGCCCCTGACGTACCGGCACGGGCGGCTTCCACCGCCGCGTTCAAGGCCAGCAGGTTAGTCTGGAAGGCGATTTCGTCGATTGTCTTAACAACCTTCTGAGTCTCCTGGCTGGTGCTGGCGATCTGTCCCATGGCACTGGTCAGCTGCAGCATGGAGCCGGATGAACGTGCCACCAATGTGTTTGATTCTTTCATCAATCCATCGGCATGATGGGCATTTTCCGCATTCTGTTTGGTCATGGCAGAGATCTCCTCAAGGGAAGAAGACGTTTCCTCCAGAGAGGCTGCCTGCTCCGAGGCCCCTTCCGCCAGGGTCTGGCTTGATGAGGCTACCTGATCGGCCGCCTGGGACACCTGTGAGGAGGCACTGCGCAGATCGGTGATAATCCGCTCAAGTGAACGGTAAATGGATTTGGATATGAAAAAATTGCCAATGATGCCGAAAAAGGTAAAGGCCAGTATGGTGATGATAATATAGTACAGATAGGTCCTGGTGGTTCCCAGCATGTTGGCTGTGTCTGCATCCGACTTGGCATTAATAGCGGTGAGTTCTTTTTTAAGCCGGTCCAGCGTGTTTGATTCAAGATCAAGACGTTTCTGGGTATTGTCGATAAAGACAAGGGTCAACTCCTGGATTTTCAGCGCGGCGTTTTTTGACTCCATCGCCATCGGCTGAAAGGGGGTGTTCGCCAGATCTTTGATGTCTTTATCCACGTTGACCAGTAAGGTCTCCAGGAAGGTGATCAATTTGTCCTTATTGGCGATATCGTAATTGAGCAGGGCAAATTGGTGTTTGATGCTGTAATTTGCCGAGGTGTTGACCATGGCGCCCTGGATGACAAGACGCTCCAGGGTGCTGACCTCGTTTCGAAGTTGCTCATCCGCCAGCTTGGTGCTGACATCCGTGATGTAGCCGTTTGATTTGGAGATGGAAAAGTCGGTCAACTCATTGACCTGTGCGGTAATCTGCACATTCTGCTGGCGCAGGGCCTGAATCTGCTCAACATCCTGCCATATGACCGTCATTTCTTTTTCATGGCTGCCGGCAGAGGCTTTCCTGATGTCATCCAGCAATGGAACGACCGTCTCCCGCAGTGTGTCGTAAGATATCTTGCGACTCAGGTAGTTGGTGATGTGAAAGGTGGCGCTCTGCACCGAAGTGACGATCTTATCGGACTTTTCCTGATCAAGAGTCAGCCCGTTGATGACGGTGCGGGAATTGTATGCAAAGAAGCCGACGATGATTACCAGCACAATCAGGATAATGTTCGGGGTGAACAACTTTTGCTTGAGACTTAACTGTGATATCTTCATAGTTCTATTCCTCTGTTGACAGTGATTTCCATCTTTCCCTCATGATAGCAGATGTTATGCCACCTTTTCAAGCAAGGCCTGCAGATCTCCTTTATCAACGATTCTGTCAATGTCGATCAGAATCTTTACCTTTCCCTCCACTTTCGCCACACCAAGCAGATAGCTGCTGTTATCTGCTGAATCGACATTCGCGGTGTTCTCCACCTGTTTTTCATTGATCTGCAGCACTTCGGATACCGAATCAACGATCATGCCGGTGGGCACCAGCCTATCTGCCCGGGCGACCTCCACCACGATGATGCAGGTCCTTTCACTGTCAGCCGGGCATGGCCTGTTCAACCGCAAACGCAGATCAAGCACGGGGATAATACGATCGCGCAGGTTGATAACTCCCCTGTAATATTGTTTTTGCTGGGGAATCGCGGTAATCTCAGTCATGCCGATAATTTCTTTGACTTTGTGAATCGGTATGCCATATTCCTCATTATTGAGATAAAAAGTCAGATACTTTTCTTCCTGATGTCTCTGCTGTGCACTTGATGTGGGGACACTCATGATCGTTCTCCTTAATCCCAGCGTATAAAGAAGCGTGACATCCCCTTGAAAAATTTCTTATTCAGGCTCAGTCTTGTCTTGTTTTCTTCCTTCTTTTTACGCTTCTGTATATGATTAAACACCTCCAGAAGTTCCCGGTACTCAAAAGGCTTGATCAGATAATAAACCACCCGCTGCTCTCTCACCCGCTGTTCCATTTCTTTGCTGTTGCTGCCCGTCATTGCCACAAAAGCGGCTTCAGGGCATAAGTCCTTCAGTTCATTGATAAGGACGGCGCCATCGCCATCGGGCAGTAAAATGTCGGCGATGACAATGTCAAAGCGACTGGCTGCCGCCTTTGCCAGGGCATCATGACAGGTAAAGGCTGTTTCCGTGACAAAGCCTGCGCTGGTGAGAATGGCGGCGACAAGTCCGGCGACGTTTTCTTCATCATCGATAACGAGCACCCGCAATGGGTCATGTTGCTCAGCCGGTCTTTGATGCAGGGGAGATTCTGAGGCGTGCATATCTTCATCCTTATTCTTGCGGGAAGGATATCTGTCGCTTGAGTGTTATCACTGGTAATATCAATAAATATGCCATGGGCGGATTACTTCTGCTAACATCCTGACACAAAACACTTTTCTGCATGAATATGCCAGGATGGCACGGGGGAAACCCCATAGACGGGATCGGACTAAAAGGGGGAAAAACAGAGGTTATCAATCAATAATTAGTTGATATCAAATAAGAAAAGCAGAAACAGGCAACAAATGGCATCTTTTCGGGCAAAAAAGCCCTATTTTTTCAATTTCAGAAACCCATATTGTTTCATTTTGCGGTACAGGGTCTTGGGGTTTACCTTGAGGGCTGTGGCGGTGTTGCCTTGGTGCCATTTGTTATGCTGCAGGGCATTGAAGAGGATTTTTTTTTCAAATCTCTCCAGGGCCTCCTCATAGGTGAGCGCTTCCATGTTTTGGCTGGTATCGGCAAAAGGCTTTTCCTCGGCCGCATCGATGACGGTGCCCATGAAGTCAAGTTTTTTCAGGGTGACGAAACGATGCAGGGTGTTCTGCAGCTCCCTGACATTGCCGGGCCAGTCATAACTCTGCAAGGCCTTGATGATTTTCGGACTGACCGGAGGAACCTTATCAGGCTCATACTGGCTGAGGAAATGTTCGATGAGTAAGGGGATATCTTCCTTTCTTTCCCTTAAAAGGGGCAAGCAAATGGGAATGACATGAATCCTGTAGAGAAAATCCTGCCGCATCCGTCCCTGTCGCACCGCCTCCTTGAGATCACGGTTGGTGGCGGCAATAAAACGGACAGCAGGTCTTTTGATTTCCGCACCACCCACCGGGGTGAAACCATTGCCCTCGATGGCCCGCAGCAGCTTGATCTGCATGCTGATGGGAATTTCGCCGATTTCATCAAGAAAAAGCGTGCCGCCATCCGCCATATCCAGGTAGCCGTGCTTATCATCGATGGCCCCGGTAAAGGCGCCCTTTTTATGGCCAAAAAATTCACTCTCGAACAGACTCTCCGGGATGGCGCCGCAGTTGACATAAAAGAGCTTTTTGTTCTTTCTGTCGCTGTGTTCATGGATCGCCTTGGCCACCAGCTCTTTGCCGGTGCCGGATTCGCCATAGATGATCACGTTGACATCGGATGCGGCCGCATTGAGGATGAGTTCGTATACCTCCTGCATCTTCGGGCTTTTGCCGATGATGTCGCCGAATTTGTACCTATCGGTTAGAGAAGCCCGCAGTCGCATGTTTTCCTTGCGGAAATATTCTTCTCTTTCCTTGAGCTCCTGTTCCTTTTGCTTACGCTCGCTGATATCGTAAAACAGGATGAGACGCTGGTTCATCTCTCCCTGCTGATCAAAGATTGGGGTGTGGATAACATAATACCAGCGGTTGTCCACGCTGTTGTAAAATTCTTCCCTGATGCTCTGGCCTTCAACGGGAAGGCCTGTGTCCGCACACCAGGAACAGGGGGCAGTTCTCTGAAAGACAGCCTGATGACATATTTCCCCGGTGGCGTCCCTGCCGAGATACTTGAGCAAAAAGGCATTCATAAAGGTGATGCGGCAATGACGGTCACAAATAAAGATGAAGCCTTCAAATGACTCAATGATCGTGGAGAGCTTCTGCTCGCTCTGCTTCAGCGATTGCAGGGTGGCTTCAAGTTCCCGGGTACGCTGCTTGACCTTCCCTTCCAGTTCCTGCTGATAACTGATATTTTCCCTGCCCAGCCGAGCCTTCTCCAGGGCCTGTTCCACGGAATACCTGAGCACCTCAAGCCGACTGACGGGTTTGGTATGGTAGTTCCAGGCGCCGAGCCGCAGCGCCCGGATCACGTCATCCATGCCGCCCTCACCGGAAATAACAATGACCGGGATATCCGGGGACTGTCGAGCCACCTGCTCCAGTACGGTAAAACCGTCAACCTGCGGCATGTTGAGATCAACGAGGATGATATCCGGTCTCTCCTCTGCATACAACGCCAGGCCCTCTCTGCCATCCAGCGCAGTTGATACGGCATAGCCGAGCCTTTGAAAGAACATGCTGATCAAGCTTAAAAAATTCTTATCATCGTCAATGCATAACAGTTTGACTGCTTCGTTCATGCCTGCTCCTTGGTGTCCAGGACCCGGCGGATGGCGCAGGCCAGCTGCTGCTTGATCAGAGGCTTCATGATAAATCGCCTGATCCCCAGTTGCCTTGCCCTCTCTTCATTGATAACTTCACTAAAGCCGGTACAGAGGATAATCGGGATGTCTGAACGGATGCGTAATACATGCTGCGCCAATACATCGCCGGTCATTTCCGGCATGGTCATATCGGTGATGATCAGGTCGAAATGATAAGGATTTTCCATGAACAGGTTCAGGGCCTCGGGGGAATTTTTTTCAGTGGTCACCTGGTAGCCCAGTTTTTCCAGCATCTTTTTATGGACTGTTAACAGTGCCACCTCATCATCCACAAAAAGGATCGATTCACTTCCCGTAGGGCAAGAAGCCGCGTCATCGTGCTGACTAACTGGATCGGCCTGGATGACGGGCAGAAAAATATCAAAGGTCGTCCCCTGCCCCGGTTCACTCAGGACAGCAATGGCCCCCTTACAGTCTTTGACAATGCCGTGCACCACCGACAGACCAATGCCCGTTCCCTTGCCTTCCCCTTTGGTGGTAAAATAGGGGTCAAATATCTTTTTCATTGTCTCAGGTTGTATGCCATGGCCGGTATCGCGCACGGAAAGCTTGACATAAAGGCCCGGCACGATGTCCGGATGCAGGCGGGTGAAGTTTTCATCAAGGTCCACATCAACAAGATCGATATCGAGTTTGCCGCCATGTTCTTCCATGGCATGGAAGGCATTGGTGCACAAGTTCATCATGACCTGGTGAATATTGGTGGGATCCGCCATGACCACACTGTCGGAGAGAATATTATGATTGATGCTGATGGTGGATGGCAGTGAGGCCTTGAGCAGCTTGAACACCTCCTTGGCGATCAATTTCACCTGCACCGGTCTCGCTTCAACCTGCCGTTGCCGGCTGAACAGCAGAATCTGCTGCACCAGTCTCTTGGCCCTTTCAGCCGACGACATAATCATCTGCAGATCATTCTTGATCTGCGGATTGTCCCCGGACTGCATCAGGGCCAGATCGGTGTAACCGAAAATACTTGAAAGAATATTGTTGAAATCATGGGCAATACCTCCGGCCAGGGTGCCCAGTGCCTCCATTTTCTGGGCCTGGCGCAGCTTTTCCCCCATCTCGTTTTTTTCCTTTTCCGCCCGTTTGTTGTCGGTTATGTCTGTGATAAATCCTTCCAGCGCAACCACCTGGCCATCGTCTCCTGCAACAGCTGACCCCTGTTCCCAAACCCATTTTTCCTGGCCCTGGGAAGTGAGGATTCGGTAATTCAAGTGGTAAGAGCTATGCTGGTCAACCGCATTACGGATCTGCTGCCAGACCGAATCTCTATCGTCCGGGTGGATCATACTTTCATAGGATACATGCCGGTCATCTGTCAGTTCATCGGCGGTATAACCGGTCAAAATCTGACAGCCTTCGGAAACAACCTGCATGGTCCTGGATGCAAGGTATGCGCTACGGTAGGCCATGCCTGACAGGTTGGCGAGCAGATTGGCCAGTTTGCGTTCACTTTCACACAGGGCCTGCTCGGCCATAATCTTTTCGGTGATATCCCGGCCCAGGGCCATCAGAAAAGAAATTTCGCCCTGCTCATTTCTGATCGGCTTCAACATGAAATCAATAAAATGCAGTGTGCCGTCAAATCCAGGGTGGGTGACCTGAGACAGGACGTCCTCACCAACAGCGGCACGTCCTACGGCCTGGCGCAGCCACTCCTGTAGTTCCGGGGAATGGGCCCACCATCCGGTCTGCCAGAAGGGTTTGCCGAGAACATCCTCTTTGCGGGCGTTGATGAGCTGCAGGGCCGCGATATTGGCATCGAGAATGACCCCATCCAGAGTAAGGAAACCGAAAAGCTGAAAGGTCTGGTCAATAATGGCCCGGTATTTTCTCTCTCTTTCCCGCAGAGACATGTTCATGACAGCCTGTTCAATGCCCAGGGCTAACTGGTCGGCAATGGAGGCCAGGGCCGTGGTAACCGTGTCGGTCAACACATGGCGGGAAAACAGACCCATTACCCCGACGACATTTTCGTTGATGAGCAGAGGGTGGCCGGCAAAGGAAACCATGCCTTCCCGTTTGGCCCACTCCTGGTCGGTGATATGCGGATCGCCGATAACCGCATTGGTCAGCAGCGGTTTTCGGTTCATGGCAATGATGCCGATCTTGCTGCTGCCATCAATGGCTTTTTTGCAGTGTTCTCCGTTGATACGGGTGTAAAGACCGGCACTGGCCTGCAGTTCCAGCAGATTGGATTCCTTGTTGACCAGCCAGATGCGGGCAAAGGCGGCATGGAGATGTTTGACTAACAAGGCACAGCAGTCCTGCAGGGTCGGCCTCAGATCTCCACCGCTGGTCAGCACAACCCCCACCTCCGCGCCCAGGGTCAGAACGGTGAGCTGCTCGGCCAGCAGCTTTTCATCTCGTTTGCGGGCGGTGATGTCCCGCCAGACCACATGCAGAATCTGCCTCCCCCCATCAGGAATGGCTGTCAGCAGCACCTCCACCGGAAAATCTTCTCCATCCGCCCGCTGATGTATCCACTCAAAGCGGTGACAGCCATGGGCCAAGGCCATTGCCATCATCTCCTCGGCCTTTTCATAAGACAATCTGCCGTCCGGCTGCCTCTGCGGAGACAACTCCGCAGGATGGGTCTGCAGGATATGAGCCTTATCGGTATAACGCAGCATGTCCACCGCGGCATTGTTGCAGTCAACCTGGTAACCATCATGCAGGATAAACATGGCATCAGCCGAGTTTTCAAAGAGAGCCCGATACTTGCTCTCGCTTTTCTGTATAGTGTTCAAGTTCTGCAGCCGGTCGTCAGCCCTCTGCCGCAGGGTATCTTCCAGGAGCATCCGTTCCTGGATTTCTTTCTCAAGATTTTTTTTGATTCTCTCGTAGTAATTGAGAATCATGCCCATGGCCGAGGTGAGGAACAGGACCGACACCAGCAGGTAGCCCCAGGGGGCAAACCACGGCACCTGGCGGAGAAAGGGATAATCCGCAGTATGGAGTCCCCAGAAGATCAGGGACCAGCCGAAAACCTGTTTTCCCGCCCCTTTGATCCGATGATGGCGCAGAAAGACAAAACCGGACCAGATGTAGACCCCGCCCAGAAAAAACGAGGTGGCAATATTCTGGGCGATAAAAGAAAAACCGGCCAGACTGGCGATCAATGCCCAGCCGGCGACAGCTCCTGCGCCGTAGAGCCAGAGCCTGGGAAAATCTTTATCAAGAAACTGATAGGTTCCCCAGATGAAAAAAATGGCGCTGCTGATTGACGCGGCATGATGGCCCAGAATCATCCAGGGCGGCATAATGTTATACAAGATGGCCAGATGGATGACAAACCTGCATGCATAAGCGCTCCAGCTCAGGAACCAATACAAGAGAAATCGCTCCCTTTCCCGATAAAACAAGTAGAGAAAGGTCAACGAGACAATGATCGCCGCATTAAGGGTAGCAATGAGAGCGGGAGTCAGCCAATCCATTAGTTCTCCGGTGTTAATGATGACAGAAAGGGAGCCGGCAAGTCCTGAGTAACCGCGTGCCTGTCATTTTTGTATCATTAAACATGTGCCGGAGTAAAACAGAAAACTGCGACCTGCACGTAACGGGTTGCAGGCAAATCCCCCGACAACATTCCATTCGACTTCCCCTCCATTCAACCCTTGCATGCAGCTTCTCTGCCGGTTGAGGTCTCTTTTTAATATTTGACAAATGACAAATTTCATCTGATTCTAAGCAGAGAGTCTTCGTAAAAAATCTCCAGGGTGTTTATCAGACAGCGTCCGGCTGAATCCGTCCCGGGAAATTTCTCCCTCGCTGCATGCGGGTTGACGGACCATTACTAAGGCCCAATTATATTTTCCCGTAGTCGGCAAACAGCCATTCTTTATAGTGAGGAAAAGCAAAGTGAGAGTGCGATGATCACAATGCGAAGTATTGCCATCCGGAAAATACCCATCTTCCTCTTCACTCTATCCGCGTTTTTTTTCCTTTCGACCGCTCACGCCACCAATCCCAAACTGCCAAGCCCCAGGAAGGTCCTGGTCCTATACTCCTATCACAACGGTATGCCCTGGGAGAAGCTTGCCGACCAGGCGCTACGTTCCGCCTTTGGCGCAGCGACCATGGCGCAGGTGGAGCTCAATGTGGAATATCTGGATCTGATCCGCTATTCGGACAAAGACTACGTAAGCGGCCTCAAAGATCTCTTACTCCTTAAATATGCGGACAGGCATCTGGATCTGATCATCGCCATGGATGCCGAGGCCGTCACCTTTATGATTGATCATGGGACGAATCTCTTTGCAGGTGTTCCTGTCATCTTCGCCTCCGATGAACAGAAATATCTGCAAAACGCCGCACGCTGGCATAACATGACCGGAATTTACCGGGGTGAGGATTACGTCAAAACCTTTAAACTTGCCATGGAACTTCTGCCGGATACCAAGCATATCTTCGTCATCTCCGGCTCGGCCCTGACTGATCGCCTGGTGGCAGAGCAGGCCAGAGGGGCTTTGCATACTTACCAGGGGCGTTACGACATCCACTTCTGGGACAGTCTGACCATTGACGAAATTCTCGACAGAGTAGCTGACCTGCCGGAGCACTCGATCATCTATTACCTGATCGTTTTGCGGGATGCAGCCGGCAGCCCCCTTGTGTCACGTGATGTGCTGGCTCTTCTCTCCCAGCGAGCCAACGCGCCGGTGTTCAGCCTGTGGGATACCTACATGGGTTACGGTATGGTGGGGGGGAATTTGACAAGTGCCGAGTTGCAGGGAAAAAAGACGGCGGAGCTTGCCCTGCGGATACTGGCCGGTAAGATCCCTGCCGGAATTGCTCCCTTTCGCCTGGAAAATATCCCCATGTTCGACTGGCGCCAGTTGCAGCGCTGGGGTATCAACGAAAAGAAGCTGCCGCCGGGCAGCATCATAAGGTTTCGCCAGTATTCCTTCTTTGCCCAGTACAGATGGCAAATTCTGGGCGGCATGTTTATCATCATTGTGCAGTTCGTCTTCATCCTCTTCATCATCCACAGCCTGTTAAGCCGCCGACAGGCGGAAGCGGCGCTCTGCGCCAGTGAAGAAAGATATGCCCTGGCCCAGCAGGTGGCCAATATCGGCAGCTGGGATCTGCAACTCGGTTCAAGCACGCTGACATGCAATGAACGCATGGCAACTATCTTCGGTTTTTGGCCGGGACAGTTCAAGGAAGACTACCAGACATTTCTCGACTGCATTTATCCGGATGATCAGCAGTATGTGCACGACGCGGTTGAACAGGTCAGAAAAGGAAAAAACGATTATGAGATGGAATTCCGCATCATCCGGCCGGACGGCGCAACGCGCTGGGTTTCAGCCAAGGGGGAGGTATTCCGGAATCATAACAATGATCCCTGCCGGGCCATCGGGGTGGTACTGGATATCACCGAGCGGAAGAAAGGTGATAATGCATTAAAAAGAAGTGAGGAGAAATATCGGCGCCTGGTGGAGAATCTGGGCAACGAATACTTTTTTTATACCCGCGATATCGACGGCCATTTTCAATACATCAGCCCCTCTATCACCAAGGTGCTCGGTTACAGCAGCGAGGAGTTTCTAGCCCATTATACCAAATTTATGCGGGGCAACCCCATCAATCAACATATTGAACTCGACGCCAGACGAGATTGCCGGGACCGGCAACAGCCTTCCTATCAGATTGAAGTCTTGCATAAACAGGGCTCCATGCACACTCTGGAAGTCAGCGAGGTACCAATTTCTGATCAGAACGGTTCAGTGATTGCCGTGGAGGCAATCGCCCATGACATAACCGAGCAACAGAAAAACACCAGGGCTCTGCAGGAAAGCGAAAGCAAATTCCGGGCGGTTTTTGAGCATTCATCCCATTATATCAGCGTGCTCTCCCCTGACGGCATCCTCATTGAGGCAAATAAGAGCGCTCTACAACTGGTTGACTGCCATGAAAGCCAGATACTTGCCAAATCCTTCTGGGAAACCCGCTGGTGGTCCCATTCACCTGAATTGCAGCAATGGCTGCGCCGGGCCATTGCCGAGGCAGCCCAAGGGCAGCGGGTACAAAGAGAAGTGACCCATCAGGATTGCGATGCAAGGTTGCATTATGTTGATTTTTCTCTCATCCCCCTCAAGAATAACAAAGGAGAGATTATTTTTCTAATTTCCGAGGGGCTGGACATCACCGATGCCAAAGCTGCCGACGAAAAGCTTCGCCAAGCCCAAAAAATGGAAGCCATGGGCGCCCTGGCCGGCGGCATTGCCCATGATTTCAACAATATTCTGAGCGCCATCCTGGGTTTTGCCGAAATGGCCCGGGAGAAGGCTGATGATGACATCGCCGCAGATCTGGATGAAGTGATCATGGCGACCAGGCGGGCGACGGAATTGGTCAAGCAGATACTGACCTTCAGCCGTCAGACCGAACTCGCCCGCCAACCCATCCAGATACATCTTATCGCCAAAGAGGTTCTCAACCTGCTACGCGCCACTATACCCACCACCATCGACATCCGGCAGAACATTTCCCCGAACTGCGGGACCATATTTGCCGATCCGACCCAGATGCATCAGGTGTTCATGAATCTCTGCACCAACGCCTATCACGCCATGCGCGATAAAGGGGGTACCCTCTCGGTTGCCATGGAACCCATGTACCTTGACAAAAGTGATATGCGAATCATTACTCATGCCTTATCCCCGGGTGATTATGTAAAAATTTGCATAACGGACACGGGTCAGGGCATACCCGCCGGCATCATGGAAAGAATCTTTGAACCCTATTTCACCACCAAAGCAAAGCATGAAGGGACAGGCCTTGGCCTGTCCGTGGTGCATGGTATCGTCCAAAGCCATGGCGGGCATATTGAGGTGGCCAGCGAACAGGATAAGGGTGCGACCTTTAGCATCTATCTGCCTCGGATCGGTTCCGCAGCAAATGAGGAAATACTATCCACCATACCATTTCCAACCGGGGAGGAGCATATCCTGATTGTTGACGACGAAGTGAAAATGGTGCAGATTGAACAGAAGATACTGACAAGTCTCGGCTATACGGTCACAGCCGTGACAAGCAGTATTGAGGCCCTGCTGCTTTTCAAAGGGCAGCCCGAGACCTTTCAACTGGTGATCACCGACATGACCATGCCGAGAATGACAGGGGCGGAACTGGCCCGGCAACTGCTGGAGATCAGGCCCGGTCTGCCGATTATTCTCTGTACGGGATTCAGTGAACAGATTGATGGTGATAAGGCAAAAGCCCTGGGTATACGCCGGTTTCTCATGAAGCCCATCAAGAAAAGAGAACTGGCCGAGATGTTGCGCAGTGTGCTTGATGATAAATGAGGAAGCGACGCGGATATGAAGAACTTGATCATAAATTCAGACAACCTGATCTCGGCAGATTTTACTTTGATAGCAGAATTGCGGTTCGAGAAGAGTGCCTGAAAGTATTTTAGGCACTCAAACAGATAACAGAAACAATCAAACCGAGGCTTACATGAATAAACAGAAAATTTCCAGGTATCTCGTAGGTTACGAATTAATCAGCTTCGGCACCCTGTTTGTCATTTTATGGCTCGATGAACTGCTTGATCTTCCCTATCTGCTGATGGGGGCGGATCCCACGCCGATCAATTGGCGTGAAAGCACCCTTGAAGGTATTCTGGTTGTTATCATTGGCCTGTTCACCGTGTACATCACGAAAAAATTATTACATGAGATTAAATACCTGGAGGGATTTCTACCGATCTGCGCCTCATGCAAGAAGATCAGAGACGACCAGGGGAACTGGGTGCAGATAGAGGGCTATATCCGTGACCATTCTGCGGCGAAATTTTCCCACGGCATCTGTCCGGACTGCGCCAGACAGCTCTACCCCGAGTTTGATCCGTATAAAAACAAAAAATGAGCAGGTAAGTCTATCAGCCCGCATTCAATACCTCTCTTACCAGCCTGGCAAGTTGCTTGCCACCGAAAGGTTTATGCACCAGTTTCCGGATACCGGCTTCCATCGCCTTTTCCTCGGAAATGGCCGAACTGTATCCGGTGCAGAGAATGATCGGCATATCAGGCCGGACCCTGAGAACCTCTCCGGCCAGTTCCGTTCCACACAGGGAGGGCATGGTCTGGTCGGTTATGATGAGGTCGAAACCGTCCGGCGCTGCCTGAAAATAGCTCAAGGCAATTCCGCTGTCTGTGGTTGCCGTCACGTGATAGCCAAGCGCGGCTAGGGTATTTTTCTGCAGGCTGACGATTGCCGCTTCATCATCAACGAGCAGTATGCGCTCGTTTCCCCTTTGCAGAATCTCTTCAACCTCTCCGGCGATCACCGCCTGTTTTGCATCAGTGACCGGGAAATAGACGCGAAAAATGGTCCCTTTATTTCTTTCACTTTCAAACTTGATGATCCCTCCGCAACTTTTGACGATGCCATGTACAACTGCCAGTCCCAGACCTGTTCCTTTGCCGTTTCCCTTGGTGGTGAAATAGGGTTCAAAGACCCGTTCCATTGTTGCCTTGTCCATGCCATGCCCCGTGTCACTGATCATCAATTCGACAAAGGAACCGGCTGCAACATGCTGATACTCCATGATCTCCTCGGCAGTTAAGTCCTTGTGCAACAGCGTGACCGTCAAAACTCCCCCGGTATTTTCCATGGCATGAAAGGCATTGGTGCACAGGTTCACCACCACCTGCTGTATTTTGGTCGGGTCCGCCAGAATTGTCCCACTTTTCTTATCAATATTTTCCCTGATTTCAATGGTTGCCGGCAAGGTTGACCGAATAAACCGCAAAGACTCCTTAACAATATAATGCGGCGATACGGGCAGCAGTTTCTGTTTGCCTTTCCTGCTGTAAGCCAGAATCTGTCGGACCAGTTCCCTCGCCCGATAGGATGCCCGCAGCACCTGATTAAGCTCATCGACCGGCCGCTCTCCCTTCACTACCGCATCCCTGGCTATCTCGGCAAAACCGATGACCGGGGTGAGAATATTGTTGAAATCATGGGCAATGCCGCCGGCCAGGGTGCCGATGGCCTCCATCTTCTGGGATTGCAGCAGCTCTTCCTCAAGTTTTTTCTGCTCGGTGATATCAGTGGCCACATGGATCAGATACTCTATATTATTGTTCTTGTCGAAAATCGGTGAGGTTGACACCTTAAATATTCTGCCCAGTTTCTCGTGCCTGATAATCTCGCAATGATTGAGCATGTCCTGCAGAGACAACTGCACCGGGCAACCCGGACAGGGTTCACCTCTGCCACTGAAAAATTCATAACAGAACCTGCCGGTCAGTTCTTTCTTGTCAGTGTTAAAAAAACGGCTGGCAGCTTCATTTGCTTTAACGATCCGCATGTTTTTATCCTGCAAGGTAATAATGTCATGAATGGAATTAAAGGTCCTTTCCCATTCCTCCTTGCTGCGGATCAACCGCCTTTCAGCCTCTTGCTTTTCCGTTATATCTTCAAAGACAGCGACAACTTCCGCGGTGGGCAGCTTGAAAACATAAATCTCCAGCCACAGCAGGATGTCGTCTTTTTTAAAAATTGACTGGGGATGATATTCAGGATTGCCTGTCTTCCATACCCGTTCGAACACTTCCAATACTCCCATGGATTCGACCCATGGCAGGACATCCCTGATGCTTTTGCCGATAATTTTCCCTTTGTCCAGCTCGACACTCTGCAAGGCAGCCCGGTTCATGTCTTTAAAGATGAAATCCCTGCCGTCATCTATCGCTTCGCAGATGGCAACTCGCTTGCGCATGTTCTCGAATAATTCCCGCAGCTGAAATTCACTCTTTTTCAGGGCCAGCTGATATTTCTGCCGCTCGCAATTTTCTCTGAACAGTTTTTCATGGGCGTCCACCGCCTTTTCGGCCGTTTCCTGCAGTTCCTTATTAATTCGCATCAGCAGCATTACATAGCCGAAAAAGAGAATCGCGATGAGAACAAAAATGATGCCGATAATCTTATAGATTATCCGGTAAGGAGCAAACGCTTCGTCTGTCTCGATTTCAAAAGCCAGACCGAAATCAAACTGCTGATCCCATGTCCATGCCCCGACAACCATGACTCCGCGATAGTTCCTGTATCCGTCCACATTGTATCCCTGTTCTTTTGAGGCAATGGCCTGCCGGGCCATATCGGTCAGGGGCAGCTGCTGCCTGGCCAACCTGGGTTTCCCCCGGGTCGGCACAGTGCCCAAGGGATTGCCCAATCTGAAGGTCACGCTGCTTTTTTCCGCAGCGTCGATCAATTCCATCCGTCGCAGGTCATCGGTAAAACGGCATTCGCTGATCATGTTGCCTGCTCCGTCAAAAGCATAGCTGTCACCGGTTTTGCCCGTCCAGGCCCCCTGCATGATCCTGCTCACCTCACTGGGACTTATCTGGAATATCAGCGCTGCGTTGATTGAGCCGGTAGGGGAGATAATCGGCGCACCGATAAACATGGCTGCACCGGTGGTAAACGAGGTACCGGACGTTTCATGCCGGAATATTCTGGTCTGCACAGGTAAAAGCAGAGTGGTCTTGCCTTGAAAGATGTCGGACAGGAAGGCTCTCTGGTCGGCAAAACGGCTTGTATCGCCGATATTTTCATCAAATAACGAGGCGATGATGCTGCCGTTGGCCGTGATGATGAAAAAATCATAATCCTGATGATATTGAATGACCGGTCGCAGCATCAGCCGTATTTCCGCAAGCGCCGGATGCTGCAGGAATTCCTGACCGGTCAGATTGGACACCTGTAAAGTCTCAACCAGACGGATGAAATCAGAATCATGGGCAATGCGGGTGGTATTTTCAAAATGGTGCAAGATCCATTCATGGATGGCGTTATGGGTTACGCCGAGCACCGTGGTCAGCCCTTCCTTCACCCCGGTCTTGAATGAATTGCCCAGCTCTCCCAGGCCCTTCCATACCACCGCTCCCACGAAGAGAAGAACCACCAGACCTATGACGATTCCCCGGTCACAGATATTTTTTCCGAAAAGAGCCGGCATTTTCCGGGCGTTTATCGTCATAGGTCAATCATCTTTCATACTCTATGAAAAGGTCCGGATACTTTTAGAAATTCACGTATCCTTCTTCCAGGGGAATGATTACTTCCGGTTTCAGTTTCCCCCCTTCCTGCACATCGTGCCTTTTTCTTTCCACGGCGGCGGGTGAAGATTTCAACCATCTGCGGGCCGCTTTCTTCGGGGCAAAACGAGTCCCTTCGATCATGGCTGCTTTCTGGTGGGCTCTCCCGCCGACCATCTCCACCAGTTCAGCAACCATGTCCTGCATCTGCCCGGCCTGGGCGTTGAGTTCCTCAGAGGCGGATGCAGATTCCTCGGCATTGGCTGCGTTCAGCTGAATGACCTTGTCAATCTCACCCACCGCAATATTCAGCTGCTTGACTCCCTCGGCCTGTTCCTTGGACGCAGCAGCGATTTCACTGACAAGTTCACCCACCTGCCCCGTGGTTGTTGCCACCTGCTCAAAAGCGGTATTGGTTTTTTCAACCAGTTTCGAGCCGACCTGCACCTTTTTCACCGTTCCCTCAATCAGCTCCGCCGTGACCTTGGCCGCCTCGGCAGACCGCAGGGCGAGGTTTCTCACCTCTTCGGCAACAACCGCAAAACCGGCGCCGGCCTCTCCGGCCCTTGCCGCTTCCACTGCGGCGTTCAATGCCAGAAGATTGGTTTGAAAGGCAATCTCATCAATGGTCTTCACCACCTTCTGGGTTTCCGAACTTGACCTGTACAGCTCTTCCATTGATACGGTGAGTTCATTCATCGATTCGTTGGCCTGGTCGACAACCACTCTCCCCTCTTTTGTTTTGTTTGCCGCCTGCTGGGCATTCTCCGCATTCTGCAGTGTCATGGAGGACATCTGTTCAAGACTGGCGGATGTTTCCTCAAGGGATGACGCCTGCTCCGATGCCCCTGCGGCCAGTGACTGGCTTGCGGCAGATACCTGGGTTGAGGCTGAGGCCACCTGATCAGCACCATCCTTGAGCCCTGCTATGATTCTGGTAATGCTTTTGGTGATGCCCGTGATAACAAAAAATGAAAGAACAACGCCTATGAGAGTTGCCGCCCCGGCAGTGCTTATCATCACACTGTTGGCCACGGTGATCTGGCTTTCCCTTTTTGCATCCTGGTCAGCGGTGGCTGCCGCGCATTCTTCCTCGACCTTGCGGGCCGCCTTGACCATGATGCCGCTTGCCTCGTTCTGTTCAGCCGCCAGCAGCGCGAACTGATCAAAGGCCTGTTTATACTGACCGACTGCAACCATTACCTTGTCAATCTCTTCAATGTTATGGGCCGTATTGAAACGGGACTTGAGGTCTTTTGACATATCAAGAATTTTCACCAGCCCCTCATCAACCTTATCAAGCCACTGCTGCTCAGCGCTGATGATATATTCCTTTTCATGCTCCCGCGCCGCAAGAAACCATCTGACGATCAGATCGGCATCATCAGCCTTGGCCAGTCTGTCATCTATCTGAGACTGATCATTAAGCTTACGCGCCTCAGATAGCTGCGCCATCAGGTCGGCATCGATGGTGCCCAATGCATTCATAGCCGTCAGAGCTCCTTGACCCATCGTATTCAGGGCTACAGTTTTTTGCCTCGATAAATCCACATAGGTGTCAAAGGCATTGCCGTAGTCCTTCACCTCCCTGATCACCTGCTCCATCTGATCCTGGTTGATCTTCTGTTTAAATCTCCCTTTGGTCTCCTCAGCCTCTTTTTTGATTTTTTCAAGCTGCCCATGTACTTTATCAATATATGCAGTGTCTCCGCGCATGATGAAATTTTTCTCGTGCTGCCGGGCAATCAATATATCCTTTGCCAGGGTGTCAACCGCATCAGCTTTTCCCACCCTGTCCACCACCCCACGCATGCCGGAATATCCCACGCCCGCCACAATACAGACGAGAACAATTAATACGACTGCGATGCTTGCTATTTTTGTCCCCAACTTCATCTTGTTGAACATCTGCACACCTCACTGTAAGAAAATAATGGGTTGGCCAGCAGCCATCGGTGGTTCATGACGATTTAATAAACGTGCACGTAACGATTACCCCGGATAAAATCTTCATGGCTTCACTGTTTCTGGACACTCTTTTATGGGATCTGCAGGTCCAGACAAACCTGGCTAGGCCGGCGAACTTCCTTGTTCTGTTAACCCGCAGACTAATACTCAACAGGTATACCTGAACAGGTAGCGAATAAGGGGTCCGAAATTCATCATTTCTGCATGAAGCATCAGCATTAAGTCATTTCATTTGTTACTCATTTTTCTGATCGTTTTTCCTTTTTCTTAACCATTTCAAATGCTTTATAACCGCAACAACATCCTCAAACTGTGTATCCGGGTAAGATATAAAACGAGGTCTCAGCCGATGGCACCTGGCAATCATGTCATCGTCGATATATGGAAGAATGAGGATGACAAAAACACTCTCAAGGAGCTTTTAAAAGGAGAGAAGCCCGTCCGGATCATATCCATGCTGCACGCAGAAGATACCGATCCCCACATCCACTGCCCTGCAAAAAAACTTTCCGCCGACTGGGAAATCTCGTTGCACTCAATCAACTGACCGGAATCGATTATTTTTTCTATCTTCTGCCGAAGATGATTGCCGTATTCCAAAAAATCATTTGCAAAGAGCAGAACCGCACTCCACATTTTTCCTTAACAATATAGGAAAATTACATATGAGTTATGGTAAATGCCAGTTACGTGCCAATTCTGACAATGGCAGGGAATAAGTGGGGAAGGCCTTGACTGGCTGGGGATCAGGAGAGAATATACTACTCGCAGATAAAATAAAATAACAGCCCACAGTGTCAACTAAAGTTGACACTGTTACTTTTTATGGAATGGAACTGCTGGAAATCGCCAAAAACCTGACGAATACCATTACTCACGACAGAAAAAATGATCCGAAAAAAAAGACAGGCAAACGACTGACGACTGCCGTGGTGTCCGTGATGTTTTTACTGTGACATCCGTCAATGTGAATGAGATATGCTGTGTTTTTCCAGAAGCTGATAGAGCCTTGTTCTTGACAGTCCAGATGCCCGGCTGGCGGCCTGAATATTTCCTGCCACATGCACGATGAGATCCTGAACATATTTTTTCTCAAAGCTATCCCGGGCTTCCCGCCACACGGGAAAAGCTCCCGGGCTGCATGGCTGCAGTTGCGGTGTGCCCGAGGCCTCTCCCCTGACATTCATCCTGGCATGGAGGATGCGGATCCTCTCCGGCAGATGCAGGGCAAACAGCTTCGGGCTATGGAAAGCCTCGGTAAAAACATGATCCAGTACGCGGAACAACTCTCTGACATTACCGGGCCAGTCATAATTCATCAATGCCTCGACAAACTCATCTGAATAATTTTTGCGCGCCTGACCGTATCGTTCACACAGGGCCTTGATACAGTAGTCGGTCAGATCCCTGATATCCCCGAGCCGTTCCCGAAGAGGGGGGATATTGATGGCGCAAGACTCAATGCGGAACAGCAGATCCCGACGGAAACTTCCCTGTTCCGCCATGGCATGGAGATCACGGTTGGTTGCGGCGATAAGCCTGAAATCACTGCTGATCTCATGAATGGCGCCCACAGGTCGGAAAGATTTTTCCTCCAGTACCCGCAGAAAGGCCTTTTGCATGTCAAAAGGGAGCTCGCCGATTTCATCGAGAAAAAGAGTACCGCCGTCAGCCTGTTTGATCAGACCCTTGTTCGGTTTTGAAGCATCAGTGAAAGCACCCTTTTCATGCCCGAAAAGCGTCGTCTCCACCAGTTTTTCCGGCAGGGACGCGCAGTCAACCACCACAAAATTCTTCTTTGCCCGGTTGCTGTTTTCGTGGATGGTACGGGCAAACACCTCCTTGCCGGTGCCGGTTTCCCCGGTTATCAACACATTGGCGTCATTATTTGCCACCTTGACCACATGGTCCAGACATTTGACAATCTGCGGGCTGCTGCCGATCAGATTATTTCGTTTTAAGCGAACGGCGGCTGTCTTGTTCTTTTCACTGCGGTATTGAAGAGCACGGGTCAAGGGCAGGATCAGATCCCTGATGATGGTTGGCTTTTCCAGATAACACCATGCCCCGCTCTTGATGGCGAGTTCAGCGCCGTCAGGGTCCCCCGCTCCGGTTATGATGATGATCTCCGGAGATGAGGAGACGGCCTTCAGCCTGGGAAGAATCTCCAGGCCATTGCCGTCGGGCATGCGGACATCAAGGAATATGATGTCATAGTTACCGGCAAGCGACTTTTCATAGGCATCTCTGAGGGTATGAACACTTGCACCGGTATGTCCCAGTCTGGTGATCTTTTTTTCAATAGCACCGCAAAGAAGTTCATCATCATCAACGATCAGAATATCTGCCATCACTACAATCATCCTTGATCAATAAGAAGAGGCACGAAAAATTTTTAATATATCTCTTATAGCAAATTACGGTATCATACTCATCAGAATTTCATATTTTTATCGATTGCCCCTCCTTTCAGCATTTCCGGCAGACTGAAACACTTGGGGAAATCAATGTTTTTTATTGCGGCTGTGCCGTCGGGGGAAGTGAGATGGACAAGATCGAAAACGAACTCCAGGAATTAAAAATTAAGAATAAACTGTCACGGGTTTTTCTTACCATGCCGGATGAAAAACTGTACCCGGAGATCCTGAAGATCGTGGTCAAAGCCTTCAAAAGCCAGTTCGGCATATTCGGCTATTTCGATGAATATGGGGCATTCGTTATCCCAGCCATAACAACCTCAACTTACTGGGATCAATGCCGGGTGGCCGACAAAAATATTATCTTCGGCAAAGCGGATTTCTGCGGGGTCTGGGAAAAGGCCATTGCGAGAAAAAAGACCTTTTTTGTCAATAGTGGTCCGTTCCGCACCCCGGCAGGTCATATCCCCATCGACAATACCCTGGTTTCGCCCATCATTTTCAGGGGTAAGATCATCAGCGCCATTCACGTTGCCAATAAAAGCGGGGGTTATGACGAGGAAGACACCAGACTTCTGGCCAGCCTGACGGATTATCTGGCTCCGGTGCTGGCCGCCCGGCTGGAACGGGATAAAACGGAAAGGGATCTGAAAAACTCCGAAGAACTGCACCGCATCACCGTTGAAAACATTGCCGATCCCGTATTCATCACCGATGATGATGGTAATTTCATCCATGTTTACGGCAATGTCGGCCACGTCCTGGGCTATTCAGTGGCGGAGATCCAGGCCATGGGCAATATAAAACACCTGGTGGACGGCAATCTTTTCGATGCAGAGGAACTCAACCGCGCAAGAGAAATCCGCAACATCGACAGCATCCTGCTGGACAAGAACGGTGACAAACATTATTTCCTGACCAATATCAAGAAGCTAGCGATCCATAAGGGCTCCATTCTTTTTACCTTTCATGAGATTACCGAACACAGGCGGGCCCTCGACGCCCTGCATAAAAGCGAATATCAGTTCAGAGAACTCTTTGATAACATGAGCAATGGTGTTGCCATTTTTGCTGCGCTGGATGACAGCGGCAGCTTTGTGGTGAAAGACCTCAACCGTTCAGGGTTGAAAATCATCCAATTAAACAAAGAGGAGGTCATCGGCCGAAATGCCCGTGCTGTTTTACCCGGCCTGGAGGAGACCGGGCAGTTTGAGATCCTGCGGCGGGTATGGAAAACAGGGGTGCCGGAACATCATCCCCTGTGCCGCTATCAGGACAAGCGCATCAGCGTATGGATTGACAACTATGTATTCAAACTGCCGTCCGGGGAGGTTGTTTCGGTTTACGATGACATCACCGAACGGATCATGGCGGAGGAAGAAGTAAAACGCAATGAAGAAAAATTCCGTCGTCTGCTGGAGTCGACCTTTACTGTGCCGTGGGAACTGGACCTGGCCAGTGAAAAATTCACCTTCATGGGCAATCAGATTGAAACCCTGCTGGGTTACCCGGCCGGCTCCTGGGTGGATATGCAAACCTGGATCGATCGTCTGCATGATGACGATCGGCAACAGGCGGTGAATTTCTGCAGGGAACAGACCGGCAAAGGAAAAGATCACGATTTTACCTACCGGGCGGTTCATGAAAACGGTTCGACACGATGGATTCAGGATGTTGTTTCCGTGGTGCAGGGTGAAAACGGCCCGGAAAAACTTGTCGGCTTTCTCTACGATATTACGGATAAAAAAATGGCCGAGGAGGCGAAAGCCAAACTGGAGAGGAAACTCCGCCAGTCCCAGAAAATGGAGGCCATCGGCACCCTGGCCGGCGGAATTGCCCATGACTTCAACAATATCCTGGGTGTCATCATCGGCTACACCGATATGGCGATTGAAGATACCCATCCGGATTCCGCCTGTGTCAAGGATCTGGAGCATGTACTGAAGGCCGGGTACAAGGCCAAAGATCTTGTCCAGCAGATTCTTGCCTTCAGCCGCCAGGCAAAGGTAAAGCGTTTTCTGCTCCAACCCCAGCCTATTATCAAGGAAACACTCAAAATGCTCCGCTCTTCCATTCCGACGACCATCGAAATCCGGCAGGACATAGATCCTGAATGCGGCGCAGTCTATGCCGACCCGACCCAGATCCATCAGATTCTGATAAATCTCTGCACCAATGCCTATCATGCCATGGAAGAAAAAGGCGGGATCTTACGGGTTGAACTGAAAAGGGCGGAATTAAATGGGATGGATTTCCCCGAATATCCCTCCCTGAAAACAGGATCTTATGTGGAACTCCTGGTGCGTGATACAGGAGCGGGAATTGATCCGGCCATCAAAAACAGAATTTTCGATCCCTACTTTACCACCAAGCAGACAGGCAAGGGAACAGGCCTGGGACTTGCCATTGTCCACGGCATCATAAGGGATTACGGCGGGGCGATCCGGGTCAAAAGTGTGCCTGGAAAAGGCACGGCCTTTCACATATTCCTCCCCGCCTCACCGGAAAAGGCCCTGCCGCAGGATGAAGGGGCAGCAGTCTTGCCATCAGGCACAGAGCGGATACTTTTTGTCGATGACGAGGAAATGATCGCCGATATGGGCAAGAATATGCTTGAAAGATTGGGCTATAGTGTAACCACCCAGGTCAACAGCTTTGAGGCCTTGCAGACCTTCCGCATCAATCACGATCAGTTTGATCTGATCATCACCGATCAAACCATGCCAGGCATGACCGGCGCCGAACTGGCCGGGGAAATGCTGCACATCCGGCCCGACATCCCGATCATTCTCTGTACCGGCTACAGCAGCATCATCTCCGAGGAAAAGGCAAAGGCCATCGGCATCAGGGAGTTTCTCATGAAGCCGATCGTTAAAAAGGATATCTCCCGGCTTATCAGAAAAGTGCTGGACACCTGACGGGCCTGCAGAAGATCTTCCTCTACCTTTTCTTTCTTGGCTGCAGAGTGGGCATATCGGCCAGGACCAGCTTCAGCCAGTCAAAACCGAACGAGAGCAATGCCTCGTCGTCATTTTCAATGGACCGGATGCGAGCCTGTGGCAGCTTGAAACGCCCCAGCAGGTTGTGGTGGCGCATATAGTCCCTGAAACCGTCGATATTGTAACAAACCAGAAAAGCGAGTTTCTGCCGCGGACCGGCAGCCCCCTCACCTGCCCATGGATTGCCGGAAAAGAGTGTATCCATCTCCGCCCATTGATCGGCCATGGCATTATGGAAAAGAATATGCTGGCTTCGCAGCCACTCTTTCACCGTCCACTCCTGCTCTTCTTCATGGCCTTTGCAGTAGTCATGTCTGGTCAAAAAATAAAATTCTTCCGCCCTGCCCTTATCAGGGGTGCGATCCACCCCGCGTTCCAGTGGGTACATACGGCAGGACAGCGGCCGGTGCTCGTAAACCGTGCATCCCTCCTGCCCCAGAAAGGGACAGGTGTTGACTGCTGTCATTTTCATCATAAGCGATGGAAAAAAAGGATTTGCCCCCTGAACCACCTGAACATATTGCTCCAGAAACAGATCCGAGCGGATGCCGAGATAATTTTTCAGCTCGATGATATCATGGGGATAAAGGAGCATGTCAACGTTGCGGCAGCATGACATGAAGCAGGACACGCCGGGATGACAGGAAAATAAAAATTTTGATTTTCCCAGCGGAACCATGCCCTCGGGAAAGGATTTTTCTTGTTTACGCATATCATTATATCGATAATTTTTTTTAGTCTGAAAAGAGAAGGGATAATAAAGCACAGGAAATTACCATCTGCGGAACTGAAGGTCAAGTTTGACTATCGTTTAATTCAGGAACAATTCAGCTGTAGATAAAAACATACTCATCATTGTTGATGCTGATCCTGAGCCGTCCGCCATGATTGCGGCCATAGATCTCCCAGCCGGGCACCCCTTTGATCTCACACTTCACGCAGCTTGGTGAGTGCTTATCTCTGCCTCTGTCGTGCCAGGCAATCAGCATGGGTTCTTCTTCATCCTGACCGGCAACGGTCAGGGCAATCTTTCTGGCCGTCTCGAAATTCACCGCACATCCTTTTAGTAAAAGTTCAATCTCCTGCATGATGCTCTTCCTTTCTTACTTCAATCATAATTTTTCCAGTTGAAACTCACTGACCAGATGCTCCGGTCTGTCGGCCACCACCGCGTATACTTCTTTGATATTACAGGAAGCGTTGTTTGCCTTGATGGCCAGCTCATTAATGGCCGAGGCGATATTATCAGCCCTTCATTGACATCTGCTACCAGATTACGGACCTTGAATCCAGCCTTTTTTAATTCCTGATAAGTGAACCTCTTGCAAATGGTGGACAATCTGAAAACGACCTTTGTCGAAATCAACAACGGGTCCGACTCGGTGGTCCGGGAGATGACAAAAATCAAGGAAACCGGCAGGCAGCAGTCCGAAACCGAAGAAAAAATCAGACAGGCGGTTAACTCCATTGATGATATGGTGCAGTCCCAGGCCGCCATGTCGGAAGAAAGTTCGGCCACAGTACAGGATGTGAAGGAACAGGTGGAGAGGCTCCACCTGATGATGGAAGAACTGTTGACCTTCTGGGAAGGAAGCCGCAAAAAAAATCAAGCTGCATGATCAGTGAAAAATTTTCTTCAGTTGCTTGTTATCAGCGATTATTACCTGGCCGCCCTACTCCTCGTCTTGGCCGGGATGCGCAAAATCACCTCCCCAGGCGTGGGTGACCTGCTTGAATCACTTCTCGCGCAGGATTGGATCAGTATCGGGCAGTTGGTTTTCATCTCCCGCTGGTATCCACCCCTGGAAATCGTTTTAGGCATTACAGCTCTCAGCGGCATCCAGGCAGTATTTTTTGCCAGAGTCACCGGGCTGCTTTATCTTTTTTACACCCTCCTGCTCATCCTGGTGTCAGAAGGATACCTCCTCCTGCCGATTGATTGTGGCTGTTTCGGCCAGGGGAGCCCCACCCCCGTTTATCTGCTTATCCTGCGTAACATCTTTATCGCCCTGCCTCTTTTCTTTTTTCCCGGGAATCACGGCCATTTCAACCGACCGCATCTACTCTTTACGCAGAATTAAATTGCCTGCTTTACGCTATACGTCTATATTAGGGGGTTGAGCATATCTTCCCCCTTCATGAAAACGGGAATCAATGAAAATAGAAACAGCATATCATAACTGGCAGCAATTTCTGGCCGGCAATCCCATCATTTCTCCGGAAGTCATTGCCGGCGAGTTAAGCAGCAGCTTCATGAATCAGCTGAAGGCCGATGAAAAGCCCGATTTCCGCGCCATTGACCTGCTTTGCGGCATGGCCCTTTTTGAAGAAAACTTCCAAGTACGTAAAGCGGCGGTTGCCGCCCTCTATAAAAATATTGTTGAGCAGCTCTGTGATGACTTTACCACCAGAGGCGTCGAACTCTGCAATCTGGTGCTGTTGCGAATGATCGGCTTCATCCGTCGGCAAAAGGAGGGAGAGAGTTTAAACCGCCTGCTGAACGAGCTGAACTATACGGACCAGGAACCACTTCTTGCCCGCTATGAAAAGATCCATCATGACATTGCCTTAAGCCGGCCGCTCAAGGATAAGATCAGGAAAATCCTTATTCTTTCACGGGTTACTGTCGGAGCCGACGTGGCCATTACCTCAATCATGGTGCACCGGCTTGCCCACTCTTTTCCCAAGGCTGAAATTGTTGTTTATGGACCGGCCCATCTGCCGGAAATTTTTTACGGGTTGCCCCGGGTGCACTGGGCAAGATTCCATTACCAGCGGGATGGGGGCTTGATCGGCCGTCTGGCCAGCTATACCGCACTTTACCAGCAGTTGAAAATGGAATGGGAAGGCCTGCATGACGGCCAGACCCTTCTCTTTGACCCGGACAGCAGACTCAGTCAACTCGCCCTTCTTCCCCTGCTGGACGACAGGTATACCAGGCATTTCCCTTCGCGCACCGATCAACAGGACGACTCAAGCAGACTCAGTCAGCTGACCAACAGATGGTTGAACGAGGTGCTGGGCGAACAGATCAGCATCCTGCCGCAGATTTGCATCCGAGCGGCCCATGAGGACAGTATCAAGAGTTTTTTTGCCCAGTTCCCGCCAGGCTGCAAAAAAATTGTCATCAATCTCGGAGTCGGCAATGACCGCAGAAAACGACTGCCCGACCCTTTTGAGGAGAAACTGCTCACCGGACTTTTACAGGACGATAGCGCTCTGGTGGTTCTTGACAGCGGGTGTCACCCGGAGGAACGGGAGAGGGCACGGGCGCTCATGGAAATCATCCAGATGAAGACATATGAGGCTGTGGCTGTTTCGGAGAAAAATCTGGCAGCCAGACAGATCCCTTTCCAGCATGGGCTGATTTGCATCCAGGGTGGCATCGGCATGCTTTCGGCCCTTATCGATCAGGCGGATGTTTTTTTCGGTTACGATTCCTGCTGTCAGCATCTGGCCACGGCCAGAGGAACGCGGTCGGTCATCTGTTTCGCCGGGGCTCCGAATGACCGTTTTTTCGACAGATGGCGGCCCCTGGACAAATCCGGTTCAACCACGACCATCCGCATCAAGGACAGCAGCCATCTTACTGATACCAACCTGACAGAACTGGCTGAAAAATTCTGCAGGTTGATCCTGGCAGAGGAAAAACATGATAAAACAAATGGCAAACAAGACAAAACAAGGTAAAAACCTTGCATTGATATATTCCGCCAAAAAAGCAACAGGAGCAAGATGTGCTAGAAAACATAAATTGGCTGCACCTGCAACAGGCCATTGAAAAATTCCCTTCAGCCAATGTGCTGGTCATCGGCGATATCATTGTTGATCATTTCATCTGGGGAAGTGTTTCCCGCATCTCCCCCGAGGCGCCGGTACCCGTCGTCAATGTGACCGATGAGAGTCTTCTGCTCGGCGGTTCGGCCAACGTGCTGCACAACCTGTACGATCTCGGTGCCAGGGCCACCCTGTGCGGGGTAATCGGCGATGACCTGATGGGCCAACATCTGTTGGAACTTCTGCAGCAGATGAATTCACCCACCGCAGGCGTCATCAAGACCCATGACCGGCCCACCACCAAGAAAACCAGAATAGTGGCCCAGAGCCAGCAGGTCGTCCGTTTTGACCGGGAAAAAACAGGGCCTCTGCCCGGTGAAACTCTGGATGCCATGTGCTCGTTTATCGAAGCAAATATCACCACCTTTGACGCAGTCGTTATTTCCGACTACTGCAAAGGGGTGATCTGTCCACAGCTGATGGACCATCTGCGCCGCCTGGTAAGCCTCCACCATGTACCGATGATCGTAGACCCGAAACCGATACACACCGACCTCTTTCACGGGGCGACCATCATCACCCCCAACCATCACGAGGCCGAAAAGATGTCCGGCGTGACCATCGTTGATGACGAATCTCTTTACCAGGCGGCCACTGCCCTGCTGCAAAAACTCGACAGTACGGCAGTTCTCATTACCCGGGGCGAGGCGGGCATGGCGCTGCTGGAAAAAGAAAAACAGATTTTCACTATTCCAACGGTGGCCAAAGAGATTTATGATGTTACCGGTGCGGGTGATACGGTGATTGCAAGTCTTGCCCTTGGCCTTGCCAGCGGCCTCAGCTTTGCCGAGGCGGCGACCCTGGCCAATTTTGCCGCAGGAATAGTTGTCGCCAAGATCGGTACGGCAACGGCATCAGCCAAAGAACTTATGGAGCTTATTTCATGAAATTTCCGATAAGCATGACGGCCTTCGGACGGGGAGAACACCTCTCTGAAAACATCGGCTGGACGGTGGAGATCAAATCAGTTAATCACCGGTTTTGCGATATCCGCATCAAAATACCCAGACAGTACGCTGCCCTTGAAGAAAGAATAAAAAAAGAAATCACTCCTTTTTACAGCAGAGGCCATATTGAGGTGGTGGTTACGCCCGCCCCGAACCTGGTTGAGGCCAAAACCCTGGGCGTCAATCTTCCCCTTGCCCGTCAGTATGGCAACTGCCTGCTGGAGATCAAAAACTATCTGGATCTGCCCGCATCAGGCACGGAACTGACCCTGGTGGCAAATTATCCCAATGTTATTTACGCCATGGATGAAAAGGAAGATCTGGAGGCCATCTGGGATGTCCTGAAACAAGCACTGCTGCAGGCCCTGGAGCTGACCCGGGATATGCGGGAGCGCGAGGGCCTGAGCCTGAAAACCGATCTTCTCACCCGGCTCGACTTTCTGGTAGCCACTAAAGAACAGATAAAAGAGAAGATACCGGAACTGACCGCGCAAAAACAGGTTTCCCTGCAGGAAAGGATAGCAAAGCTGACCAAAGACATCGACATTGACCCAAGCCGCATTGTCCAGGAAATTGCCATTATTGCCGACAAAGCCGATGTGACCGAAGAGCTGGTGCGCTTGACCAGCCACATCGATCAGTTCCGCCATTTTCTTGAACAGCAGGAACCGGTGGGACGGCGCCTTGATTTTCTTCTGCAGGAACTCTTACGGGAGATCAACACCATGGCGTCAAAAATTTCAGATGCCGGCATTGCTCATCAGGCCGTTGAACTGAAAAACGAACTGGAAAAAATGCGCGAACAGGTGCAGAATCTTGAATAGACCAAAAAGGTTACAACCATGGACCAGAGAATGATCAATGTGGGGTTTGGCAACTCAGTGGTGGCCAGCCGTATCCTCGCCGTTGTGAAGCCAAAATCTTCCCCGATAAAAAAACTCAAAGAGGAAGCCAAGGAGCAGAAAAAGCTCATTGACGTTACCGAGGGGCGGAAAACCCGCTCCATCATCATCCTGGACAGTAACCATGTCATACTCTCCGCTGTCCAACCGGAAACCATTACCCAGCGCTTCACCCCTGCCACCCAGCAGGATCCATCCTCACTGACGGAGGATGCCCTGTGAGAGGGAATCTCATCATCATTTCCGCCCCGTCCGGGACCGGGAAAACCACCATCCTCAAAAGGCTTTTTGCGGAAGTAAAAGGGGTGACGTTTTCCGTTTCCCATACCACCAGAAGTCCTCGCACAGGCGAAAAGGATGGGGTTGATTACTATTTTGTCGATCAGCATACCTTCAAAAAGATGCGGGCCGGTAATGAATTTCTCGAATGGGCCGAGGTACACGGCAACTTTTACGGAACCAGCAGAAAAGAGGTGGACCGGCATCTCATCCAGGGACTTGATGTCTTCCTGGATATAGATGTCCAGGGCGCCAGGCAGGTCAGGAAGGCGACCGGAGGCGAATGTTTCTCCATCTTTATTGTCCCGCCGTCATGGGAAGAGCAGGAACGGCGGTTGACCGGGCGGGGAACCGATTCCCCTGAAACCATCCGGCTCCGCCTGCAGAATGCCAGAAAGGAAATGCAGGATGCCGGGCTCTACGATTTTCTGATCGTCAATGACACCGTGGAACAGGCAGTTGACACCTTGCGGGCCATCATCATTGCCCAGCGCAGCCGCACCAGGCGCGATGCGGACGGACTACCCCTTATCCTCCCCCAACAATGATCAACCCCTTGTCAACACTTGCCCCGGCAACTGCACACAAGCTGTTTTTTGCCGCATACCGCGGCTGCCCACTCACCTTTCACAGGTCGGTTTTATGAACGATAACACACCGCTTAACGAAGACCAGCTTGTCTGGGGCATCCATCCTGTATTAGAGCTGCTTGCCGCCAGACCCCGCTCAATCCACGAAATCCTCATCGAGAAGGGCAAAACAAGCAGGAAACTGCAGGACATCATTGATCTGGCGAGAGAAGAGCAGGTAAAGGTAAAATTCACCCCCCAGTTCAGAATATCCGGCAGCAGACAGATGAACCACCAGGGAGTCATTGCCCGGATCATGCCCTTTGAAACCATACAGGAAGAAGCCTTTCTGGCGCTGCTTGCCCAGAGCAAAACCCCTTTTGTGCTGGCCCTTGATTCCATCCAGGACCCCCACAACCTGGGAGCCATTATCCGTTCCGCCTCTGCCGCAGGGGTAAGCGGGCTCATTGTGCCCAAGGACCGTTCAGCTCCCTTGAGCGGCACGGTGGCGAAAATATCCGCCGGCGCCTTGGCGCACCTGCCCGTCTGCCAGAGCACCAACTTCGTCAGGATGCTGCAGAAATTAAAGGAACAGGGAATCTGGGTTTACGGCACCATCAAGGAGGGCGGCGTTTCCATCTATCAGACGGATTTTTCCGGTCCGCTCTGCCTGGTGATCGGCGGCGAGGAAAAAGGCATCCGACCGCTGGTGCAGGAGCAGTGTGACTTCAAGGTGACGATCCCCATGCAGCGGGAAATTGATTCCTTAAACGCCTCGGTTGCAGCCGGCATCATCATGTTTGAAATCGTCAGACAAATGGGCTAATGAACATACTCAGGAATTTATACAGTGCTCAGGTTTACCTTGCTACTGAAATGGCCTAAAAAACGTTGCTGTGATAGAATCAGCTGGCTAAAATAGTCTTTTGGGAAGACAAAAGTTTGATAAACTCGTAAAAAGACTTTTTTTACCACGGAGCACACAGAGATCACAGAGAAATATTTTTTTTATTACAGCTAGTTAGCTCTGTGGGCTTTGTGCTCTCTGTGGTAAATTTTCAGATGTTACGAGTCCGTCAAAGTTTGGCAGAGCAGATTTTCAGGTCTTCCTGAAGAAGTGACTTCGTACTACCATCTACTTATTACCACACCTCATCCTCTGCATTGGTATAACACCAGCATCGCACAAAGGAGTGGACCCATGATGCAAAGACGCCTGCCCGCCGAATGGGAACCGCAGGATGCGGTGCTGCTCGGCTGGCCCCACGGTGGAACCGACTGGGTTGATATGCTCGATCTGGTGTTGCCGGTATTTATCCGCATCGCGGTGGAAATCAGCCGCTTTGAGATGGTGATCATCCCATCGCCAGACCCTGATTCGGTTCGTTCACAACTGGCGGAGGCCGGTGCCCGTATGGACCGGGTGCGCGTCCATGCCTTATCGACCAACGACACCTGGGCCCGCGATTTCGGACCCATTACGGTCTATCAGAACGGCGCACCTCTTCTGCTCGATTACGGCTTTAACGGCTGGGGGTTGAAGTTCCGCGCCTGCGATGACAATCAGATCACCGCCCGGCTGCAGGCGGCTGGCGCATTCGGCGGCTGCCTTCGCGAGGTGCCGGGCCTGGTACTGGAGGGAGGAAGTCTGGAGAGCGACGGCGCAGGCACACTGCTTACCACCAACACCTGCCTGCTGGAGGCCAACCGCAATCCGCACCTCGATCGCACAGGACTGGAACAACGGCTGAGGCAGCAACTCGGTGCGGACCGTGTGCTCTGGCTTGAGCACGGCTATCTGGCCGGCGATGATACCGACAGCCATATCGACACCCTCGCCCGACTGGCGCCTGACGACCGCATTATCTACCAGTCCTGCGATGATCCGTTGGATGAGCATTACACGGAACTGACAGCATTGGCGGAAGAACTCGCTACCCTGCGTACCAGTGAAGGACAACCTTTTGAGCTGTTGCCGCTTCCCTGGCCGGAGGCTTGTTACGCCGACGATGGTCATCGGCTGCCGGCAACCTATGCCAATTTCCTTATCCTCAACGGTGCCGTTCTGGTGCCGGTTTACAACAGTCCCCGGGACGAATTGGCCCTGGCGGTTATCAGCCGCGCTTTTTCTGACCGTGAAATCATCGCTATCCCCTGTCGTCCGCTGATTGAGCAGCACGGCTCATTGCACTGCGTGACCATGCAGATACCTCAAGGAGTACTGGAATGAAGGAACTTATCGTTGGTCTGGTGCAGCATGCCGTCGCCGATACCCGCGAACTGACCATTGCCCGCAGCGTTGCCGGCATCCGTGACGCCGCCGCCCGGGGCGCGAAGCTGGTGGTGCTGCAGGAACTGCACTGCGGCTCCTATTTCTGCCAGACTGAGGACGCCGGCGTGTTCGATCAGGCGGAACCGATACCCGGTCCCGGCACTGCTGTTTTTGCCGCCCTGGCGAAGGAGCTTGGAATCGTGCTGGTGACATCCCTGTTCGAGCGGCGAGCCGCTGGCCTCTACCACAACACCGCGGTGGTACTGGAAGCGGATGGCAGCATCGCCGGCATCTATCGCAAGATGCACATTCCCGACGACCCAGGGTACTACGAGAAGTTCTACTTCACCCCCGGCGATCTCGGATTCAATCCCATCGACACCAGTGTCGGCCGACTGGGAGTAATGGTTTGCTGGGATCAGTGGTATCCGGAAGGGGCGAGGCTGATGGCGCTGGCCGGGGCGGAACTGCTGATTTATCCCACCGCCATCGGCTGGGATCCGCAGGATCCGCCGGAAGAGATGCAGCGCCAGCGCGACGCCTGGATCACGGTCCAGCGAGGCCACGCCGTGGCCAACGGCCTGCCGTTGGTGGCAGTCAACCGGGTCGGTGACGAAGCAGCCCCTGATGGTGCCGGCGAACAGCGTTTCTGGGGCAGCAGCTTCGTTGCAGGCCCGCAGGGCGAGCTCCTTGCACAGGCCGACACTGATCAGGAACAGACGCTAGTGGTCACCATCGACTGCGACCGTAGCGAACAGGTGCGGCGCATCTGGCCGTTCTTGCGTGACCGCCGTATCGACGCCTACGCCGACCTTTTGAAACGCTATCGGGATTGACACTTTATAAGAAGCCACTCAGGAGTGAGGCTGTACGAGCAGCGGACACTCAGGATAACATCTAAAATTTTGTTATTCGGTTCCATGCCAATGGTTGCCATTGGATCTTTCGAGTTGAATTCCGGTCGAGATATGGAATTATCGTGAAGTTCCCGGCCATCTTCTATAGCACCCCCAGCAACCTGCGCTGGAGGAGCGTTTGCATATCACGGCGACCATCAGCAATGAGATAGACATAGACATTTGCTTTGACAATCCGATAGATGATGCGATAAGGCTTAAAGAAAATTTCCCGATAATCACGAATTCCCAAAGCCATCAGTTCTTTCGGGTACACTCCCCGCTCCGGCAATTCGCTCAAGCTGACAAATTTTTTCTCGATCTCATCAAGCACATACTCCGCACTGTTTGCCGAGTCGTGTTCTGAAATGTATGTGTAGATGTCTTTGAGGTCAGCGGCGGCGTCTTCAGTGAGCAGAACCGTGAAAATCACTAGATCGGTTCCTTTTTTCTGCGGAGACGGTTTATTGCTTCAGTTGCGGAAACTACTTTGCCTTCTTCAATCTGACGACTCCCAAGGGCAAGAATTTTAAGCAAAGCCATGGTTTCCTGGGTTTCCTCGTAACTCTTGATACCCTGGATGACGACTTTAGCTTCTCCGTTTTGGGTAATGATAAGCGGATCACCTTTTTCTTCAAAATTTCGTATGATCTCGGCAGCATGGGCCTTTAAGTAGCTGATTGGCTTAATTTGGTCAGATAATCTCATTAGTCGCCTCCATGTAAAGGGTATAGGACTATATTAAAACCAAATTTAGTCGCATGTCAACAAAGTCTTTTCAAAAGAAAAGGAGGCGAAATGTCGACTACTGTGTACTAAAGCCCGGCCCTGCTTTGTGTTTTGGAAACTTCTTCACTTTGCTCAAAATGGGATATCTTTAATTCGTGAGGGTATAAAATCGTTAGAAAGGGAAGATTTTGAACTATTGGAAAGGCGTGGTTGCTGCTATTTCCGGATATAGATGGGGTTAAGAATCAGGAATAGTGTTAACTTGGCCACTTGGTCTACCCTTTAACATTGGCAACACGAACCTTCAGTCTCCGGATACACGATATGGTGTGGTATCAACCATTGCGCCTTAAAGCGCTGCCAGAGGATGGTAAACGAGACTGGGT
>JAHIVT010000175.1 GCA_018816555.1 Pseudomonadota bacterium
ACCATATGAAAAAGGTATCAAGGTTTGCGGCGACAAAAAATCAGACCTTGAACAACGACTACAACGCTCACCTGTTCTGCGCTGGTGGGATATAACAATCTCCCCTAAAACGGTAAATTTGTAATTTCTATCTCCCTAAGTTATCGCAGCACGCAAAAGAGAGGTGACCCGGCAAGGTCAGAATTGGCTAGAGTATGACAAGTTTATCTTACTGGAGAGTGAACCTCGGGACAGGAGAGCTTTTTTGACCTTTCTGCTGCCAGGCTGTCAATTTAATAGGGAGAATTGAGGAAAATTGACTTTTCGGCAATAGATGTCTTTCCCGGACCGTCAAAACAACTATTGCTTCAGCCTTTTCACCACAAATTTTTCACCAAGCAGCACAATGAGCAAGGTCAGGCCCACTGTAAAAGGCATGGGGTTGAAATTGTCGCCCACATAGGTTTGCAGGAGGTATTCACGGGGATATATGCGATTGTCTTCGACTTCATAGGTATAAATCGATAATCTTCTTTTATTTTCTTCACCCAAGGAGAGGGTGATTTTCCTGCGGGTCGCGGTCAGTGATTCCACGGTATACGAGACAAGGCTGGAATTGGCCAACCTGCCCTCTCCATTGTCCTGGTATATATTCCATCCTTCCTGTAATTTATTCGATCCCGAGGCGCCATATTCAGCCATGGCTAAACTTCGAACCAACAGCCCATCGTTGCCGCTGTTGTCATCTGTTTTAAGAAGAACCGGGAAATAGTCGGGAGTTAGTTCTTCATTATAAAAAATATGGCTTAGGGGAGGGGAGGTGGTTGACATGTACTGATGCAGACCGACTTGAATACCAGCAAAGGTCGCAAGATAAAAAAGCACCGCACATATTCTTATAAAAACTTTTCGACCGCTATCCATGACATTTCTCTATTTTCCATTCAACACACTTCGTACAATTCGTGCCAGATCTTTACTGCCTACAGGTTTCTGAAGGTATTTTTTTATTCCAATCTCCATCGCCTTCTCTTCTGAGATTGTTGAACTATAGCCGGTGCAAAGAATAATAGGAAGATCAGGCCGGAGACTCAGCACCTCTTCAGCAAGTTTCGCCCCGGACAAAGCAGGCATTGCCTGATCTGTTAAGAGAAGATCAAAACTATGGGGATCAGCCTTAAATACCGCCAGCGCCTCTTCGCTGCTGGTCTTGGCCGTAACAGTGTAGCCGAGGCTTGAAAGTACAGCTTCATGGAGAGCAACAATTATTATTTCATCATCAACGATAAGAATACTCTCAGTACCGATGGGCAACACTTTTACTTCTTCAGCTTCAGCGGGAGTTTTGACTTCTTCAATCATTGCCGGAAAGTAGACATGAAAGGTCGTTCCTTTGCCAAGTTCGCTTTCAACGGTGATCATGCCTCCATAGTCCTGGACTACACCAAGAACTACGGACAGGCCAAGACCGGTCCCTTGCCCTGTTTCTTTGGTGGTAAAGTAGGGTTCAAAAATTCGTCCTTGGGTTTGTTGATCCATACCGCAACCGGTATCACTCACAGACAGTTCAATAAACGTACCGGGTAAAACTTTTGGATGGCCCAACACATCGTCAGCATTTAGTTCTCTGCGTGCCAATGAGACTTTTAAAATACCGGTCTCATCTTCCATGGCATGCAGAGCATTGGTGCAGAGGTTGATAATTATTCGATGAATCTGTGTCAGATCGGCCCAAACAGTGCCGCTATCAGAATCAATATTCTCTACTATTTCTATGGTAGTCGGCAAAGATGCTCTCATGAGATTAAGAGAATCCTTGACTATCAGGTATGGCTGGAGAGCCTTGCGTTTATGAGCTCCTTTGCGGCTGAAAGTCAGTATCCGCCTGACAAGTTCTGCGGCTCTATGTGATGCCTGCAGCACCTTGGCAAGATTGGCGGAAGCGCTGCTGCCATCTTCCAACTCAACTTTTGCAAGTTCAGTAAAGCCGATGATTGCCGAGAGAATGTTGTTGAAATCATGGGCGATACCACCGGCAAGGGTGCCGATGGCTTCCATCTTATGCGCATGGAAAAGCTCATCCTCAAGCCCTTTCTGTTCGGTAATGTCTATGGCAATCTGGAGCTTGACCAGGGAGTCATCCACCCAGTGCAGAAGGCGATCATGTTTTGAATACCAACGATCGTTTAACGTGTTGAAGTGTTCCCAAACGTAAGTTTTGCCGACCAGAGCCTCATTACGAATAAGTTTATCTTTAGGGCAGAAATCACATGGGCCGTTCATCCCCTTTTGCAGAACCTGCCAACAGGTTCTACCTGCCACATCACCATAAAGCTCCTGACCGAATCTGTTGATATATAAAATCTCATAGCTCTCAATATCGATAACATGGACAAGATATTCAGTGCTGTCAAGGATTGTCAGCATTCTTTTGTGGGCAGCTGCCAGGCTTAACAGGGTGTTCTTGAGATCATTCTCCCGCTCTCTTAATTTCCTGTTGGCGCTCCTCAGTGACATATGGGAGAGACAATTAGAAAGAGCACCGGAGATCAAGCCAGTGATAATTTCCAGTATCGTCAGGTCCGCATCCGCATCAAAATCGGCAGGGGGTTGAGTGGCTACGATGATCCCCGTCCTTTTTTCACCAGGCTCCGATGCCCCTATTATTGGGACGGCGAGTAAGATATTTTCCATATCAACCATCGCCGTGGCAGCATTCACCTGTTGCTCAAGAGTTGCAATGTCAAGATATTGCGGGCTGTGGATTTGGTTCCAAAGGTGCTCAATAGAAAAATTTCGTGCGGTCCAGCACATATCGCCACTTAAAATACCGCCTTTGGAAGCCAGCAACTCAGGTTGCCCATCCTCATTTTCCAAAAATATGGCAACTGCTTTGTATCCCAGGATTGAAGATATTAACATCACTGCCGTTTTACCGACATCACTGAGGTTCGTCAGGGGAATACGCGCAAAGGTATTGTTATAGTAATTGAGCATCCGGACCAGATGATCAATACGGTCCTTGCGCGATGATAATTTGGATGTTGACGTTTGACTCTTATCAGCCATTAATTGCCAGAGATTGTAAAAGCTTCTTAGCTTCCTGCCTGTTTTGTTGAACACCATAAACGGTGACACCCGGTGCAGCGATAAGACATGGGACACCGGCGGCATGGATCAATGCTTTTAACCTTGCGCCTTCATCACTCTCAACCGAAACAATTTTCAGATCAACACCGAGTTCTTCTGCAATTTCGCCCCAGAAACTTGAGGCGGTCAGTGAAAATGGTCACCATTCGCCGGTCAACAGGGTCGGATAATGAATATCATCACTCACGTGTATATCGACAAAACGTTTCGGCTTACCACGCAAAATGGCGATAATTTCTGTAGCAAGGGGATAAGGGCGGACTCCATCCGCCGTCAGGTAAGACCTTCAGTAAAAACCCGCCTGAGAAAAAGGCTGCTTTTGATATTCCTCACCTTCAACCAGAATGGTTGGTGAGCCATAAAGGCCCATCTCTTCTGCTTTTTCAAGTGAAGGCACTACAATTGTCTCAACTTCCGCATCAAGATTTTCTGCCTGAATCAGATCCGTCATCTGCCGGCCTAAATCAATTGCGGTCTGACAACCCTTAAAAGAAATCAACTCTATTTTTTTCACTGTCTTTCTCTTTTTACACAAATTTTACACAAAATAACTCAACACAATAGTCAGGCCAGGACTGTTTATGCTCAAAAAGAATTTCATATAAAGAATATCATATAAATAAGCCTCTTGCAAAATGAACGTCGTAGCGAGATCGAGAGAAAAATTTTCTGTGCAAGGATGAGTTGTGAAACCGCCCGGAAACGTAGCAGTGCTACGTTGAGGACGATTTCACCAGGAAGACGCCGCACAGGATATTTTTAGCCGATCGGAGTTGATGTTCATTTTGCAAGAGGCTCGGATAGAATACATAATTTTTTCGGCAACCTACGCGCTCTTCATCGGCAGCATGATACTGAAAGTAGTCCCTTTCCCAACCTCGCTTGTCACATCAATCCGACCACCATGTTTGTTGACAACGATGTCGTAAGCAATGGACAGACCGAGTCCGGTTCCTTTCCCCACATCTTTTGTTGTAAAAAATGGGTCGAATATCCGTTTCAGATTCTCCGGAGGGATGCCGCCACCATTGTCGCTTATGACGACATGAACATAGTCCCCCTCTTTCTTTGTCGTGACCAGGATTTCTCCATGATCCACGATTGCGTTGGCGGCGTTCACCAGGATATTCAAAAAAACCTGATTGAGCTGGCCCGGATTGCACCAGACCTGCGGCAATTGGCCATAATCCTTGGTCACAGTCGTCTTGTATTTCAACTCATTCCAGGCGATGGAAAGAGTACTGTCCAACCCTTCATTTATGTTGGCATGAGTGAACTCATCACCACCCACCCTGGAGAAGCTCTTCAGATCCATAACGATCTTACGGATACGCTGCGCTCCATCCACTGATTCCGCTATCAAATCCGGCATATCATTGCGTATACGATCGATCTTGTACTTTTGCCGTTCCTTGGCCGCCATTTGACTGATCGCCGGGTCGCATCCAGTCAGCAATTTTTCATCGGCATCCAGATACGCTGCCAATTTTTCCACATACTTGCCTAAGCTCCCCAGGTTGCTGATGATAAAGCCCATCGGGTTATTTATCTCGTGGGCCACACCGGCCGCCAGTTGGCCGATGGAAGCCATCTTGTCCTGCTGAAGGAGTTGGGCCTGGACTCTCTTGAGATCGTCATATGCCCGCTGCACCTCGGCATTCTTTTCTGTCAGCTCGCTAGTCCGCTCCTGTATGCGCCGCTCAAGGCTCTCATTCAGTTCTTCCAGCTCAGCCTGTGCCTCTTGCCGTTTTTTGATCTCCTCTTCCAGCAGGGCAGCCTGTTCTTGAAGACTTTCCTGCGTCATCTGCCGAGCTACCACTTCATGCTCAAGCTCTACAGTCTGAAGGTGGAGCGTTTCCACAGCTTTATTACGTTCAGTGATGTATCGTGCTTGGAGAATAGTCTGATACGCCGTGGCGGACATCTGATTGGCCAGCGTGAAGAGCACTTTGGCAATCCTTTCAAATCGTTCGAACGACATAGCGGGCACTTCGAGGAATGCTTTCATGAAAGATACCTCATCCGCGCCGATTTCACGGGCATACCATCGCATTTTCTCTTCTGTTTGAGTTTCGTCGCGTACCTGTCCAATCAACCAGTTGGCGATGTGATGGCCACCAACAGTAATGCCGGCACCGGCGTCCCAGAGCCCGCCACTCAAGCAAGGTTGCACGATGGGACCTTCCGGGTGATAGCACCCAAGGGCAGAGTCTGATTTAAAGCAATTCGCGCACCCTTTTTCGGTTTTACGGATAACCTCGCTGCAAAAATACGTAAAATTGCTCGGGGCCGTTAGGGGGGCGCCATCGGTATGCGTGATGATGGAAGCAACGCCTGTGGCCATGGCGAACTCATCCTGCAACCTTTGGACATCATCGAGATTGAATAGCTCTTCAAACGTGATGCCGCCGGTTTCAATCGGTTGTGTCGGCGTAACAAGTCGCTTTTTGGTCATCTCCTGGTCCCTGCGTTCGGTGATCAATCATTCACTATACGCTTGATAACAAAAAACCTGATAGCATCACATAATTTTCTTCCTGCCATTTTTCCAGGAAGAAAATTACGGCGACATAAGTCCGATTCATCCTCTGAGCCTTTGTTACTCGCTACGGTGCCTGCTCTCAGCACCACAAGGCTGCTCCGCTGGCTCCTCGCTCGTTTCGCGCCTGGACTGGGCGCCTCGAATCTATGTCGCTGTGTATAAGTATCCATTGGCATCCCGGTTTTGAGCGAAGGGTGATGAAAAACCAAAAAAGGCTGCTTAGCTCCCCTGGCTTTACCTGCTCTCCTTGTTGCGCATTGTCACAACGATTGCAATCTGAAACAAATAAGGCGAATGGCGGTCCACTGTATTTCTCCTGCCCCGATAAAGTATAAAATCCTTTCCATAACCCGGTTTGCCGGCAGTTGCCCAGTTTAGCGACTTCTCTTCTCTTCTTTTCTCCTCCTGATTTTATATTATCGAGTTGCACATTGCAACGATTCCAGCTCTTTCATTCAGCCACTTGTTGGGCCTGCGAGCGATCCACATGGTTAATTATTTGATTTTATACGGCAAATTTAATAAAAATCGTTATGGCATGTTTGATGCTTTATATAGAAATCAAAGAGTAACCGGGATGCAAAAAACGGTTTAACGAATGAACTTACAATAACAATTCAGATAAAGAGGACGATCATGGGATTTCTAGACTGGCTCAAATTAAGAAAAAACAAAAATCAGGATGTGAAGGTTGTCAAAGTGCAGCATGGGTCCATTGGCATAGGCCAAATGGCCGCAGGGAACCCTGCCGGTGCTGCCGCCGCCATCAAGAGAATGATGGATCAAAAAAGTGGGCCGACCAAGATCCTGGTGGTGGGTGATGGATGTTATTCCAACAAGTTGAGCGATTACAGCTTGAAGATGGCCCGGCGGCTGGACTGTGCGATCGTCTCTCTGAGCGTGTCCGATGCGCCGTTGCAGTTCGCGGGTGAAAAAAAAGATACAGAGATCAGCCTCTTTTATGAAAGGGCGGAGAAAAACCTGGGAAAATACATTGAGCAGGCAAATGTCATGGGGGTGCAGGTTGTACACATAATGGAAATCGGTGAGCAGGAAAAAGCAATAGCCGACCTGAGCGCCAACGACCCCGGCATCCGGTACGTACTTACCGAGCCTGAACATCAGAGTGAAGAAGAACGAGTACAGATACCTGTTTTTGATCTGGCCTGTTCACGGTTATAAAAAAAATTCAAATAAGGAGACGAACATGGAACCTTTAACATTATTGACAGTAGCAGTTGGTTTGATCGGTATGATTCATATTGGTGACAATATTGCCAAGGTGCTGGCAAAAGGAAAGGGAGCAGCCGCCGCAAAAACTGTAACCCGCAGCGATTGGTACTGTTTTTTCAGAATGTCCGAACTGCTTGGCCCTGATTGGAAGCCTGTTGAGCAGAGAGAGCGTGAGAGAAAGAATCTGACTGATACTAAGCGTGACGAAAAGCGTCGCCAACTGGCCAATCGGCCGAGATTGTATGTCTCATAATCAGTAAACTCCGGGGGCGACTTGCCATGAAGAATATGGGGTTTCTCTATGTACAAATCGCCCAAAAGTCCACCAGATCACTATTTATCGTGTTCCACATGATATAAATTGACCAAATCAAAGACTTACAACAGCAATTCAAACTTTTCCCGCAATATTTTAGCAGTCAGAGGCGCCCTTAAGAATTCAGGGAGCCTCTTTCGCGGGAACCTTCCTTTCCGCCGCTACGCAGTCCAATCGTGAAGATAAAAAACAGGGAGCCGGACAAAAGCACAATTCCCGCCCCGGCAAAAGACTGGGCATAGCCGAAGGCGGACGCCACAAGCCCCGAGATGATTGGGCCTGCAGTGTGACCGATATCCATGATGGAGCCGAGAATTCCCATGGCAGACCCGCGGGCTTCAGAGCTGCTCAGGTCCGCGATATAGGCTGAGGTAGCCGAACTGATTACTGAATGGCAGAGCCCGAAGGCGATGCTGAGACACAACAGGGGGATAAAGGAGGTGGCCAATGAAAAGCCGCCGATACATCCTGCCCCCAACAGTCCTCCGGCAAATATCTGCTGCTTCCGGCCATGGGTGTCTGAAAATTTTCCCATAATGGGTTTGGTGAGCGCAAGCACGACGATCTGCCCCGCGAGAAAAATTCCAACATGGGCGGCAGACAGGCCTCTGTTCACTGCATACAGGGGGAGGAAGGTCTCAAAGGTCCCATAGGCAAAAAGAATGGCGGCCTCCACCACACAGGTTGCCAGAATGTTCCGGTCAAACACCAAGGTCTTGAAAACACGAAACGTCTCGGACCAGGATTGCCTGCTACTCCCGGTATCTTCCGGCTCCGGCAGCAATCGGGCGAGAATGAGGACTGCAAGGCCCGCTCCGCCGCAAATAAGGTAAACAACCATGTACCCGGTGGGCGACTCCAGTGAAAAAAGGCCCAGGATGACACCGCCGATAATCGGGGCCATGAATCTTCCGGCCAGTGTCGAGGTGGAAAACCAGCCCAGCTTTTCGCCGCGCTCCTTGTCTGACAGCCCGGAGACCATGGCCATGGCCACCGGCACAAAAATGGCCGTGGCAAATCCATGATAGAAGCGCACCAGGGCCAGTTGCCAGACTGTGGTCACCAGGAGATAGCCGAAAGGTGCGGAGGCGAAGATGATTGCCGCTACCATGATCAGCCGTTTTTTGCCGAATCGATCGGCCAGTATCCCGGCAGGAACACTGCAGACAACCCCGGCAAAGGCCGAAATTCCGGCAATAATGCCAACACCGGACGGATCGGCACCCAGGTGGCTGGCAAAAAGCGGCAGCACCGGGCTTTTGGAGATGGTGGAACTGAAAATCGCCAATAGCCCGGTAGTGCAAAGAACCAAAAAAGGACTGTAGTTTCGGGTATTCCCCGTTTTGATCATGAGAAATCGCCCTCAATGGGTTTCAGAGCAGCTTCTTA
>JAHIVT010000176.1 GCA_018816555.1 Pseudomonadota bacterium
AAAATAAAGGGGAATACGAATGAAAAAAACACTTCTGGCGACTATCGGATTGGCCGCATTCTGCTTTCTGGCGACTAACAGCCAGGCCGAACTCAGTCAATTCAGCGGTACCGCGGTCGTTAACGGTATTGAGTATCAGAATGTTCAGGTAATCTATGATGATTGCCTGGATATCGCCTACATGGATTTCGCGTCTGGAAAACTAATCTGGGGTGAGGCTCATGACTTTATCCTCTCATTATCATGGATTTCCGCCGACGGAGTGGTTTACGATAGCTGGCGTCTCCCCTCTCTGGGTGATTGGCAAAGCGAGGGATATATCTATCCTGACAGCGAACTTGGTCATCTCTATTATGACGAACTGGGGAATATTTCCCTGGCGGAGGCCAGGGACTGCGGCGATGAATTTGCAAATGAAGAGGAATGCCTCGCAGGTCTCGTCAATATCGGACCATTTACGAGTCTGAGCGAAGAGAATCCATACTGGTTCGGCGAGGATGAAGCCGCTTCTTACGATACGTATGCCCCATATTTTGATTTTGCCACCGGCTACCAGGGCGAAATTGCCAAAAGCGCTCCTCTTTATGTTCTGCCGGTCAGAGATGGAGGCATAGCGGCAGAGGGTACGACTCCCGTTCATCTGCCCCGGAAGCCCTCCACCTCCGGGTATAAGGGAGATAATTACGCTACTTCGGACAGCAAAAGTAAATAACCGGACAGGTGCCATTCGAGCCTGAATCGCTGCACCGCAACTGACGTTGCAGGAGTTCGCAAACAGCATAAGCCAGAAGGCATGGGACTTGTCACCTGCCGCAAGGACATTTTCACTGCCTTCTCGGTTGCTGTTTTGCTCAAATCGCAATTCTTAGCCACTTTTTCTGCCAGATCACCTTGGTTCATGCACCCCCGGCCCTGGACGCCTTTGCCGCCGGTGCCTTACAGCCGGGTATCGCCGCCCCCCAGCCCGCTCCGACCCAAAGGTTACCCTTGGGAAGAGTCTTACGTGCGTGAGGATGTCATGAAACAGGTGCTTCTCAAGATGCCGGAGCCACTGTACCTGAAGCTCAAACACATCACCAATTACACCCCCTACAACATGACCTCCTTCATCATTGAAAAGATTACCCCGGAGATCGAAAAGGAAATCGCCAGGATGACCGGTCGGGGGTGAAATCCGTAGACGGATGCAGCTGCAGCTTGAAAATTGGACAAGTAACCCCTAAAAAAATTACGGGTTACTTGTATTATCTTCAAATGGAACATTTTTATATTGACGCGCAACACTAAAGCGTGACACTTATTTCCAATCTTCCAGAACATATCAATACAAGGTATTTTTTTACGTTTATCGTGTCATTTCTGCAAATTAATCCACGGAAAAACCAAGATATCCTTTGACATATTTTTTATGCACCAGTAATAATATTACCTGTTTCTGAAAAATATTAAACATGGTGATTCGATGCGCACCAGAGAATTTTTTGCCACCCATCCGGTATTCACCCACGCCGAATTCACAAGGTTTCTGGAAGCCGGAGGGAGCAGCAATGTAAAAACAAAAGAGTCTCTTCTGAAATACCACGTCAAGCAGGGCAACCTGTTACGCATCCGGAGAGGACTCTATATGACGGTTCCGCTTGGCATGAAACCCGAAACATGCCCGGCCGATCCATACCTCATAGCGGCTAAAATGACCGATGATGCAGTACTGGCCTATCACACAGCTTTAGAATTTCACGGCAAAGCCTATTCCGTGTTTACGCAGTATCAATATCTGACCTGCCAAGTAGGACGTCACACCACCTTCAGATCGTATACCTTTTCCGGCATTCGCCCTCCTGGGAAATTAAAAAATCCTCTGCAGCTTGGTGTCAAAACCGTGGACCATAATGGGCTGGACATAAAAGTCACAAGTCTGGAAAGGACTTTGGTCGACCTTCTGGATCGGCCACGCCTGGGGGGAAGCTGGGAAGAAATCTGGAGATCTCTGGAAGGAGTGGAATTCTTTGATTTAAAAATGGTGATTGAATATGCCCTGCAGCTCCATAATGCCACAACCATATCCCGGGTGGGCTTCTTTCTTGAACAACACCAGGATACGCTTATGGTGAGGGATCAACATCTTGAACAGCTTCGTAAGCACAAACCCAAAAGACCGCAGTATTTTGAACGCGGCAAATCCGGGCAACTGGTTAAATCATGGAATCTTATGGTTCCGGAATCAATCCTGGATCGTTCCTGGCAGGAGGTTATGTGAAAGTTTCAAGGGAAAAACTTCACCGCGAAGCTCAGGCAACTGGGTTTCGATCAGAAATTCTGGAGAAGGTGATTCAGCTTCTCAACCTACTTGAAGCATTCCAGAGCCACCCTTTTATTGAGGGCCGTTTAGCCCTCAAGGGCGGGACTGCTCTCAATCTTTTCTATTTTAATGTGCCGAGGCTATCAGTTGATATAGATCTCAACTATGTCGGAGCACCAGACAGAGAAACGATGCTCGAAGAGCGGCCAAAGCTCGAAGAGGCTGTTGCCGCCGTTTGTGCAAGAGAAGGGTTCACCCTTCGCCGTCTACCCACGGATCATGCGGGAGAAAAATGGCGAATGAGCTATGAAAGCAGCCTCACCCAGTCCGGGAACCTGGAAGTTGACCTGAACTTCATGTTTCGTGTGCCTCTGTGGCCGATAGGCTTGATGGATTCTCAACCCATCGGGTCATATCAGGCTTCCGCGGTACCGATTCTGGATATCCATGAGATAGCAGCCGATAAAATAGCAGCGCTCCTTGCCAGGCAGGCAAGCCGGGATCTTTTTGATGTCCACCTGCTCCTGACTCAGCAAAAGCTGGACTCTGCAATGCTCCGTTTAGCCTTTGTTCTTTATGGAGCCATGAATAGAAAAGACTGGCGGAATGTATCAATTGGTGATGTCAATTTCAGTGTACAGGAACTTGAAAACAGCCTGCTCCCGGTTCTCAGGGAAAACGCTGTAGGCGAGCAGGGCAGAGAGACTTGGGTAAATAATTTAGTCGGAGAGTGCCAGGAGGCCCTCTCTGTGGTTCTTCCGCTGGAACCCAATGAAAATGAATTTCTTGATCTGCTGCTTGATCATGGAGAAATAGATTCGACAATTCTGACCAACGACACCACCCTTCAACAGCGCATTCAGAAACAACCGCTTCTCGAGTGGAAGGCGGTCAATGTTCGGAAACATAAGGGGCTGTAGCAATTGAAAAATCCTTGTCCGCAAATTGGAAGGAACGAATAAACCAAGAAACCCGGTCACCGACCGGAAGAAAGAAGAAACGGCGTGTCTGAAGAAACGAAGAAACAGGTCCTGTTTTCAGCCAGACAAGGAGCATAAACAGATTGACAGAACCATTCGTATTTTCTATGGCAATCAGAGCGCCTGATTCTGTACATAGGATAATAAACTCAAAAAGAAACCACTGGCCCTATCAACAGGAATAACCAATAATAGCGATGAAGGCTCCTGGTAACTGGGTATAACACATGCAAGAAAACGAGACAGTTGAATTTAAGAAGAGCCTTTCTCAGCTCAAGGCCGGCCTTGTCTCTATCGCGGCCATTCTGAATAAACATGGCGCCGGTACACTGTGGTTCGGTATGAGCAATGACGGCAAGGCCGTAGGGCTGGAGGCGAACGAAAAAACCCTGCGGGACCTCTCCCAGTCAATCGCTGCCCACATCGAACCCAGAATTTTTCCTCATGTGAGT
>JAHIVT010000177.1 GCA_018816555.1 Pseudomonadota bacterium
TCGGCATCAAGGATAATTCTCGGTAGATCACCGCTTGCTCCCCTGAATTCCCGGGGCACACCGAGCAGGTCGCAGGCCTGGTCAAAGAGACTGCCATGGGAGTCATGGCTGTGGAACAGTTCGCTGACTGCCTGATGGGCCATTTCATGCCTGAGAATGTTGATCACCACATCCCAGGCGTGAAGCTCAATGAGTCTGGCTGAAATTTTGATGGTTTTGCCGGCAGGATGCCAGCTGCCCCAATTGGAGGAGGAGTTGCTGACCTCAATAATGGGCACGGAAAGCTTGACCCCATACTGCCAGCAGATCCTTTCATGTTCCTTGTAGAGTTGCAGAAGCCAGGCGCGCTGCAGAGATTTGCTGTCTGTTTCGCCGAAGGTATGTGCTGTCAATTTCTTAAAGAATCGGGTTAAGGTTGATGGGTGGCATTTGCTCTGCACTTCTGTAACATATTCAGGGGAAAATCCATATTTTTTTGTGATTTGCACCCTGTGAACCGAACCGGGAAAACTGCGGACATGTTCACAGGGGCAAAGTGACGGGAAGATGAATAGGGGCTTGGTGGCGAGCAGGATGGAGGTTTCAACGCCAGCCGGGAGGATTAACCCTCCCGGCCGGCATTATCAGAAAAAAGTCGGAAAAATCGGATCAGGGTTCATCGTGGCACAGACTGCAATCCTGGGAGATCGTCTCGCCGGATTTGTTCAGATGTTCTTCATCGTGGCAGCGCCAGCAGCCGTAACCCTCATCCGCATACTGGTGGCCCAGGTGATCCCGGTAGGTGCCCCACTTCACGTCCATATCCGGCCAGACATTGCCCAGGTAGGCTTCCAGTAGGAAGGAGCCTGCCTTGATGATGTCTTCCTTGTATTTTGCCGCCTGCTCGGCGGAGCGCTCTTTCTGCAGGAACAGCAGGTCACTGATCATTGATTCCTCAGCCTCGGCCCGTGAGGCATACTCTTTGGTAATGACCCGCAGGCTGTCTTCCCGGATACCCGGAATTTCCGGGTTGATCTTTTTGCTGAGCAGACCAAAATCCACCCTTTCCTCGGGCATGTTGTAGATGTGGGTTGGCCGGTTATGGCAGTCAATGCAGTCCATGACCCGCCATTGCTCTTCTTCATTCTGGGGCACCTCGATATCGCTTTTGACAAATTCGTCGGTGGTGCCGTCCTGTCGTTTGACCTTGACCCTGGCAATCTGGGTGCGTTTTTCGTCTACTGCCAGGTAGCTTACTTCAACCTGCTGGCTCACATGCCAGTGAATTCCTTCAAATACATTTTTCTCGGGGTTTTGTCCGCCGATATGCAGGGCGATTTCCGTGATCTGCGGGTCAGTCTGGTTATCATTGGTGAATGAGACATAACGTTTAACTTTTTTACCGTGGAATTTTTCCGGCCAATGACATTGTTCGCAGGTATCCCTGGCCGGACGAAGTTCATGGACTGGGGCGGGAATCGGCCGGTGATAGGTATCACGCAGCACTGCCGCCACCTGGCGCAGTCCGGAAATTTTGGCCTTGGCATACCACTCGGCCCCAGGGCCGATATGACACTCCACACAGGCGACCCGGGAGTGGGCTGAACGCTGATAGGCCGTGTACTCCGGCGCCATCACCTGATGACAGACCATGCCGCAGAAGTAAGGGGAGTCGGTAAAGTGATAGCCCTCGTAACTGATGACGGCCATGATGGCAATATTGACGACCGTCAGGACGATAAAGCCGAGGAGGGCCACCCGGTGTTTGGGATTACTCAGGTTGACGATTATCTGATCGCGGTCCATGCCGTATTTGCGCCATTTTCTGCGCTGCATAATAACGGCCAGAGGGATGAGGAACAACCCGAACAGCATGAGAGCGGGCAGTACGGTGTAGGTCACCAGTGAGGCGTATGGGTTTTTGATCAGGCCGAGCATGTCGATGATCATGCCGATCATTATCAGGGTGATACTGATGGTGGTTATGGCGATACCCAAAACACCAAGAGGCGATCGCCACAGACTCTGTATCAGGCGGTCCAGGGCGCCTTTAGCCTCTCCATTGTCCCGGGGGTCATACTCCTGGTTGCTATTCTGGTCGTTGTTGGACATTGCGTACTGCTCCCTCGTGAAAATTGATGATATATGAATGCCTTACGGCTGCTCTTTGTGCAGAAGTGTCTTTTGCAGAAGACCCAATACGTCGGGTGACGGTTCGTTCTCCGCCAGAATGATATGGCAGCTGTCACAGTCATTGCTGATGGTCTGCCCATTTTCGGTGAAATGGCGGCCGTCATGGCAGCGAAAACAGCCGCTGTCGTTTTTGTGGCCGATAAAATCAGTATAGGTGCCCCAACCGATATGCATTGCCGGAAACACGTTTTCCATGTATGCCTGCTGCACGCCGGCAATGGCTTTATCCAGCAGTGTCTTGTCCTGATTGACCAGATCGGGATAATGGGTAGTGTACCATTCCTTCAAGGCTCTGGAAATCTCCTGCAGGGCTGCATCAACCGAGTCATAATGCGGCGTAATCGTTTTCAAGGCCTGCCGTTTGATAAAGGGAATCTCACGGGGGATAATGCCGGTGACCAGTTTTTCATCGAGAGCCTCATCCGCACTGCGGAATACGTGGGTGGGGCGGTTATGGCAGTCCATGCAGTCCATTTTCCGTATTGTGCCCTGCTGGTTAGTATCCCGCTTTCCTGTCTCGGATGTCTTGTAAAAATGGGTTTCCTGCCCCCCGTCCTGCAGCCAGACCTGAACAACATCCTCCTGGGCATGATCCGCATACTTGTAGAAGACCGGATGATCCTCGGAAACGTGCCAGTGAATTCCCTGGGCCTTTCTGCCCAGATACCCGCCTGAGCCGATTTTCATAAGAAGAGCCGTTTGCACATGGGTATTGTGTTCATCAGGCAGAAAGCGGTCTTTGATATAGAGTTTGTCCCCATGAAACATTTCCGGGCGGTGGCATTGCTCGCAGGTCTCTCGTACCGGGCGCAGGGAGGTGATGGGCTGAGGGATCGGTCGGGGATAGGTGTTGAAGAGCACGGCAAAAAGCTGTTTGGCGCCTGAAAATTTGGATTTGGTCAACCATTGGGACTGTTTGCCGATATGGCATTCAACGCAGGATATCCGGGAATGGGGTGAGTGCTGATAGGTTGCATAGGCCGGTCCCATGACCTGATGACAGGTCAGGCCGCAGAAAGCGGTTGATTCGGTGTAATGAAATCCCGTGTAGGAGACCAGAACTACTAATAAGAGGGTGGTGAGGGTGAAAATAAGGGAGAGCAGGATATGTCGGCGAATGCGGGTGTATCGTCCCGGACGGGCAAGCTGTTCCTCTATATATTCGAAGGTGAACAGGCCTATGTCCTCTTTGCCGCGGGAAATGAAGATGCCGATGATGAGCAGGACAAGGCCCAGGACAAACAGGGGGCCGAATATAAGATAGATGAGAAAGCCGAAGTAGGGATTGTCAACGGTTCCTCTGATGTCGAGCACAACGCAGATCAGCAGCACCGGGGCCAGAACACTGATTATGATCCCGCCTAACACGGAGAGCTTGCTGCGCGATATCAGGTTGACTGCGGTCTTTATAAAAAAGGCGGATGTTTTACCCACTTTTTGTCTCCACAGTCATATTTTTCTTGCGTTTTATTGCTGTCCTTGGTGCGGTATCCCTTGTCAACAGAGTATCCTTTGCAAACGGTATTATTTGGAAGGGTGAAAGGAGCGGACGGAATAGGTCCCTTGTGCCGAACTGCCTGAAGAGCACGAAACCCAACATGTCCCGTGCTCCCAGCGTATCACAATCCTAACCTTTAATGGTGATAGTTTTGTGGTTGCGGCTTTTTATCCCGCTCAAAGGAGTTGTTGTCTTGGCCACCACCTTCCCCATCTTTTACTGTTACAGTCCGGCGATGGCTTTAAACCAGCTGTAAGCCAGTTCGACAGGTCCGCCTGCGCTGATAAGCCCGCCGATGAAGCAGGCTGCAGCCCATAAGCCGATAAGAGCTGAAACGCCACCCATAAGGGAAATGCCGCTTCTGGTGATAGTATCAAGACCTTCCTGGGTCTGTGCGCCTGTCTGTACCCTTTGTCTGTTTTTGGTCAATGTCGTATCTTTCATGTTGCACCTCCGCTATGAAGTTGTCAGCCGAAGAAAATGTCCCCTGAATCACTCATCACATTCCGGTAAATGCTGAAAACCAGCTCTTTACCAAGGCAATCGGGCCACCGCTTGCAATCAATCCGCCAAAGAAGCAGGCTGCTGCCCAGATACCGATGAGAGTAGGGACGGCTCCTATGCCAATCATGACACCGCGGGAAACCTCTACTTTGGCAGGAGCGTTTATTGCGGTCAGCTGAGTGCTTCTTTTCTTAACCTGAACTTTTGTTTCGGGGATCATGCCTTTCATCTTTCTTCCTCCATAATTTCCTGGTTTTTTGCTGGTCCTTGTTACCATTTGCTTAGTATATAATGCTAAATCCATGCCAAAGTAGTTGTTGCTGTAATTTCAGCATGTTATGTTTTGCCGGCTTGGTTTTTTTGTCAAAATGGCAAAAATCCATGCCATTTTGACAAGCAGGGCTGATCTGTCTGAGGATGACAGGCGGGGATGAGGAAGTTCAGCCGATTTTGTCTGCGAAAGATTTAAAAAAAGTCCATGGCATGTAACTTGCCGATTATGCGCAACTTTTCATAAGGTGAATGGGCAGTCCTGGGACGAAAATGGCAGAGGACTGTCGATTGACTCCTTGAAATCATAGGTTTTATTTGTCAGCTGTCAGGGGAGGAATACATTTTGCGTCATTTCTTTGTAAGATATGCTATAATCTTAAGCAGGTAACTGACTAAATCATAAGGCAGAAACGGAGCCAATCCCCTTGACCCTCTTCATAAGAACCATATTTACTCTCGTGTTGTTGCTCGTTGTGGGTGGAGCGATAACGGTATTCTGGAATATTGAAAACCGTCTCCCCACTCTCAGCTACAACGAATTTTTGACCATCCTGGCAAAAGATGAAGTAACCGAGGTGCATCTGCAGGGTAACGAGATTGCCATGAAGGACACCTTTGGCCGGGAGTTTACCACCTATTCACCTGACATTACGGCCTTGCTGCCCAAACTGCTGGATAAGGGGGTTGTCATCACCGGAGGTTCGGATGATTCTGCCCGTCTCTGGCGTCTTGCCGAATTGGTAGTCCCTGTCATGCTGATTCTGCTTGTCTGGTATTCTCTGTTGCGCAATCAGGCAGGCGACTATAACGATAGTGAAGATAAGGACAAGCATGCCCGCTTTGCGCCCCAGTCCATGACCAAACTGGTCACCTTCCGCGATGTTGCCGGTGTGCCGGAGGCCAAGGAGGAGCTGCTGGAGGTGATCGATTTCCTCCAGCGTCCGAAGAAATACAGCAGGCTGGGCGCTGTTATCCCCCGTGGCATCCTTTTTCAGGGCCCGCCGGGAACGGGCAAAACCTTGATTGCCCGGGCCATTGCCGGTGAGTCGGGGGTGCCTTTTTTCAGCATCAGCGGCTCGGATTTCGTCGAGATGTTCGTCGGGGTCGGGGCCTCCCGGGTGAGGGAACTCTTCAAGGAGGCCAAGAAGCATACCCCCTGTATTGTTTTTATTGACGAGATTGATGCCGTGGGCGGTAGGCGAAGCTCCGGAAATATTGCCGGCGGACAGGATGAGAGAGGCCAGACATTAAATGCCCTGCTGGTGGAGATGGATGGCTTCTCCACCGATGATACGATCATTATCCTGGCCGCCACCAACCGACCGGATATCCTTGATCCGGCTCTTCTGCGTCCAGGCCGCTTTGACCGGCAGATCAACATTCTGCCCCCTGATGTGAAGGGGAGACTGCAGATCCTCCAGGTCTATGCCCAGAAAATGACATTGTCTGACAGTGTCAACCTGGAAAAGGTGGCCAGAAGCACCCCCGGTTTTACCGGCGCTGAGCTGGCGAGTCTGATGAATGAGGCGGCCTTGATTGCCGGCAGGAAGGGTGACAGTGCCATCAGACCGGAACATTTTGAGATCGCCAAGGACCGCATTCTCATGGGGGTTGAAAGAAAAGGACTGGTCATCAGCGACAAGGATCGCAAGACCATGGCCTACCATGAAGCCGGGCATGCCGTTCTGGCAAAGTTTCTGCCGGAGACCGACCCCATCCACAAAATAACCATTATTCCCCGGGGAAAGGCCTTGGGTCACACCCAGCAGCTGCCCCTCACCGACCGTCATGCCTATGCCAAAGAGTACGTATTGAGCCGGATTACCATTCTCATGGGCGGGCGCGCCTCAGAGGAGATCTGCCTCAACCAGCAGACCACCGGCGCTGAAGATGATTTCCGTCAGGCTGTTGATCTGGCCACTAAGATGGTGTGTCAATGGGGCATGACTGACGAAGTCGGCCCCATGTCCTATGTTCGGGATGACGGCGCTTTTCTTGGTGAACAGTTGAGCCGCAATGCTTACAGCGAAGAAACCGGGCAGATTATCGACCGGGAGGTGAAAAGGCTGGTTGAGTCCTGCTATGAGGAGGCCAGAAGGATACTGACCGCCGAGCAGGATTTTCTCATTTATCTGGCGGATATGCTGCTGGTCAATGAGACCCTTGACCTGGAGGAGATGGAAATCATCTACGAGTGCACCGCCAAGAAAAGGAAAGAGGGCACATCCAGCCCCGGCGATAAAGATATGGCCTGCACCCTCAGCTCCACAGTGTAATCACAATCCCCATTGCTCGATCTTCCGGTACAGGGTTCTGAGGCCTATTCCAAGAATTTTCGCGGCCTTGACCTTATCCCCCCCTGTCTTGTTGAGCACGTCGCTGATTGTCTGGCGCTCCATCTCCTGCAGCAGCCCTTCTTTGCCGCCCATTGACGCATCACCGCCGTTGTAAGTCAGATATTCGGGAATGCAGTCAATATTAATGATGTCACCCCGGACCATGACCACAGAACTTTCAATGCAGTTCATCAGTTCGCGGATATTGCCCGGCCAGTTATACTGCATGATGAGCTCCATCACCTCATCGGACACCCGGGTGATCTGTTTTCCGTGCCGGTCAGCGAATTTTTTCAGGAAGCTGCCGACCAGTTCGGGGATATCCTCTTTGCGTTCCCGTAGGGAGGGCATCTCTATTTTTACCACCCGCAGGCGGTAATAGAGATCCTCCCGGAAGGTTCCCTCCTTGATCATATCCGTCAGGTTTCTGTTGGTGGCTGAGATGATCCGCACGCTCACCTTCTGGGTTTTTGTGCCGCCCACCCGTTCGAAGGTCTGCTCCTGCAGGAAACGAAGCAGTTTTACCTGTATGGAAGGCGGCATCTCGCCCACTTCATCGAGAAAAAGCGTGCCGTTGTCGGCCAGTTCAAAACGTCCTTTCTTGGCGGCCACCGCCCCGGTGAAGGCCCCTCTTTCGTGGCCGAAGAGTTCGGATTCCAGGACCCCTTCGGCAAAGGCCGAGCAGTTGACCTTGATGAAGGGGCCGTGGGCAACCGGGCTGTTATAATGGATGATATTCGTCACCAGCTCCTTGCCGGTGCCGCTTTCTCCCTCGATCAGCACCGTGGCGGTTGTCGCGGCAACCTGGGTGGCCAGATCTTTTATCTTCTGCATGGCCGAGGAGTTGCCGATCATGGACAGGTCCGGATAGGTCTCCTCGATTTTTTTCTTGAGCAGGATATTTTCTTCCTTGAGTCTTTTGTTCTCAAGGGTTTTTTCGATCAGCAGGGTAAGCCTGTCAATGTTGATCGGTTTGGTGACGTAGTCATAGGCGCCGTTCTTCATGGCCTGGACAGCCGTCTCCACCGATCCCTGGCCGGTAATGAAGATCACCGGAGGCTTTTCAGGCAGCAGATTGATATGCTCCAGCAGTTCAATGCCGTTCATGCCGGGCATGAACAGATCGGAAAGGACGAGATCAATCTCCTGGGTCTTGAGCACCTCCAGGGCCGTTTTGCCATCCTTGGCCGTGACGGTCTGATACTGGTCCTCCAGGGCAAGGGACAGAGTTTGCCGGGTCATTTTATCGTCATCAACGATCAGTATGAAAGTCGGTATCATGTGCTATATGATCTCTTGACAGATGCTGTTAGGTGGGATGGGCAGAACAATCTCAAATATCGTGCCCTGGCCGACCTCGCTTTTGCAGGAAATCGCCCCCTTGTGGTTTTCGATGATTCTTTGAACTATAGCAAGGCCGAAGCCCAGTCCTCCATCTTTTTTTGTAAAAAAAGGATCAAATATGTGTTGCAGGTCATCAGCCTCGATCCCCTGGCCTGTATCTTCAATGAGGATCTTGACGCATTTTCCCTCCTTTTTGCTGGCCAGCCGCAGCAAACCGCCATAAGGCATGGCCTGGATGGCGTTCATGCACAGATTGAGCAGGGCCTGGATCATCATTTTCTCGTCAATCTGCAGCAGGTCAAGGGTCTCATCCGGCATAACCTCGATGGTGATATCTGATTCGTGGGCATTGTGGGTGACCATTTCAGCGATATCCGATAGAATTTTGTTGATACGGTTCTGTTTGAAATTCGGGGCCGGAAAACGGGCATATTTAACAAATTCCTCTATGATTTCATTGATTCTTGCGATCTCGCCATTAATGATTTCCGTAAGGTCGAGCATGCCGCTCTTCAGTTCGTTTTCCACGATATCGCATTTGTTGATTTTGCGGATGAGCAACTGCAGGTTCATATAGAGCACATTCAGCGGGGTCTTGATTTCATGATTGACCGAGGTGGCGATCTGACCCAGGGTGGCGATTTTTTCCATGCGCAGCAGTTCGGACTGGGTTCTGCGCAAAGATTCCTCGGATTCCCGCAGTTCCCTTGTTCGTTCCTTTACCAGACTTTCCAGGGTACGGTTGAAATCTTCCCTTTTTTTCTCATGTTCCTGCAGCTTTGCGGTCATCGCGTTAAATGATTGATAGAGTGTGCCGATTTCCGTCTCCGAGGCGGTATCGAGCCGGATGGCAAGGTCGCCGGAGGAAATTTTTTCCGTGGCGGAAGCAAGGTTGATAATCGGTCTGATGGTATGTCGGGTGAGAACGATATAGCCCACGCAGGAGGCCAGGATACCCACGGCGGAAGAGACAAGGTAGAGCAGGAGAATGAAATACATCTTGCTGTAAGACTCCTTGACCAGACCTGAAACGGTTTTGAAATGAAGATCATTGATCGACTGGGTCAAGTTGTGGATGTTAAAGCCGAATCCTTCCAGTTTTTTAAAGCCGGATTCATCAAGAGGGCTGGCAATGAGCAGGTCCTGATAAATTTCATCAAGCACCCGCCGCATTCCCACAAGATTATCCTGCAGTTTATCCAGCAGGATATTTTCTTCGTTGACATGGGGGCTCTGTTCCTGCTGCTCCGTTTCTTTATACTTTTTCAGGTCATCTTCGATTTTGTCCAGCATTCCCATAACATCGGTCTTGAGCGAACCATCATAATCAATGATGGAGCTGTGCACCGTATAGATGGTTTTCTGTATTCTGTCATTCAATCGGTATATCCTGGCCACATTTTCGCTTTCTTCTTCCAGGTGGGAGATATTGCGAACCATGTCATTGACCATCATGATGCAAATACCCCCGACACTTATGATGGCAAAGACATTTATAAAAAAGGCAGTGCCTATATAGCTGCTGAGTTTTCTTTTCATTGGTGTTTTTTCTCACTGCAACGAAATGGCAAAGCCATACGGATTGCAAGAGGCTCTAATGGGTTGTTGAACAAAAAAATGCCGGGAAAAGTTGTCTTGCAGCGCTATTGTTGATCAGGCAATCCCGCACTTCGACAGCCGAGGCTCCCTGTTTTTTGTTGCGATGAATATTGTTGTTATGATCATTATGGGAGAAGGGCGGCGAGAATGTCAATTGTACTGTTTTACGGTACCACAAAGTGGTTTTCCTGCCCATTAATTTTTTGCGTAAAGAGCGTATTTCTCACAACAAAGCGCAATTGTTCCGGCAGGTTTCATATTATGAGCAGTTACGCCGGGATGCATCGCCGATTGCCGACAGGGGGATAGAGAAGTGCTCGGATCAAAGAGGAAGCATCAGGGGTTGGCAAGATAATCCTTCAGCTCGGAATAGGCGCGGACCTGGTTCCTGCCGCTGTATTTTGCGGCATAAAGTGCCTGATCTGCAGCATCAATCAACTCCTTTTCGTTTTTTGCATCCGTGGGGTAGAGAGCCAGTCCGACGCTGATGGTGACACGCGGGTTCTGTTTGCCGGATAAGATGTTGAATTCTTCATTGGCCACGGCGGTACGGATACGTTCCGCCAGTTGCTGACGGGCGTTGATTTCCGTCATGTCCGGCGCGAGAATGATGAATTCTTCCCCGCCGAAACGTGCCAGGCAGTCCACCTCACGAATGTGTTTGGCGATGAGCGAGGTGATGGCAACAAGCATTTCGTCACCCACCAGATGTCCGTAGGTGTCATTAATTCTTTTGAAATGATCAATATCCACCAGCAGTAAGGCCAGGGGGCGGACATGTCGTCTGCTGCGGGCAAGTTCTTCGCTGAGTCGGATGTTCAGCAACTGTCGGTTATAGAGGCCGGTAAGCGGATCATTATAGACAAGCTCCTCAAGTCGTTTCGCCATGCTGTACATGGTCTGGCTCAGTAAATTGAATTCGTCATTGCTGTTGGTGTCAGGCTTTTCGATCTCAAAATTGCCCATGGATATTTTCAGGGCTGTTTTTTCCAGCTGAACCAGGGGTCTGGTTATCATTGACGTCAGAAAGATCGTCAGCAAAAAGGCGCCGGCAAAGCCCGCCAGCAGGGTGACCAGGGTACGATTGTTGAGATTGGAGATTTTTTTGTAAATGTCAGTATGTGAATAGCCGATAATGACCTGACCGAGCAGATCGTCGGTAAGGGTGATGGGTATGGTTATTTCAGCAATGGTTTCCCCGTTTTTGTCGATGTAGTGGGGATTGTTGTCCAGTTTTTCATTGAAATAGAATTTTTTAATATGTTCAGGTGGATAGATGCTGTCAACCTCTTCAATATTGTCTGACACCAGTACCTTCTGGTTGGGGTCAACCACCACCACATGTCGGATGTTATCATCTCGCATGGCAAACTGTATCTGTTGGTAAATACTGGCCAGATTACGGCTGACTATGGCATCGGCGGCAAACTCAGCCAGGTTCGTGGCCAGTTCCTCGCCATGGATGTGGGTTTTTTCGTGCAGAGACTCCGCTGATTGACGAATAATAATGTATGCAGTGGTCAGTTGACTGGCAAAAACCAGGAGGGAGATGGCGATTATGAGTTTAAGGCGGCAGTTGAGTTTCATTGTTAGAGAAACTTTTTGCGTAATATGAGAAGATCGCTTTCCAGTATGGGAGCAAATCCCCAACTTTCAATATCTTTCAACAGGGCTTGATGATTTTGTGTGCCGTGGAGAGAAAGAAGGGCTCTGACCACTGAAGAAACCGCTGAGGCATCTGCGGATTTTACCACGCTGAAGATCCAGGTGGGGCTTTCTTCCGTCTCGGCAATGACTCTCAGGCCGTTAGAGGGGATAGGCCAGTTTTTATCAGGAGATGATGAGAGGTTGTTTGAAACATGGTCGCAGACAAAACCGGCATCAGCAGCTTTGAGATACACGTTAAGCGCAATCTCATCACATGAACCGCCGTAGCGGTATTCCAGCAGATCCTTTTCGTAGTTAATGCCATGTCTTTGCAGAAGAGCCTTGCCGGCCACTGTTTTTATCGTGGAAAATTCCGAACCGAAGAGCAGAGATTTGCCGTGCAGGTCTTCCACCTTGCTGATATTACTGTCGCTACGCACAATCAGGAGGGCATGGTGCTGCCGCTCACCTCGCAGGGAAAGTGTGGTGAGTATATCATTCTTTTTGTAATATTTTTCAAGCTTTACATAAACATGGGGGGGCTGATAGACAAAATCCGTTTCACCCCTGCTGATAAGATGATAGAGTTCCTCCCAGTCCTTGGGTACTTTAATAACTACTTTGCTGCCGGTTTCATTTTGTAGAAAAACTGCCAGGGGGTAGAATTTTTTATAGGTACTGACAATATCTGCGCAGGGGAGAATTGTTATGGTAACCGGGTGGGGCAGACTATGGCTTCCAGCTATGCCTTGGTGAGTAAAAAGAAGAAAATATGACAGGGTGATCAGCAGTGTCAGTCTTAATGATTTTGAAATTTTCATGCCCAATTCCTCCTGATGCAATGAATTTTGCAAGAGAATGCAGGATGTTGCGGGCACAACGTATAATGAAAATTATAATGAGATAGAAGCATTTATTAATATAAACTGTTAGAATAGTACAGTTATTTTTCATACACAAACTTCTGGAAAGGTAAATGATTTTTGATAATGTTACCTCATCCTTTTACTCTATCTCGATTAACAACTGGATATGGTAAATTGTCGCAGTGATTTCAAAATTTTTCTACCGATGATCCGGCTGGCTGCCTGCTGGAAATAGGGCAAAGCCCAAGCTGGGTAAGTGCTGCAGAGCCGCATCCCACGCAGTACCAGCAATGTTCAATCTTCACGCAGCTAAACGGATAAATTAATACTGTATTTACCGGTTGACATACCTCCGGCAGCAGCCATGGGGGCTTCCTGTGCCGGTTTCTGCGGTGTGTTCTGGTTCTGTGGAGCAACAGTCTGGGCAACCGGAGATGAGTTCGGGGATGCGCTGTCGGCTGTTGAGGGGTTTGGCTGGCTGGAAACCGATGCATTTTCAGGGGAGGTGGTCGCGGTTGAAGGGGGAGTTTCTTTTGCTGCCGCCGGTTGGGTGGCATTCATCTCCGCGTCCGCGGGCTGCTCGGCAGGAGCTGCCGGAGCCGGCTGGGTCTGGGCTGTGCTTTGTTGGGCAACCTGCAACTGGGCTGAGGTGCTCTGTTCGTTTCTGGTTGCATTCTGGGCTTTCAGACCAGGATTGACCTGGTTGGTGTTCTGGGAGGCGGCTGTAACGGTATTCGCCTGGGTCTGCTGGCTGTTCAGCGCCTTTGCTTCTGCAGACAGGGATACTTTATAGCTGGGAGAAACCTGCAAGGTTGCTTTATTCTGTTGCAGAGTCTGCTGACTTGTCTGTGTCCTGTTTTGCGTGTCAGTTTCACCAGGTACGATGTATGGCATATTGGATGCTGAATTGGTAATCTGCATGACTTGCACCTCTTGAAGTAAAGTAGCTGACATGGACAAATATAATAAATAAATATATTAATTATTATATGACAGAGTGCCATTAATATGCAAATCTTTCTTTCGTAGAGAAATCGTATTGGATGGGGCTCCGCCACTCTGTTTTTTTCATAAATCACCTCATAGCCGTCTCTATGTCCGCAACATCTGGGTTCTTTTCCGTTTTGCCGAAGAAACATAGGATTTCCAGACTTCAAAATTGATTATTGGGTAGAGTGCCTGTAAACCACGGACATTGCCAATCAAATCAGGCCAAGAATAGCAGATCACGAAAACCCGCTGGAATGATCTGTCTGGCCAAGTGGCAATTGCTCCCGCAGCTCCAGCAACCGGCCCGAGCATACACCATGGATTTTCTTTATGCTGCATGGTATAAACCTTAGCTCGAGTTGCTTAAAAAAAATTAAGCCGGCTGATGAAATAAACGACACGAGGGCATACAGATGGATCAGTATACGGAAGCGCATGTCTTTGTAGCAGCAATCCGGGTTCTTGAGCATCAGAAGAAACGACCGCCAACAATTGAAGAAATCTGTGAGATGATTTCTATTTCCCTGGAAGCCGGCTATGCATTATGCCGCAAACTGAAAGAAAAGGGCATTATGCGGACTGTGGAGGGGAATTTCGGGGTGAAACTTTTTGTTGAGGACCATCTCAAGATTGAAGAGATTCCCCGGGGTGAAAAAAAGAATGATCTGGCGCAAGAGCTAGCAGAATTTCAGAAAAAACAGCAGAACAAAAACAAAAAAGTGGAAGCCATCCAGGAAGAGCTGGCCAGGAAGAGACATGAAAAATTTGCCGAAATCGAGGCAAAATTAAAAAAGGAATTACTCAAAAAGTAAAGGAAGAAGAGCAATTCCCGGTTGTTCTCAAAGCTTTTTACGAGGGGTATGGTCATAGCGCGGCCGCCGACTCACCCTATCCGGCGTAGCAGGCGGCAGCCAGATCCTCGCCAAGTTTTTTCAAAGCGGCAACGGTTTCCGGGTTGTCTTCCAGGGTGTTGACGCCCACTTTCTCCACCGTGGCATCCGGGCCGTGGATCATCTTCAGCCCCGAGACCTGGCACTGGATACCACCTTTGCATTTGATGCAGGGTACATTGCCGAGCACGGACACCCCTCCCACGTAACGCATCCCTTCTTCCAGCATATAGCTCTGAATCGCCTGGAGCCCGTTCTCGCAGGCAGGGGGCATGCCCTGCTTACCCGGCGGAATGGCACAGGTGACAACCGCGGCACCTGGTTTGCCGGCCATCAGGCCGTGCCGGTGCCGCAGGGGGTAGAGTCGTTCCAGGAAGGCCTTGGTACGGCTGTCCAGCGAGGAGTAAGGGGTGTAGCCGCCGATAATAATGACATCCGCCTTAAAGGCCTTTTCCGCCAGCATGACCCCATCGTCGTTGATAATGCAGCGGTTGGTTTCCACGCAGCCCAGGCAGGCGTTGCAGGGGCTGATCTGATAATCGCTGAGCTTGTAAAACCACAGTTTGCCGGCCATGGTGGCCGCCATGACCATCTTGACCGCGCGGTCCGTGTTACTGTTTTTGATGGGTGATCCGGATATGCCGAGCACTTTCATTAATGACTTCCTCCTAAGCAATATTTGCAGTGGTGAAAACAAAAAAACAGGGAAGCCGGCTTCGTCAATACCCTGCAGAAAATCGGTGACGGGCCGGGGAGGAAAGGGAAGGGATAGGATGATTTGGCGGAGAGGGTGGGATTTGAACCCACGGTGCCCTCACGGGCACACCGGATTTCGAGTCCGGCTCATTCGGCCACTCTGACACCTCTCCATTTCGCTGGGCCGCCCACCCGGGAAAACCGTCAGGCAGGCCGGGGCAGTTAAAGCAATCCAGTTGCTGTCCCTCATGTAAATGGCAACCAGGGATATAATTAAAACAATTCTTGCCGAAAAACAATATGCATCAGCATATGCCCTGAAAGAAATCCGGCGTATGCGTTGTTGATCCGTAGGCGAATAGAGAGACAATGCCGCCGGCATCCGGGAAAAAACAATCTTCCAGGTTGGCAGGAGGAGGTGTTAGGGATAAAATGACAATACCTGCCCGGCCGCCGCTGTGCCTGTCTGGCTGGATAAGAAGTAGATGAGGAAATCGCTCTGCAGGAGAATCGGCAACTATCGGGAGAAAAAATATGAGAATGCGTAAGATTGGTAACACGGATATTAAAGCCTCGGTTGTGGCCCTCGGAACCTGGGCGATTGGCGGAGGCCCCTGGTGGGGAGAGTCGGATGATCAGCAGTCCATTGCTGCTATCCATGCAGCTCTTGATGCAGGTGTTAATCTTATTGATACCGCACCTGTTTATGGCTGGGGCAGAAGTGAAAAGGTTGTCGGCAAGGCAATAAAAGGCAGAAGAGATAAGGTGATTTTAGCCACCAAATGCGGGCTCTGGTGGCATGATGAGCGTGGTCCGCTGTTTTTTGAACTGGAAGGCTATGCGGTAAAAAGATACCTTCGCCCGGATGCCATCAAAAAGGAAGTCGAAGACAGCCTCCAGCGCCTGGGCACCGATTACATCGATCTTTACCAGACCCACTGGCAATCTCCGCAACCGGCAAATGATCCCATTGCCGAAACCATGGAGTGCCTGCTGCAACTCAAGGAGCAAGGCAAGATCAGGGCCATCGGGGCGTCCAATGTAGATGTCTCCCAGATGATGCAATATCAGGCAATTGGAACCCTTGATGCCATCCAGCCGCGCTACAGCATGCTTGACCGGGGGATTGAAAAAGAAATAATCCCGCACTGCATCGAGCACCAGATCAGCACCCTGGTCTATTCTCCCCTTGAGCAGGGATTATTGACCGGCACGATCGGCATGGATCGGACCTTTACCCCTGGAGAGTACCGGAACAATATCCCCTGGTTCCGGCCGTTGAATCGCCGGAAGGTGCTCGATATGCTGGCCGGCTGGCAGACATTGACGGAAAAATATCATTGCAGCCTGGCCCAGCTTGTCATTGCCTGGACGGTTGAGCAACCGGGGATAACCTTTGCCCTTTGCGGCGCAAGAAAACCCGAGCACAGCAGGCATAATGCCCTGGGCGGCACCCTTACCCTGGACGCTGAGGACATCAGGAAAATGCGGGGTGATGTCGGGGCGCTGGGTAATCCGCTTTAGGTTGCTGACAAATGAAATTCTTGCCAGCCTTGCTGATTATTTTATCGGGTTTTTTTTTGTGGGCCTGTGCACCCCATTTCAAGCCTCCGGAGAAGATGACGGTGGAACCTCAACTGACAGACACCGCATTCATCAGTTTTGACGGCAGCGCACTGCCGCTGCAAACCTGGCTGCCGTCTGGTCCCCCCAGGGCGGTAATGATCCCCCTGCACGGCTACAATGACTACTCCAATTTTATCAGGGATGCGGCCGTCTGGTTCAGTGACCGGGGAATCGCGGTGTATGCCTACGACCAGCGGGGATTCGGTGGCACACCCAACCGGGGAAAATGGGCTGGTCAGTCGGCCATGTGTTTGGATCTGAGAACCATCATCAAACTCGTGCGGCAGCGGTATCCTGATATCCCGCTCTATCTGCTCGGCGACAGCATGGGGGGCGCGGTGATCATGGTGGCGGACACCCCTGAAAATTCCCTGCCGGTGGATGGCGTGATCCTGGTCGCGCCGGCAGTCTGGTCACGGCAAACCATGCCCTTTTATCAGCGCTGGGTGCTCTGGCTGGGAGCCCGGCTGATGCCCTGGCTGCAGCTGACAGGCGAAGGTCTCCATATCACCCCCTCCGACAATAGGGAAATGCTCAAGGCCCTGGGACGGGATCCGCTGGTTATCAAGGAATCGCGGATCGACGCAATCTACGGCCTGGTGAATCTGATGGATGCCGCCTATGAAGCCGCGGTCCGGTTCAACAGCAAGGTGCTTTTTCTCTATGGGGCAAAAGATGAGATTATTCCGGCTAGGCCAATGGAGGATGTTTTCGAGACAAGACTGCACGGGCACTTTTCAGGCCCCCAGCGTCTCCTGGTTTACGAAAACGGCTATCACATGCTGCTGAGGGATCTGCAGGCAAAAGTCGTCTGGCAGGATATTTTTTGCTGGCTGTCCTGCCCTGTTGAGGAGTTCCCGTCTGTTCGGGAAAAGGTGGCACACGAAATTACGCGGGATGAAGAGATGAAGGTTTTTATGCATCCTGCATCGGTGATCTGACGGGTTCACCCGCACCGCAGCAAACAAATTGAAAGCAAAAATGCGTGGCAAATGAAACAAAACGCCAGGTGATCCACTCTATATTGCAGTGACTCTAGCTCCGCTGGCCTTCTTTCTTGTCCGCAGGGTTACCGAAGTGAGAAATCATATCACCCCTTCCGGCCTGGTTTTCTTGGCCGGGTTTTCAAGATGTGCCCCATAACAGTTGCCGCAAATGACAGGCAGGCAGCGATCAGGGGGCATGCCGTAAATGAAAAAAGGATCATTATGCCGCGGAAAATGATTGTGTTTTTGCTGCTGCTTTTTTTTGCCGGAGGTTGTGCCCAGAAAACAGCTTTTTATTCCAGCCCTCCCGGCGCTCTGGTTTTCATAAACGGTGAAGCAATCGGCCAGACGCCCTGCGAATATGAATATAAGAGCAGCACCGCCAAAACATATCACGTGGAATTGCAGGCAGAGGGATATAAACCATTACAGGATGAAGTCTGCACCGACGAGATTGACCAGGCAGCCCGCAGCAAATGGCTCTCGGCCGGATTACTGTGGACCCCCCTGTTTATTGGCGCAGCTTTCACCAAAAAACTCAAAAAAGCCTATCACTTTTTCCTCGCCAAGGAAAATGACGACGAAAACCAGAATCTCCATGCCAAGTTGGAAGATCCCGAATCTTTTGTCTCGAAAAGCAATTGAAATATTCCTTTCTGTTCCCCAAGATTGCCGGTGCCGTCGACAGAGCTGATAGCAAAACAGCAAACAAATCCAACAGATTGTTGACGAAACAGGCGAGCTGTGGTTTATCAGTACATATGGGGCTGTAGCTCAGCTGGGAGAGCGACGCGTTCGCAATGCGTAGGCCAGGGGTTCGATCCCCCTCAGCTCCACCACCTAATCCCGTTCAACACAGGTCCGTCACCTTTAATTCTGATGTAATTTCGAGGGGTTTACAGTTTACGGTCTACGAACATCAAAATCTGACAAGATAAATTCCTTCAACTGCCAACTGTAAACCGTAAACTGTCAACCTTATGCTTAATTTCACGGTATATATAATGCTTTTCCCTAACTGGCTGAGAATGGGTGCTAATCAGAATGATGAATGATCAGAGTTGTCCGCTAAGCTCTCCCGACCTTTCACAGATTGAGGTTGTCTTCCTGCAGCCTGAAAACCGGATCAACGATTATCAGGAGGCAATGGCGATTGCCAGGAGTCAGGCCGCCCAGCGTTTTGAGGAGTATATGCTTGTTTCCTGGTACGACCGGGACCGGGATTACGAATCGCCTCCCAATACTACCGAATGTGCCGAGGGTTGCCGGAAGAACGGCTATATCCTTTACGGCCTGAACCATGGCGCAAAACTGAAAGTCGATATCGAGGACGGCAGGTTTGTCTTTTTTATTGCCCCGGTGGAGTGGTGATGGGGCATAACTAAATTGATTTATGGGATTGGAAACGAGGTCAAAATTCTTTCAGGTAATTGGTAAAATAAATTTTTCCCGGATTTTGATTTTAAATATCGAATATTACTCCGATGCCAGTTCACGAAGTTTTTTACGAAAGTAACAAAAACTGGGAGAATTATTGTTATCCGGATCCATATGAGGAGTGATCCTTTGAGCCCATTCCCCCTTGATTTTACCCACGGTCTGCCATCCATGCTCGGATAATTTCGTCGATCCACCGGGGTAGAGTGCATCAGCAAGTTTTTCCCATGTGCAGCATATGCTGTCGTTTACATAAGTGGCAAGGACATTATCTTTGGCATTTGGATAAGCCATTTTCAGGGCTGACAAGTCCCCAAGAAACCAAGCCTCCCCCTCCTCAATGGCGATACAGAAACGTGTCTCTGGCCTCGGATTGCATGCATCGAGAATCCCCAAAAGATCTAAGCGAAATTTTTTCAAGCATCTGTCATCAAGGTCACACACCAACACAACAGCAGCCCGATAGCCCGCGGAATAGCCGGCAAAGGTTTTCCCGTATCCTTTCAGAATTTTTGGTAAATTGTTGAGTAAAATGCGTTTGCTGGCATCATGACTATCTTTCATATTTTTTGGGATATGTCCGATACCTTTGTAAGAACGAACAATAAATGTATGGTCGTGTCCAATTATCTTTGGCACAAGAATATCAAGGGCTTTTTTCCCGGACTGGTCTTCAACGAGTATTTCGAAGTGCATCAGTCTTACCTCGCGTCAAGATAATCACTGTACCATAAACCACCCAACGGCAAACCTTCTGCAACCATATTTTTGACAATCGGGTCATCACTTGCTCTGTGTATGGTTGAACAACCGTCCTCGCCTTTTTCCAGCACCCAGACTTCTTCTGGATCCAAGGCATCGACAAGATAGGGTTGATGAGTCGTAATAAATACCTGCGAACCGCCTTTTTTACCTGTTGCGTGGGCACGAAATTCTCTGGCGAGGGTTTCAAGCAGTTTGTGATACAAACCATTTTCTGGCTCTTCGATGCAGATAAAAGGGGGTGGAGATGGATCTTCCAGCAGAAGCAGGTATGCGAAAACCTTCAATGTGCCGTCGGACATCTGCATTTGAGTAAAAGGTTTAGAAAAACCCTTATCATGGAATAGAAGATAAAGGTTATTGGAAATTTCTTCCTTGTGTGTCGTGATTTTACCGATACCGGGAATTTTGTCGGCAATGCCTTGCAGAATGCGGTCAAATCTCGTTTTATGTTCCCGTTCCATGAATTGCACCACATTGCCGAGATTGTCTCCATGAATGTTTAAATGTTTCTGTGGCCCTGCCTTGGGTATTTCGCGAGCTGAGTCAGGATAAAAATAACTCAGGTACCACCCTTCAATAAATTGCCTGAAGGCTGAGATTCTGGGGTGTTGCTTCAAGGCGCCAAGGGTGGCGATTCCAAGCTTTCGTTTATCTTCAAGCTCAACGACATCGGTCAGGGTGCTTTCTTCGGCATGCTCTGGAGATTTTAGACTTTCGATAAGACCAAATAAATCGACCTGCGTCTTATACTCATCAATCTGTCGCCCTTCGACTTCTCCTTTCCAGACAACACCCTTTCCCTCATTAAGTATTAGGAAAGAAAACGGCCAACCATGTTTCTGTAAATAGCGGCGTTGTCGAAGTCGTTCTCTTTGAACATAAGGGCGTCCTGAACGATCCAGATCTATTGCTAGCTCATAGGTTATTGGACGTGCGTTGCCTTCTTCCTTGTAATAGATTTCAAATTCAATGGGACCTTGTTCGCCTTGTGCGCGGATTTTTTCAAACCCTCCACGCCCTCTTGCGTCGCAGGCTTCCTCGACGCCGTTTTTTAAGCAATCGGCCAGAAAACCAAAGGCATCGAAAAGTGAGCTTTTTCCGACACCATTCTTACCGATAACTGTCGTCATCGGAGTTAATGGTGTAGCCTGTTGCAAATTCCACAATTTTCCGAGCGTGACATCTTTCAATGTTCGAAAATTTTTTACTTTGAAACCTTCGATTTTCGCCATGCCATTCACCTTTGAGACATATCAGACAATCATCATGTGAATAAATATATTCGAATTGTTTACGATAACTTATAATAAAAAACTATAATTGTACCTCTTATACCAGTTTCAACTGAACAGTAAAAAGGGTTTCTTTATTTAAATCTTGCCGCAGTCGTACTTCAACCTTTTCGATTAAGGAATACTTCTGCTGCGCAATATCACGAGCAGATTCATTATTTACGTCAGGGTTCATCTCGGTTTTTGTCGAGATTGCGAATTTTCTTTTGATTGCCTGAGTTTTCTAAAGAGGAAAATGGAGAAAAGGCAAATGAAAACAGGCACGTAAAAAGCAGTACGCGCGGAAACCCGAAAACAGGGACTGATTTATTTTTCATCTGAACTGCCAGCATCAAAGTTTATCGCCTCAGTGAATCGGCACAACCTTCTCACCTTTCAGGCAGCATTTCTTGTACTTTTTGCCGCTGCCGCATGGGCAGGGATCATTGCGGCTGATTTTCGTTGAATGAACCGGCCGGCCCAGGTGCTGGATCTCCTGCAGCCTGACTTGACGCTCCTTTTCAAGTTTTACCGCATGGTTCTGCAGTGACTCGACCGCAGGCGGCAATAGGGAAAAAAGAGAGGCCCAGAAGTGAATATCCTCTTCTCCGGGCCCTGGAGCGGATTCAAAAAGCTCGTCCGCGCTTTCCGGTTCGGCAATGGCGGTGATGACTGCCATGCAGGCCATATTCTCTTCCCCTTCTTCATCATCCGCGAAGAGTGGAATTTCTTCCTGCAACCATAATTCGGGTCGCAGCATGAGGGCTTTGTGAAAACCGTATGCCCACTCCTCGGCCTCTTCCAGTTCCCAGCCATCCGGGTCAGCCATATTGAAGGGAAAGGCCAGCGTTCCGTTATGAAAGGCATCGGAGAACTTATTGTATACCAGGAACAGAGTATCAAGTCCTGATTTTGCCTGTTTTTCCGATTTGAATTCCGGCATTTCTTTACCGAAGATTGTCACCAGCCATTCACTTGGCACGATTACTTCCGGGGTGATGGCCACCCCATAGAAAAATCCCAGCAGTTCTGTCAGGGAGAAGTCATCGCCATCTTGGCCAATCGCCAGGGCAAGCAGTTGCTTGAGGTCCTTTTTTTCTTTTTCAGAGATCATATCTGTAGTTCTTTGCGAATTGATTTTTTTTATTGCTCAAACTCGGGGTAAACAATATTGAATTCCTTTTTCCCTCCGAGAGCTTTTATGTGACACCGCAATTTATTGGTTACTGAGCACGAGTCAATGAAAAACTGTACTTAATTTCCCTTATAACACCGTTTCAAGTGAATAAAACCTGAATTGAGCGTTTCAAAGAGTGAAAAATATTTTTTATTAACGCGTATGAGGGCGTTGATATGGCAGGTTTTTAATGGAGACTTGAAGGATGTCCGGATTATGAAGAACCTACTGTGACGTTCAGTGAATTTCGGCCAGTGGGGAGGGGCTGGGGCTTGCAGGATGTTTTTTGGTCGGTGAGGGGGAGGTTGGCCCTCTCTTTCGTAATTTTCCCGCTGTTCTAAAAGAGATTTCTTATCATCCATCATCGTCCGGCGGCCCCTCAACCGCGCGTATCTCCACAAGCCGGGAACAGCCAATGGCGACCGGCGACCACCGGAATACGGTTATGGATTTTCTCTTTCCTACAGACCTTCAGGGATGACTTTTATGACCTTGATCTCCTGTTTGCCCGAAAATTCCTCAACTTCTGTGGTCGTATCGGTCATAATAGCCGTACCGGTCATAATAAAGGTGTTGTATTCATCGATGGCGAGCTTATCAGCACTATCCTTGAGAGGTGCCGCAGCGAATTTTCCGACAAAGTATCCTCGATTATCAGACTTGCAATAAAGTCGAGGCACAGTGATTGAACCAGCAACGTCCAATTCAACAGTAGAGCAATTTACCTCTGCAAAAGCAATATTAGTATGTACCGTCAGTTCTTCTACCGGGCTCTCGATATTGAGGACATTGGGTGACACATCAATTTCGATGTCAAAAGCCGACACGGATGCGGGAAACAAGACCGGAGAGAATGTTAAGAAGCAGAACAAAAGCCCCATAGCCATTTTTGCCATTTTTTTGCCAGATTTCATGATGATTCCTCCTTTTTTGTTCTTTTTTATGTGAATACCGGCAATTACTCTTTGCCGATACCGTGAACGACTCTCTTATTCTATCCAGGGTATGGGGGGTATCAGTCACCGGGTTGTTGACCCAAAAAACAAGATGGGATGGTAGAAGAGGACTTCATGCAAGTTGAGGAAAGAAAGGTCCTGATTTTCAAAATTCTTGCTTATATTTAACGCACAATCGGCAATAAGGTTGCGTGAACATGAAAAAAAGACGCCAGTGAAATCTGACGTGGCAAGGTTTTAGGGAGATGGAAATTGCAACTTTACCATTTTATCGTTATCGTCATGCACGATAGGTTTCCGCCATACCGATCAGAAAACGCTCTGTTTCCAGGAGGATATGAGTTTTTTTCAGTCGGGCTGATGGGACGTCAAAGGGATAGTGATCCGAAAGGTGACCCCCTTTTCACTGTTCTCGCTCACCTTGATTGAACCTGCATGGGCTTCAATGACTTTTTTGACGATCGGCAGCCCGAGGCCTGTACCTTCCTTTTTGGTTGTCACAAAGGGAGTAAAGATGTCGTTGCGCTGCTCTTTGGGAATACCGTTCCCCTGATCAATGATCTCTATGGCGATGCCTGCCCCATCTGTTTGGCTGCGCAGGATAACCTCTCCCCCCTGAGGACTGGCCTCCAGGGCGTTATTGACCAGGTTCAGCAGCGCCTGCTGCAGGCGCTGCGCATCATATGCAACGGCCGGCATGTCCTCCTGCAGTTCGGTCGTTATTGTTACTGCATGGCGCGCAGCCTTTTCCCCGGAAATCAGCACGACTTCATCAATAAGATCATTAACCGCGCCTTGTTGGCATTGGAGATTTAACGGTTTGGCAAAGGCCAGCATGTCGCCGACCAGGGCTTCAAGCCGCCGCACCTGATCCACGGCAAAGTCCAGCTTCTTGTTGAGCTTGTCATCGGCCACTTTACGCTGCACCTGTTGCACAAAACCGCCAATAGCCATGAGTGGGGTCTTCATGTCATGGGCGATGCAGGATACGGCCCTTCCCATGGCGGCAAGGCTTTCCGCTTCCAGCAGTTTCTGCTGTTGTCTTTTATGCCGACCAAACAACAGGCCGAATAACAGACCGAATATATTAAAAATGATGATCTGGATGAGATTGCCGAATTTATAACTGCTGATCCCTTCGGGAAGAGCGAGGACATAAGGCAGATACAAAAGAGTGATTGCCAGGGAAGCGCCCACGCCTCCGGAAACCCCGAACCAGAATCCGGCGAGGATAATCGGCAGAAAGTAGAGTTCGCGAAAAAGGACATGGCTGGAAATATTGAAATGATCGGAACGATAATGAAGGATGGTGATACTAATCACCATCAGGGCGATTGCCACAATTCTGCCTGTTTTTTCTTTTCTGGTTAATGGTACCATTGCGGTCTCAAACCATGAGGGTATTCTCGTGATATATCGATAGGAGAAGATTGATGGGTCTTTTTTAAGATGATTGCCCCTTAACCTGAATTGAGTGGAAAATCAGTTATCTTCCGTTGGTTCTCGGAAGCTCTCTTCTCCATAAGAATTTATTGCTGCGGTGCCTCTGGGCGATTCCTTGCTTGTGGTCTGGAATCGCTTAGGCAGCCGGATTATTTCATCATCATTTCTTGCTGCATCATCATGCCATTCATCATCTCCTGCATCATCATCATTTTTTTCTCCATCATAACTTGACTCTTTATACAGGGCGGATTACCCATCATCATACCCTGCCCACCCTTCATGCCGGACTGATCACCCATCATCATGCCCTGACCACTCTTCATGCCGGGCTGATTACCCATCATCATGCCTTGGCCGCCCATCATGTTCATCATATTCATGCCATTCTGCATCATCTGCATGTGCTGGTGCATGAGTTTATTTCGCGCTGCCGGATCTTTTTCCATGGCAATTTTTTTGCGCATTTCCTGCATCTGCTGCACCGAGGTGTCCATTTTTTCCATATCCATCTGTGTCATCTCGGGTGGGGCCTGGTTTTCGGAATGATGCATCACTTCGGGCGTAGACTGGTCTCCGTGCTCATGCGTCATCTCGGCACTGGCAGGCAGGGTGATGAAAAGGGTCAACAACAGGGAAGCGGTCAGGAGCATTTTCTTCATTTTTTATTTCCTCATTCAGGGGTTATTGTTCAATGGGGGCATCAATGCCCCTTAGCTAATCGATCGTTCACATCAAGTAATTTTTACCTGTCGCAATCCGAGAGGGTTGCCGACCACGGAGATAGTTGAAAGACTCATGGCCGTCATTTGACTCTTCTACCACTGGTTATATTTTCACTTTACCGATGAATTGATCCTATATTTTTGTCAGGGTGAAAGTCAAAGAGTTTTCTGTACTGCCCGGAACAGGAGCGAAATGAATGGCCAGTTTGCCTACGGACCATCCCTTGTTTTTTAGATTTCTTGCCAACCGTTGTCTATGAAGTATCTCCTGGGCGGAAAAAATAGTTTCATCGTATGGTTTGTCAGTTTTCAAGAAATGACATACTCTATATTGCAAGTTAATGAGCAGGAGCAGTTACAGTTTTTTGTTCTTCCATGTCTTGCTCGTATTCGTCTGTAATAATGACCCAAGTGCGATTCACCTTGCCACTGGGCTTGCGTTGCCTGGGGAGCCGGATCGATGAAATGTAATTTAAGCGTTTGTGAAATAGCCTGATGTTTTATGGATGAATTGCTGCTGTTTATAGATGGAAGTGTCAATACTCAGGCTAAGATTGGCTATGGGGCTTACCTTGCCGTGCCTGAACATGGACTTTCGCTTGATTCGTTGGGGACGCGGGTGAAAGTGAGGCGATTTGAAAATACGTCCTCAACGAAACTGGAACTGCAGACTTTATTATGGGCGCTATGCGATATTGAGCCATTTGGAAGAAAGGTGATTGTGTATACGGATTCACAAAACATCATGGGGCTGCAGGGAAGACGTGATCGGTTTGAGCAAAATAATTATCGGGCAAAGAATAATAGGCTCCTCAACAATTCTGAGCTGTATCAGGAGTTTTATCGAGTGACCGATCAGTTGCATTGTGAATTGGTTAAAGTGCGTGGTCATAAGAGAGCAAACCAAAAAGATGATATTGACCGGCTTTTTACCCTGGTGGACAGGGCTGCAAGGAATGCGCTGCGAGGAGATAATTGCTAACAATACATTACAACTCAATGTTATTGACTTAAGGGAAAATCGGGTGGCCTATGCCGTCACCCCGGCGAAGGCCGGGGTCCAGAATTCCTTGGGATGACTGGATTCCGGCCTTCGCCGGAATGACGTTTAATCGCTACTGAAACGCGAGAAAAGCCTTGATTCAACGGCATTGCATTGCAACTAAAGGGGCATGAAATGAAAATATGGGTAGACGCAGATGCATGCCCTGTGGTGATTAAGGATATTTTGTTTAAAGCGGCGGAGCGGACCGGGGTGGAGATGACCCTTGTCGCTAATCAACCTGTGTACATACCGCGGTCTCGCTGCATAACCATGCTTAAAGTAGCAGCCGGTTTTGATGTCGCCGACAATGAGATCGTTAAAAGGCTGAGCGCCGGGGATCTTGTCATCACAGCTGATATCCCTTTGGCGGCGGAAGTGATTGACAAGGGAGGTCACGCTCTCAACCCCCGGGGCGAACTCTATTCAGAGGACAATATCAGAGAACGTCTGAATATGAGAGATTTTATGGATACTCTGCGGGCCAGCGGAGTAGAAACAGGCGGTCCGCCGGCCTTAAGCCAAAGTGATCGGCAATCTTTTGCCAATAATCTGGATAAATTCTTAACCAGGTATGCACGAAATACATAATCGGGCTAGGAAAAGTCTTTCTGCCCCCTTCCCACACTATTTCTTGATGGGAATACGCAGACGTGGAGCAAGCCAATGAAGGCTGTAATGAAAATATTTCTCTGTGATCTCTGTGTGCTCTGTGGTGAAAAAAAGACTATTCACCCGCAAGGGGCATAAATACGAGCCCATCAAGCCTTGCTGCAATATCGGATGCGGCGATTTACTGCATGTGAACTCATTTATTATGGTATAGTAGATATTACTGGAGTTTAGAGTTTCGCAACACAATGCGCGGGAGGTGTAAAAAAAATCAAATAATCGAAAAAAATTATTGACATAGCAGCGGAAATCGGAGCCGCGTCTTCCAAGGCAAAATTGCTCAGAGGTACTTTTCAACTCAGCA
>JAHIVT010000021.1 GCA_018816555.1 Pseudomonadota bacterium
CCCCTGCTCTGTGATTAGTTTTACCGCTTCTTCTTTGAATTCCAGAGTATACTTCTGTCTTTTCTTTTTCATTGAACACCTCGTCACGGACTATAAATCCACTCTTAAGAAAGTGTCCATTAAAACCATACCACCTCATTTTTGTATCTCGTTAAGTAAAAATTGATACTTTTATTAAACGAAACGGTTTGTTTAAAAGCCATAATTTCAAAATATTTTATGTTTTCATGTTTCATTTTACAACCTTCAAATGGAGACTAGAGATTGAGAGCCGAGGTCATTTACCGCTACGTTAGTTTCTTTGATTTATACAACTTGCTTGAGCACGGGAAGTTGCGAATATCTCAAGCAACAAGTTTTGATGACAAGAATGAAGGTTTTGGTTTTGTTCTGAGACAATCGGAGGGCAAGTACCTTGCGGCTCTCGGACCATCAATGTGTTTTGATGGGGCGAAGATTGTAAAAACTCTAACTTATATATCCTGTTGGACTATTGAGTCCAATAAAATAGCGATGTGGCTTCTGTATTCGAAAGACTCAGATGGTTTCCGCATTCGAACTACAAGAACAAAGCTGAAATCCGTATTAGCTGATTATCGAAAGTCATATGCATTCTCTCCAGAAAGAATTCAGGATTTCTCTCCAATAGAAGGTGACAACGTTTTCGATGTCACGTACGAAAATTTCCGAGAGACGAAGGAGGAACTTGAAACGAGGAACAGAGATATCGAGAAAGAACTAGATAGCCTGCCAGACACCCTGTCCAAAGTGAAAAGAATCAGACTATTTTCGAAGGTCGCAAGGGCCACACTGACCACTTTGAAGTTTACAGATAACCCTTGGTTTTACAAAGATAAAGCATATGACCACGAAAACGAGGTTAGGGCTGTCATCGAATTTGAGGCGGCCAATGAAGAAGGGAATTCTTTAGCGGGAGATTTAACTGAGTTCACAAGCAGATTTCCTTCAAGCATTAACGTGGATATCCCAGACGACTTTATTGAGGATATCTGCATCGATGAGAGGTGTCTGCCTTTCAAGAAAGCTGTTTTCAAATCATTTTTGTTGAAATATGGCTATGCCCTTAGTGAGTCACGAGCCTTCAGTTCTCTCTTCGATCGCTAAGGTAGCACTATAGGGCACTAGGGCATAGGGTCTTGAAAAAATCAGTTTTAAATTTTACTTGTTTTGCTTGAAGTCACAATGATAGCCGTGTCAAATCTCTAATTTTATCTTTCAGCTCTCAGCTTAACCTGTCTACGGTTCGTCCCCCCCTGAAGAATCAGGAATAATGTCATCTTGCCACAGTCTTGTCAGGCATTCCCCTTACCCTGACAAATCTCAATTATAGAGGGTTCTTAAAAACGCAATTTTTAGACAGCAAAAAAGCTGGATAAAAACTGCCTGGGTGATATTATCTGTTTAAATCGATGAATATCACTTTTTTCAGACTACAGATGGACGCAAAGCTCTGCGTTTCTTCGGATGTCGACACTTAGCCTCAAAATAAAATTTTATGAATAAAATAGAATCATTTTTCACCGAATACAAAAATACAATAACTATCTTGTCAGGGCTGTTTGTGGTCTGTGGCTTTTTTATTGCGGCCACCGATTATATCAATTCGCAGATTGAAAAGAAAATTACTGAAGATACATATATAAATAAACTATCCAAAGAGTTGCGACCATTCTCTATTTTCGATGTAAATGGGGTCATGCAGTACGACCATGGTGGTGAAAAATACATCGAGAAGATGGAGGTTGTTCATGGTAGCCAAGATGATATTAAATCTGTAAAAATATATTCAAAAATATTTCTTCAAAACGCACCAATCCTTAATTATACAGGCCTTGACACATATGCCTATAAAAGTCACCGAGTTGATACTCACGTATGGGAGTACAAATTTGGTAGCTATGATTTGTTAACCATGAATCCAAAAGATTTTGAGAAAATGGAACCAATACTAATGGTAGAAATATTAAAATAAATGCTAGCAATTCGGTATGTCGAGGGGACTCGCTGTAAATTCGCCCGTCAGCAGCAACATTCGGCTACAACATGATAAATAGAAATGAGCTTGAAATAGATTATTTAATTCAGCTTTCACTGGCAGCAGGATAATTACGATGTTATCTTACTGATATGAAAATGAATATAGAGAAAACAATACATCTTTCTTCGACCACATTAGGTCTGGCAGCAAGTTACTTTTTCATAAAAGGAGGGTTTTCTCTCACAAATAATGACATAGCAGATTGGTCTTGCCGTTGGTATGACGTTAATGATCATCTTATACAAACATTTATCAGTCAAAGAATCGATTTTGTCTTTGGGGCATCACTCCTCTTGGTGTCATTTATATTCGGATTGTTGCCTTTGTTGCTTACAACAGAATTTCTTCAAAAAAACCTTTTTGGGAAGTGGGTAACTTTGGTTGTCGTTTTTTGTTTATTGGTGCTATTCCTTTTTGCAAGTTATCCTGCCCAAGATTTTTTGGTTAAATGGCAAGTAAACAAAGTAAAACAATTAGCTAAACAAGAAGAAATTATTAAGTAAATAAACAGGTTATTAGTTTCACAACAATGAGCAAAACGGCAAAAGTTGCCGAATCACGGCATTGAGCTAGACGCGCAAAAAACCGAGCGCCTCTCATGCCAGGCCTAAAGAGCAAATATGAAAGATTTCGGAGAATCAGCTAGTAAGTTGGCAAGGAATCCACTCGGCATAATTGCTCTATTTATTGTGCTTGTGTATGGAATTGCTGGTGCCGTGCTTAGTACTTCTTCTGAGTTTCTCGGCGAGGAACAAAGATCGATATTTGTGTGGTTTTTGGTATTGTTTCCTGTTGCCGTATTCCTTGGTTTTCTATGGCTGGTTAGCAAGCATCACACTAAACTATATGCACCAACCGATTATCACACTGAAGAAGGGTTTTTTAGAAGCTTAACCCCAGATGAGAAAAAAGAAAAAATACGTAAAGAAGCAGAAGCTTTCGTTGTTGAAAACCCTCCTGAGCCTGTTGCCAACTCTGAGAGCCCTCAAACCCCGATCCGCAATGAGAGAATCAACGAGAAAATACTGCTGGCAGAAGAGCTTGTACTGCGTGAGGTTCAGAAAGAGTATGGAAGTCCTATTTCGCGTGATGCAAGCCTAGGGAGCGATCTAGGTCTTGATGGTCTCTTTGCAAAAGATGGCAAAGGTTATGGCGTAGAAGTTAAGCTTGTTCGGGACCGAATAAATAAGCCTGCGCTAAAAAATGAAATAAAGAAATACTCCCAGTTTACTTCTAAACGAAATTTCAAGAACTTCAATTTCGTTCTTGCTTTTGCGGTAGAAGACGTCTTTCGTTTCGATGAGGCAGGGGTCAGAGAATTTGTCAAGAATGTATCAGATTCGGCAGGTATAAACACTGAAGTTAAGGTTTATGCTTTAGCAGAACTAAGGGCTAAATACGGAATAGACAATTAATAGCCCAACAAAGCCAATTCAGCCGACGCAAAAAGCGGCGCGGTTATTATGCACATTCAGCCACTAAGATTGCCACATCGAAGATTATCAAAAGAACAAAAAGTCCGCAGCTTAGTCTTACTACTGTTATGTTGCGAGTTGACCTATCTATTTGAAAGTAAAGAATCCGGGTCCTAAGGGCCCGGCTTTGGTCACCGCTATAAGGGGTTACATTGCCTTGCTCCCTGAGGGGGCAAGGACGCTTGCCCCAATAGGGCTTTTTCTTCAACTTACGAAACTTATTCAAAATGTTGATTGCGGTTCTACCCTTTGCCTCACCGCAATTTTTCAAACAATAAGCCATTCCTATCCCATGGATCAGTTTCTATCCTTATAAATCTATGAGACAGCTCTTCCGGTAATCATCCAGCCATTGCCTGCTTTTTTTTGCGCCAACAATCTCCCCCATTGATCATAATCCCTGCTTCTGCACAGAAATCTCGTGATAACAGCTTGTTACCAGAAGCAATTTATACAATAGGCAAAATATTCTCAAGATTGCTCAAATAATGGAAATCCCGATAGCAAAATGATAAAATAAATCCAGAGATTTTCCTGAAAGTGTCGGCAAATCCCATCTATCAGGGAATATCGCCTGGAATAATAATAAAGAAAAAATTACCCACAGAAATGCAGGTGACCTTCGCGCCGGTGCACAAGAATGAATAAATTATAATATTTTCATACAAATCGTTTCTGCAGGGCGTCATTTTTACCGACCCGCCAAGGGGAAATATGCTGCAATACAAATTCAGTGAACTGGTTGATATCCCGCAACTCCAGGAATCCATGGAGTATTTTCACCAAGCCACGGGTCTCGTCAATGCCGTTCTTGATCCGGATGGAAATATACTGGTGGCAGCCGGCTGGACGGATATCTGTACCAAGTTTCACCGTTGCAACCCTCTCACCCTGGCCCGCTGCAAAGAAAGTGACGCCTATATCAAATCACATCTGTTTGAGGGCGATTATGCTGAGTATCGCTGCAAAAATGGTTTAATGGATGTCGCCTTCCCCATTATTATCGAAGGGGTATTCTCGGCGACTTTTTTCTTTGGCCAATTCTTTTATGAACATCTCCCGCCGGATCTGGCCTATTTCCGCAAACAGGCCGAGGCGGCGGGGTTCGCTGAGGAAGAGTATCTGAAGGCACTCAGCAGGGTGGCCATCATTACCCGTGAGCGGGTAAACGATATCATCGCCTATTATAAAAGTATTGCCGGCATGCTCACGGAAGTCGGCCTGACCCAGAAACGGCAACTGGAAACCAATAAAGAACTTGAAATGCACAGGGACCATTTGGAAGAGCTGGTCAGGAAACGTACAGTGGAACTCGAGGAACAGAAAGAAAAGGCGGAAGCAGCCAACCGGGCCAAAAGCATTTTCCTGGCCAACATGAGCCACGAGCTGCGAACACCCATGAATTCCATCCTCGGTTTCTCGCAGTTGATGCTGCGCAACAGCGCCCTCCCCGCTGACCAACACCAGTTCCTGCGCAACATCAACCGCAGCGGTGAACACCTCATGACCCTGATCAACGAGGTGCTGGAGCTATCCAAGATTGAGGCACGCCGGGTATCCCTGAACGTCTCTCCCTTTGACCTGCACGCCCTGCTCAGTGAAGTTCTGGTCATGTTTGATTCCAGTACGGACAGAAAGGGTCTGAAACTTGAACTCACCGGCCTCGAGCAGATTCCCCGTTATGTTGTCACCGATGAGAACAAGTTGCGCCAGGTGCTGATCAATCTGCTGGGCAACGCTGTAAAATTCACCAATCATGGCGGCATCGTGCTGCGGGTGTCTCTTATCCGCGAGCAATTGCCTGAGAGTAATGAACAGGACCTGAACACTGCAGACGTACAACAGGTCTGCGATAATGATCAACTGCAGCTTTGCGTAGAGATCGAGGATACCGGCGTCGGCATTGCCGCCGACGAAATGGATAAGATATTCCAGTATTTTGAACAGACCGCAAGCGGCAGAGAGCGCAAAAACGGTACAGGCCTGGGTCTGGCCATCAGTTGGAACTATGTCCGCATGATGGGTGGGGATATCATGGTCAGCAGCGCAGTGGGCAAGGGCAGTCTTTTCCGTTTTATCATCAATATCCGGGAGAGCAGCGCGGCTGACATCCCTGCCGTCACCCCACCGCGGCGGGTGATCGGCCTGGCGCCGGGTCAGACAGTTCCCCGCATCCTGGTGGCCGAGGATATGGAGGACAGCCGACTGCTGCTGGTGGAACTTCTCAAATCAGTGGGATTTGACGTACGCGAAGCGGTCGACGGCAGGCAGGCCTTTGAGATGTTTGAACAGTGGCGTCCGCACTTCATCTGGATGGATATCCGCATGCCGGAAATGGACGGTCTTGAGGCCACCCGCCGCATCAAGCTAAGCGAGTCCGGCCGGGCAACCATCGTGGCTGCCCTTACCGCCCATGCCCTTGAAGAGGAACGTCAACTGATCCTGGCCGCCGGCTGTGATGACTTCGTGCGCAAACCATACCACGATGACGAAATATTCCAGGTCATGGCCAGACACCTCAGCCTGCAATACACCTATGAAGAGGAACCGAAGGAAGAACCCTCTGGGAGAATTGGGCCTGAATTCCCCCCCGAACAATACACCGCCCTGCCGCCGGAGTTGCGCAGTGAGTTGCATGAGGCCATACTGCTGCTTGACACAAGCCATACCCTGTCGTTGATCAGGAAGATCGCCGCATTCGATGCCCCACTTGCCGGCATTTTCGAGACCCTGGCCAACAATCTCGATTACGACCGTCTGCTGACTCTGCTGGAAAACGCCCAAGCCGGAGAAATCTCATGATCAATACTGAAAAGCAGAAAACAGGGCCGCAGGAAATCCTTATTGTGGACGACACCTCAGCCAGTCTGCAGTTGCTTGCCGAGATTCTCATCAGTCACGGCTATCGGGTACGCCCGGCCTCAAGCGGACGATTGGCGTTGCGGTCAGTGGCGGCTGCCAGTCCCGATCTGATCCTGCTTGATGTCAAAATGCCCGACATGGACGGTTATGAGGTCTGCCGCCGTTTAAAATCAGATGAAGCGAGCCGAGACATACCGGTCATCTTTATCAGCGCCCTCCATGGCACCGCCGAAAAAGTCAAGGGATTTGACGCCGGGTGCGTTGACTACATCACCAAGCCGTTTCAGCCTGAGGAGGTGCTGGCCCGGGTCAGGACCCATCTGGAGTTGCGGCGCCTGCAATTGCAGCTGCAAAAGGCCTATGCGGGAGTTGAACTGCAGGTGCGGCAACGCACTGCCGAACTTTACCAAGCCTATAAAAACCTGCGGGAAAGTGAAAAAAAGTTCAAAACAATCTTTGAGAACATGCAGGACGGGTACATCCTGGCTGACATGGATGGCACCATCCTGCTGGTCAATCCAGCTTCCATAGAGTCCTTGGGATACGGCAGCACTGAGGAACTCATCGGCAGAAATGTGGCGACAGAAGTGTATACCCGCACGGCAGACAGGGAAAAGCTGAAATCAATCCTGAGAGAAAAAGGCAAGGTAGACGACTACGAGCTGGAAATCAGGCGCAAGAACGGCGAACATATCACCGTCTCCTGCAATCTGCATCTGGTGACGGATACAAACGGGCAGCCCATTGCCATTGAAGGATTGTCCCGGGACGTCACCGAGCGCAAAAAGGCCCAGGAAGAGCTGCGTCAATCGCAAATCCTGCTGCAAAGTTTGTTCGATGCCATACCCGGTCTGATCAATGTGCTGGATAAAGACCTTAACATTATCTACAGCAACTGGCATGACCATGATTATATCACGGAAGAGGAGCGAACCAATAGCCCCAAGTGTTATAAGGTCTTTCTCAAGCAGGATAAACCCTGTCCAAACTGTCATGTGGGGGAAATATTTGCCACCGGCAAACCATGTACAGTGGAAGTCTTTAATAATGTCGATGGCGGGTATAAGGAGGTCAGCACCTTTCCTGTATTTGACGCTGCCTGCAAGGTGCGCTATGTAGTGGAACATGCCACGGACATCAGCGAGCGCAAGCAGGCGGAATTGGCGCTGCGCTCGGAAAAGGAAAAACTTGAAACCGTAACACGCAACATGGGGGTGGGGCTGACCATTATTGCCAAGGACTACCGAATTCTCTGGTCAAATCAGGTCCTCAAAGAAATTTTCGGGGACATTGAAATTGAAGGAAAAATCTGCCACGAAACCTTCAACAAGCAGGCCCAAGTCTGCCCGGGATGTGGTGTCAGGCAAGTTTTTGCCACAGGCCAGGGACCGGTCATCCATGAACAGAAAGGAATCGATATAAACGACAACGATTTCTGGTCCGAAATGATCGTCACGCCGATCAGGGACGAACAGGGAAACATTACGGCAGCCCTGGAGGTTGTCGTGCCCATCAATGAACGCAAGCAAGCCGAGGAAGAAAAAAAGAAAGTCGAAAGACAACTCCGGCAGGCGCAGAAGATGGAGTCCGTGGGCACCCTGGCCGGCGGCATCGCCCATGACTTCAACAATATCCTGACTGCGGTTCTCGGTTACGCGGACATGGTGCGGGAAGAACTTCCCCCGGGCAGCAGAAGCCTGAAACTGCAGCAGGAGGTGATCAATGCCGGCCTCCGTGCCAAGGAGCTGGTCAAACAGATTCTGACCTTCAGCCGCCAGGCTGAACATGATTTCAAGCCTCTGCAGCTCCACCTCATCATCAAGGAGACCTTGAAGCTGTTACGGGCCTCCATCCCCACCACCATTGAAATCCGTCAGGACATTCATGCATGCTGCGGTGCGGTGCTGGCCGACCCGACCCAGATCCATCAGGTGCTGCTCAACCTCTGCACCAACGCCTCCTACGCCATGCGGGAAAAAGGCGGGGTACTGAAAATTTCCCTGCAGGAAATTCTCATAGGTCCTGAGGATCAAATTGCCACCCTTGAGCTGCAGCCCGGAAAATATATGAAACTTTCCGTCAGCGATACCGGCGTCGGCATCAGGCAGGAGGACATGGAGAAGATCTTTGAACCCTACTTTACCACCAAGCCGGTCAATGAGGGCACCGGTCTTGGCCTTTCCGTGGTGCATGGCATCGTCAAAAGCCATAAAGGCCGCATCACGGTCTGCAGCGATCCCGGCAAAGGCACTGTCTTCAATCTCTATTTCCCCTGTATTGCGGCCACTGCGGAGAAAGGTGAGACAGCAACGGCAGAACCGCTTCCCGGAGGTAATGAACATATTCTGGTGGTGGATGATGAGGAATTTATCATCAAGATCGAGCAGTTTTTACTGGAAAATCTCGGTTACCGGATTACGGCCACTAAAAGCAGTATGGAAGCTCTTCGCCTCTTTGAACAACAGCCGGCAGATTTCGATCTGGTCATCACAGACATGACCATGCCGTACATGACGGGTGCTGACCTGGCCGGCAAACTCCTGGCCATCAGACCGGATATCCCGCTTATCCTCTGCACCGGCTTCAATGAACTGATCAACGAAAGAACGGCCAAGGAAATCGGTATCCGTGAATTTGCCTTAAAGCCTGTCAGCAAAAAAGATCTGGCGGATATGGTGCGGAGAGCATTGGATACTAAATTAGACGGATAGTGAGCGTAACAGCGGGTGCCCTTTACATCAGGCCGATGAGAGGGTTAAATTCAATCAATTTACGGTGAGAACATACTTTTCAGGCGAGAGAAAATTTTTGTAAAAAACGATTTCTTCTTTTCTTCTTCAACTGGAGCAAACTCTTCTTCAGCAGCTATCTCATCAGCACTTTTTTCAACAGCAGCAGTCTGCTCCTGAAATGCTTCTTCCTCCTCTAACTCCGGTTCTTCAGCCGTTACAAACTCTTCGGCAGGTTCTTCTTCCTCTGCCATTTCTTCAACAGTAATCCCCTGCTCCGGAGCAGCTTCTTCCTCTTCTAATTCCAACACTTCCACTGTTACAGGCTCATCAGCAGCTTCTTCCTCCTGAGTTATTTCTTCAGCGGCAACCTCCTGCTCATGAACTGCTTCCGCCACCTTTGATTCCAGCTCTTCAGAGATTACCTCAAATTCCAGATCATCACCTGGAATCGATTCCAGCTCGGCGATGTCATCTGACAGAAATTCGACCTCAAATTCCTCATCGGACAGATCAACAACCGTTATTTCATCCTCACCGCTCATAGCAAAATCATCAAGACTGACATCAAGAGAAGGTAGTTCGATTGGTTCAGCATCCGGCTGATTAGAGACGCTTTCCTCACCACTTTCGGCAACTCTGCCTGCAAGCTTTTCGTTCATATGACGCTTTGCTTCCTGCCAATATTCAGGAAGATGCTCTTCCAGACCAAGTTCCGACGCCTTCAATTCCCATTCAGCGTTCAACCCATCGATTTCCCTGTCGGTAAAACCATACTGTTGAACATTTTTTGCAGTGAAAATTTTTATCTTCAACATTACCTTTTTCCTGCTGATGTTTTATGGCGATAATGGCGAATCAAGATGATCAAGTCGGATTCCGGGAAATTCCTTTTCGCGGAATTGCGCAAACCAACCTCATCAGACAAATCGACTTAGAGCTTGTCCGTAAATAAGCTCTCAATATTCCGTCATGAGCAGCTTCAGTATCAATCTGCTGCGATATCTCTATTGATACTTATATTTATGGCTTTCTAGAAAATTTTGTCAACCTGTTACCAAGGATAGCCAGGTAACGACAAAAAGAGTCAGGCTGATCAGCCCGTTCATGGTGAAAAAGGACATGTTGATGCGGGAAAGGTTTTTGGGATTAACAATGATATGCTGGTAAAAAAGTGCACCGGCAGTCAGAACGATGCCGATATAATAGAAATAATTGAGCCGGCAGCTTACCCCTGTTGCCACAAAAAGGGCAAAGGCCACCACATGAAAAAGGACCGCCAGGCGAAATGCATTTTCACGTCCAAACCGGGCCGGAAGCGAGAAAAGCCCGGCCTTGCGATCAAAATCAGCATCCATACAGGCATAGACCGTGTCAAAGCCGGTCACCCAGAAAAGCACTCCCAGGGAAAGGGCCCAGGGGAACCCGGCAAGGGTGCCCTTCACCGCCACAAAGCCGCCCAGGGGTGAAAAGGCCAGGGCGATGCCGAGCACCACATGGCAGAGCCAGGTGAAACGCTTGGTCACGGAATAAAAAAGGGTAAGACTTAAGGCAAGGGGAGAAAGTTTGAAGGTGAGCGGATTGAGCTGAAAGCAGGCGAAAAAAAAGAGCAACCCTGCCATAATTACCATGGTCCAGGCCTCCCACATCTGTACCGAACCGGCCGGGATGGCTCGGTCCGCGGTGCGGGGATTGTCCCGGTCAAATCTTGCATCGGCAATACGGTTAAAACCCATGGCACAGGTCCGCGCCCCCACCATGGCCATCACCACCCAGAAAAAGACAATCCCACTGGGCACCCCGCCTTGGGCCAGAAAGGCCCCCATGAGAGCAAAGGGCAGAGCAAAGACCGTATGCTCGAATTTGATCATTTCCAGCAGTATGGCAATCTTTTTAAACATCAATACCACTCCACTCCTTGAGTCCCGAAACCTGCAGTCCGATCTGGGCGGCCACCCGGCCGGCAAAATGACGGGCCATGTCCCGCAGATTTTCCGGCAGGTGATAAAAGGCCGGCATGGCAGGACAGATGATCGCCCCGGCATCCGAGGCGGCCAGCATATTCTGCAGATGGTTCCGATTAAACGGCGTCTCGCGCACGGCGAGCACCAGTGGTTTTCTTTCTTTCAGCATCACGTCGGCGGCGCGGTGGATCAGATTGATCGACAGGCCGTTTGCTATGGCCGCCAGCGTCCCCATGGTGCAGGGCAGCACCACCATGGCATCATAACGTGCCGACCCGCTGGCCATGGGCGCGGCCAGATTGTCAACCGTATACCATTTACGCACCGCAGTTAGATCATGGGGGGCGAGTTGCTCCTCTAGCCCGAGGACCTTCTCGCCGGCCCCGGAGATGATGCCGTGCACCTCCACCTCAAGTTCACTGATCAGCCGCAGAAACTCCACCGCATAGAGAGAGCCGCTGGCTCCGGTTATTGCCAGGATAATCTTTTTCATTTGACGCCTATGTATACGGAAACAATTCCAAAGGTAAGGGGCCGACGGGATACCTCGGCAAACCCGGCCTTTTTCATCATGCCCAGCAGCTCCTCCGGTTCATAAAAAGCGGCAATGGAACTGGCCAGATACTCATAGGCCTCCTTGTCGCCGGAGACCACCCCGGCAACTTTGGGCAGTACCGTATTCAAATAAAAGCTGTAAACCGGTTTGACAATGATATTCCGGGGCCGGGAAAACTCAAGGATGAGCAGCTTGCCTCCTGGTTTGAGCACCCGGTGCATCTCGTTCAAACCGTCCTGGGTGCGGCCGAGATTACGCACGCCAAAGGCCACGGTTATCCCCCAGAAGCTTTTATCCCGGGCCGGGATCTTTTCCCCGTCCCCGCATACCGGGAAGATACGCTGCCGCCGGTTGTCCGAGGGAAGGGTTTTGATCCCCGCCCGCAGCATGTCTTCACAGAAATCAATGGCAAACACCTGCCGGGCGGGCGCCTGCCTTGCCAGCTCCAGGGAAAGGGGCAGGGTTCCGGCACAGAGATCGAGCACTGCCCCGTCGGGAAACATCTTCAGCTCGCGGGTGGTGACCCAGCGCCAGTAACGGTCGATCTGGAAGCTGAGCAGTGAATTCAGAAAATCATATTTATGGCTGATGGAAGAAAACTTTTCTTTGACAAAGGTTTTCTTTTCATCCGGAGTTTGCATTTTTTATTGGTCCTATTGGTCCGCGATTAGTCTTATTGGTCCTATTGGTCAGGTCCTTGTCGTTAAATAGCCTGCCCCCTGCTGTAGGAACGGGCCTTGCCCGCGATAAATGTTTCGGCAATGCCAAAGAGTCGCGGGCAAGGCCCGCTCCTACCATCCCAACGGTTTCATAGCCGCGAAGCAGTCATCAATCTCAGAAGTCTCTTTGATCTTGTCGTTAAGACCAGTGAGACCAGTCGGACTATTTACATACTTTTATCGGCAGGGCCTGTGCCGGTGCCTCGCCCCGTTTGATCAGATAATCAAAGAAAAGTGTGAGCGCCTGCATTTTCTGCGGGGTGAGGTCATATTCAATGCCGCAGAGGTACTTATAACATGAATCCACGTCCATGGGAATTCTCGGCGCCACCTGTGTGCATACCGCACGCAGTTCCTCCTTGCCCTGACGGATGCAGGAAAGCAGCTCCTGCCGTATTTCACTGACGCAACCGGCCTGTTGGGCCAGAAAATCTTCGCGCACCGCCCAGACGGCAAAGACAAAGGGCAGCCCGGTGTGCTGCTGCCAGGTCTCGCCCAGATCAAGGCAGAAGGGATAAGCCCCGCCGGTTTTCAGTCGCAGGGCCTCATCGCCGATGGCCAGCACCCCGCTCATCTCATCATCTTCCAGATTATTGCCCGTGTGATAAATGGGCCGGACCCGGTAAAACTCCTCTAAAATGATCTTTACCAGGGCAACCGAGGTCTGCGACTGGGTGCTGAGCCGCACCTTCTTGCCTGCAAGTTGTTCCGGTGCCACCCGGGAAAACAGAAAGACACTGCCCACCGGCCCGGAGGAGCTGATGGAAATATCCTCCATGATGCGATACAGATGGGGATTGGCTGCATATTCATGGGAGGAGACAAAGCCCAGGTCAAGCTCATTATCGCAGAGCATCCTGTTCAATGTAGTGGGCGCGGCTTCGGTGATCAGCCAGTCAGGCCGCGTGACCTTCTGCTGCCAGATCACATAGAGCGGCGCCGTGTTGATAAAATTGACCATACCGATACGCGCTTTCATCCTACCTGGCCTCCTCGACCCAGCGAACCCGCAGGGTTTTCCCCGCGCTTGTCAGAAAATCATCAGCATTGCCTGCTGTTACTCCCTGGGCCTCAACGGCGATGATATCCGCCCTCATGGCCGGGGCAAGCTGTCCGGAATCATGCACGGCAAGACATTGCGCACCTCCCCGGGTCGCCATGGTAAGCACCGTGGCCGGGGCAAGCTGGGGATGATCCTCGCGCAGCAGGCGCATCTCCTCCCAGATGGAAAATTGCGGATTGCTGGCCATACTGTCCGTGCCCAGGCCAGGCATTAAGCCTGCCCGTACCATTTTTTCCACCGGCGCCGTGCCCACCCCCAGATACCTGTTGCTGCCCGGGCACAGACACACCTTGGCGCCTCTTGCAGCAAGCAGGGCGATTTCATCGTCCGGGACATGGACGCAATGCACGCAGAGAGTCTTGTCATCAACGATGCGCAACCGGTCAAGATAGGTGACAGCCCCACAGCCGGGCGGAACAAAGGAACCATCCCAGAAGCCACGTTCCTCGATAAAGGAACGCAACGGCCCGGAACCATCCAGCAGAAAATCGATTTCCGCCCGGGATTCCGCCACATGAATGGAAAATATCTGCTTTCTGCTGTTTGCCCGCTGTTTTGCCGCAACCAGCAGACTGGCATGGTTGGAATAGGGGGCATGACTGGTGCATTCACCTTGGCTCTCCTGCATCCTGGCCAGGGCATTGGCCGCTGATTGCTGGGCAAAGCCGAGCATCTCCAGATAAAAATGGACCTGCACCGGGTGCCCCTCGCCGATTTTTGCGCTCTCCGGCAGATTGCCGATATCGGCAACCCGGGCCACCCCTTGCTCATGCAACACATCCAGGGCAATACGCGCTGCAGTGGCTACGTCATCAGCCGAATTCTGCCGGGCCGCCAGCAATTCACCGATCCAGCCGGTCATACCGCCCTCTCGAGGTTGCCGTTGGCCAAGCACGGCCAGATGGGAAAGCTCCAGGTGGGCATGACAGTTGATCAGGGCAGGGAGCAGTATTGCCCCCTCATGGTCCTTCACCAGTCCCCTGCCCCGGAGCTGGGCATAGGAACCGACCTCAACAATAGCCCCGCCTTCGGTGACCACGGCCCCATCGCTGATGGGCGGGGCGCTGATCGGCAGAACCACCGGCGCTCTGTGTACAAGCAACATGGCCTTGCTTACCCCGCTACCAGCGTATAATCCATGGTACGCTGCCTGGGTGTAAATCCGGCCTCGCGAACGATGCGGCGTATCTCTTCCTCGGACAATCTGAAGCTGACCCCGGCGGCTGCCACCACGTTTTCCTCGATCATGGTGCTGCCGAAATCATTGGCCCCGAAGAACAGGGAAATCTGGGCGATCTTCGGGCCCTGGGTCACCCAGGAGGCCTGGATATTATCGATGTTGTCAAGATAGATACGGGAGATGGCCAGCATTTTCAGGTAAGAAAAGGCCGTTGTTTTGGGCAGATGGTCATAAACCGTATTGTCGGGCTGGAAGGGCCAGGGAATAAAGGCGGTAAAGCCGCCGGTCCTGTCCTGCAGACTGCGGACGCGCTCGAGATGTTCCAGTCGTTCCGCAAAAGTCTCGATATGACCGAACATCATGGTCGCCGTGGTGCGCATGCCCTGGTTATGGGCTTCTTCCATCACGCCGATCCAGGCATCGGCCGAACACTTGCGCGGCGCGGTTTCCTGCCGCACCCGGTCGGAGAGAATCTCAGCCCCGCCTCCGGGAATAGAGTCAAGCCCCGCCTTGCGCAGACGAATCAGCACCTCTTTGACGCTGAGGCCCGACAAATTGGCAAAATGACAGACCTCAGGCGGGGAAAAACCGTGGATATGAATGCCGTATCCCTTGATGAAACGCAGCATCTCCTCATAAAACTCCAGGGGCTTGTCCGGATGCAAGCCGCCCTGGAGAAGGATCTGGGTGCCGCCAAGTTCCTGGGTCTCTTCAATCTTTTTGCCCAGTTCGTCAAAACTAAGCACCGAGCCGCGCTCATCCTCTGGAGCCCGGTAAAAGGCGCAGAACTTACAGGCGGAGATGCAGATATCCGTGTAATTGATATTGCGGTCAATCACATAGGTGACATGCGGTTCGGGATGCAGCCTTTTACGGATGGTGTCCGCCAGCCCGCCGAGCTGATAGAGGTCCCCGTCCCGCAGCAACTGCAAACCCTCTTCAGCACTGATACGCTGACCTGACTCCACTTTCTTGATTATTTTTTCCATTTTCATTTTGGTCTTATTGGTCCTATTTGTCTTACTTGCCCGACTAGTCCTACTGGACTTATTGGTCTGGTTCCTGCCGTTGCGTAAACTGTCTTCTTTCTGTAGGAGCGAAGCAGCGTTATTAATCCCATTAGTCTTTTTGATCATGCCGTTCAGACCAGCCGGACCAGTAAGACCAGTTAGACCAGTTAGACCAGTTAGACCAATCGGACCAGTAAGACCAATCCGACTAATCCGACTAATACGTCTTGATCACATCATACAGTGTGCCGCGCTGCACCGGAGTACGACCGGCCTCCTTGATCAGCCGCACCAGCTCATCAATGGACATGGCCTGCTCGGTCTCAGCCCCGGCCATGTGAGTGATGATCTCTTCCTTCACCGTTCCGTCCACATCATCGGCGCCAAAGGACAGGGCAACCTGGGCCATCTTCGGCCCGATCATCACCCAGTAGGCCTTGATATGGGGGAAATTATCAAGAAAACAGCGGGCCACGGCCAGGCTTTTCAGATCATCAATGCCGGAGGTGCGCGACAGATCGGATAGCTGGGTGTTTTTCGGGTGAAAGGCCAGGGGAATAAAGGCCAGGAAGCCGTTGGTCTCATCCTGGGCCTGGCGCAGGGCGTCGAGATGGTCGATTCTCTCCTCAACTGTCTCGATATGCCCGTAGAGCATGGTGGCATTGGTCTTCAGCCCGAGGCGATGGGCGGTCTTAGCCACCTCCAGCCAGCCTTCGCCGGAGAGTTTGCTTTCGCAGGTGAGTTTCCTGATCCGCGGGCTGAATACCTCCGCGCCGCCGCCGGGAATGGAACCAAGACCTGCCTCCATGAGAATCTCCAGAATGCGGTCCACCGGCTTGCCGGCAAGCTTGGCCAGATGATCGATCTCCACGCAGGTAAAGGCCTGGATATGGATCGCAGGACGTATTGCTTTGATTTCCTGAAGAAGATCCGTATAGTAGCTGAAGGGAAGATCCGGATGGATCCCCCCCACCATGTGGATCTCGGTGATGGGCTCATCAATGCGTTCCCGCACCTTGCCGGCCACATCCTCCCGGGTCATCTCATAGGCCTTGTCGGAATCCTTGTCCTTGCCGAAGGCACAGAATTTACAGAGATTGGTGCAGATATTCGAATAGTTGATATGCTGGTTATAGATGAAATAGGCGTTGTCGCCGTTTAAGCGCTCCCGGACAATATTGGCCAGATAGCCCACGGCCAGCAGATGGGGAGACTGATAGAGCCTGATGCCGTCTTCACGGCTGATCCTCTCATTATTTTTTATTTTCTGCAGAATATCGCCGAGCCCTGCCCTTTCCACATAGGATTCCATGAAATGTCGCTCCCTTACACGTTTTGCTGCGTATGACACCACGCAAATATTGTCAAACTATTCGATTACTGCTGTTTGCCGCAGGCGGCCAGACCTTCTTTCAATACACGCAGTATCATCTTTACCTGGGCAAGCAACTCCTCTCTGTTGCTCTGCTTCAAATCAAGATCAGAGTCAAGAGCACCCTGGGCATAACTCTGCAGAAACCTGTCAAGTGTGGCGTCCAAAATAAAAATCACCACGGCCAGAGGAATGTCGTTGCGGATGGCACCGCTCTGCTGCCCTGCCTGGCAAAGCGGCCCGAAATATTCCCGGGAAAAAAGACGAACCTGGGCCAGCAGCTTTTCCCGCATGGGCACATCCTGTTCAAAAAGCACCCTGAGATAAATCTGGAAATAATCAGGATGGCGGTCAATAAATTCTATGCCGGCCAGCAGCACCCTGCCTACCTGGCAGAAGAAATCAAGCTCCGAGCCGGCTTCCGCGATACGAGAGTATCCCTGCTCGGCCGTCGCGCTTTCGCCGTCCATGGCTCGCGCGACATTTGAGCTTCCCTGCTCGGCCGTCGTGCTTCCGCCGTCCATGGCTCGCGCGACATTTGCGCGTCCCTGCGCGGCAACCGCTTTTTTTACCAGCAGGGTAAAGCGCTCAAAAATAAAAACAAAGAGTACTTCTTTGTTGTGAAAGTACTGATAAAGTGATCCCTTGGAAATGCCCGCATCCCTGACAATGGTGTTGATGCTTGCTTTTTTATAGCCATGCCGGGAAAATTCCCCGACCGCGGCGGCAACGATTTTTTCCTGTTTTTCAGGAGGCAGGTTGCTGAATGTCGTTCTTGCCAGTTGCTGTAAGTTTTCCATAATGTGACCAGGTGGTCATATTAGTGCGGAAAAAAAAATGCGCAATAAAAAAAGTTCATATTTTCTTCATATTAATGAAGTATATAAGCCAGCATCTGATTTAATATCAAATTTTTGCAGGTAAAAAGTCATGCGAGAAAGCTTTCTCCCCTTTTCAAAACCTTCCATCAGCGAAGAGGAAATCGACGCCGTTGCCCAGGTGCTGCGCTCCGGTTGGATTACCACCGGGCCGAAAACCTCTGAATTCGAGGAATCGTTTGCCCGTTACTGTGGAGCCGGGGCCGGGGTTGCCCTCTGCTCGGCCACAGCCGGCATGCATCTTCTCTTAAAAGCCCTGAACATAGGCCCGGGGGATGAGGTAATCACCCCCTCCATGACCTGGGTATCCACCGTCAACATGATAGTTCTCTGCGGCGCCACTCCGGTCTTTGCCGATATCGACCGTGACAATCTGATGGTGACGGCAGAAAGCATCAAACCCTGCATCACGGAGCGCACCAGACTTATCGTGCCGGTCCATTTTGCCGGTGCTGCAGCTGATATGGATCCCATCCGCCAACTTTGCGCCGAAAAATCAATTGCCCTGGTGGAAGATGCCGCCCATGCAGCCGGCACCGAGTATAAACAGCAAAAAATCGGCGCAATCGGCACGACAATCTTTTCCTTTCATCCCATCAAGAACATCACAACCGGTGAAGGCGGCATGTTCTGTTCGGATGACTCAGTTCTACTTGATACAATCCGCCGCTTGAAATTTCATGGACTTGGCGTTGACGCATATGACAGAAAGAGCCAGGGACGCAGCCCCCAGGCCGAGGTCCTTGAGCCGGGCTACAAGTACAACCTCACCGATATTGCCTCGGTCCTCGGGATCGGTCAGCTCAAACGACTGGATGATTTCATTGCCGGACGGGCCGAACTTGCCGCCCGTTACCACCAGCTGCTGGCAGAGGTGGATGAGATAATGCCCCTTGCCGTGCCGGACTATGACATCCGCCATGCCTGGCACCTCTTTATTGTCCGCCTGGACACCGAACGGGCGGGCATGAGCCGCAATAGCTTCATGGAACAACTGAAGGCGAAAAACATCGGCACAGGCATCCATTTCCTGGCCGCCCACACCCAGAAATACTACCGCGAGTCCCGTAAAGATCTGCTTGGCACCTTGCCCAACACGGAATGGAATTCCGCAAGAATCTGTTCCCTGCCCCTTTTTCCGGCAATGACGGTGGAGGATGTGGAGGATGTTGTGCAGGCAGTAAAGGAGGTCCTGAGAAAATGAGCAACCCGGCTTTTTCCGTGGTTATTCCTGTTTATAACGAATCAGCCTGTCTCGATGAGCTGATCAATCGCTGTCTGGCCTCCTGCCGCAGCACCGGGGAGCCCTTTGAACTGATCCTTATTGATGACGGCAGCCGGGATGGCTCCACCGAGATGATCAGACAGGCAGCGGACCAGCATGCTGAAGTGGTCGGCGTGCTGCTTAACCGTAATTACGGACAGCATGCCGCGGTCTTTGCCGGTTTCCGCCAGAGCCTGGGACCGATCGTTATCACCCTGGATGCCGATCTGCAGAACCCGCCGGAGGAGATTCCCAAGCTGCTGCAGACCATGAACAAGGGTTATGATGTGGTGGGCACGGTGCGGGTCAATCGCCAGGACAGCCTGTTCAGAAAGGTGGCCTCTGCCTTGGTCAACAAGGCGGTCCGCCAGGCCACCGGGGTGATGATGCATGACTACGGCTGCATGCTGCGGGCCTATCGCCGCCATATTGTCAATGCCATGCTCCAGTGCCATGAACATTCCACCTTTATCCCCATCCTGGCCAATAGTTTTGCAAGAAAAACCACAGAGATACAGGTCGGCCACGCTGAACGGACCAAGGGTGAGTCCAAATACAGCCTGTTCAAACTCATCTCCCTGCAGTACGACCTGCTCACCTCCATGTCCACCTTTCCTTTGCGGCTGCTCTCCCTGATGGGCACAGTTATTGCCGCCTGCGGGGTGAGCTTCGGCATCTTTCTTATGATCATGCGTATCTATTACGGCGCCACCTGGGCCGCCGAAGGTGTCTTCACCCTTTTTGCCGCCCTCTTTGTCCTGATCGGCGCCCTTTATCTTGCCCTGGGTCTTATGGGTGAATACATCGGTCGCATCTACCATGACGTGCGCAGCAGGCCCCGCTATTTCATCCAGGAGGTGCGGGGCGGCAGCAATCTGGAACACGGCGAAAACATGATTCATGCTGAATCAATCAGCAATCACCCCTAACCGGCCCTCAGTCATATTTTGGCACTGAGGCCTCCTAAATACGGTAAAAACCAGAGCCGCATTTTCCTCTTCCATTAATCGCATCCATCGGAGTTTCATCATGAAAGCAATCGTTCTTGCCTATCACAATATAGGCTGCGCCGGCATCAGGTCGCTGTTGGCCAATGGTTATGACATTCAGGCCGTGTTCACCCACCCTGATGATCCTAAAGAAAATCAATGGTTTGAATCGGTGGCCGAGCTTGCCGCTGAAAAAAACCTGACCGTCTTTGCCCCGGAAAACATCAACCATCCCCTGTGGGTGGAACGATTCAAGGAATTCCAGCCTGACATCATTTTCTCCTTTTATTACCGCAACATGGTCGGGCCGGCTATCCTGTCCATCCCCAAGGCGGGCTGCCTGAATCTGCACGGCTCCCTGCTGCCCCGCTACCGTGGCCGCTGCCCGGTCAACTGGGCGCTCATACATGGTGAAAAAGAGACCGGCGTTACCTTGCATTACATGACCCCCAAACCTGACGACGGCGATATCGTCGGCCAGAAAAAGGTCGACATCAGCACGGATGACACCGCCCTCACCCTGCACAGCAAAATGACGGTTGCCGCAATCTCGCTGCTGAACGAGGTGCTGCCCGCCGTCAAGGAAGGCAATGCCTCGCGTACCCCCCAGGATCACCAACTTGCCAACTACTTCGGCGGCAGGAAGCCTTCTGACGGCGAGATTGACTGGGACAAGCAGGCCACGGAAGTCCATAACCTGGTGCGGGCCGTGACCCGGCCCTATCCAGGCGCCTTCAGCTATCTGCGCAACCGTAAATGCTTCTTCTGGTCGGTGCTGCCTGTGGAAAACAACGATGATGTCATTCCCGGTACGGTCATATCCAGTGATCCTCTTGTGGTGCGCTGCGCTGGTGGGGCGATCCAGGTACAGGCCGGACAGAGCGAGGGCGGTGTTTATGTCAGCGGCGCCCAGCTTGCCGCCGAGTTGAACCTGGTTCCCGGTCTGCGTTTCAGCAGAAAAATCGCCAGCGAGATCGAGCTCAAACGCAAAAAAACCGTGCTCATCCTCGGTGTTGACGGCTTTATCGGCAACCACCTGAGTGAACATCTGCTGGACAGCGGCAAATACGAGGTGCACGGTATGGATCTCGGTTCATCGTCCATCAAGAGACTGCTCAGCCGTCCCGGTTTCCACTTCAGTGAAGGTGATATTTCCATTCATCGGGAGTGGATCGAGTACCATGTGCGCAAATGCGACATCGTCCTGCCCCTGGTGGCCATTGCCACCCCGGCCGAATATGTCCGCAATCCCCTGCGTGTTTTTGAGCTGGATTTTGAGGAGAACCTGCGCATCGTCCGCTACTGCCACAAATACAACAAACGCATCCTCTTCCCCTCCACCTCGGAGGTCTACGGTATGTCCCAGGACCCGGAGTTCAATGAGGAAACCAGCAACTTCGTCCTGGGCCCCATTCACAAACAGCGTTGGATTTACTCCTGCAGCAAACAGATGCTGGACCGCGTCATCTGGGCCTACGGCGCCACAAAGGGGCTGCAGTTCACCCTGTTCAGGCCCTTCAACTGGGTCGGACCCCGGCTGGACAGTCTGATGTCCGCCCGCATCGGCAGCTCCAGGGTCATCACCCAGCTGATCCTCAACCTGGTTGAAGGCACGCCCATCAGACTGGTGGATGGCGGCAGCCAGCGCCGCTGTTTCACCGATGTGAAGGACGGGGTTGAATGCCTGTTCCGCATCATAGAGAACAAAGACAACTGCTGCGACTCCAAGATATTCAATATCGGCAACCCGACCAACGAGGCCAGCATCAGCGAACTGGCCAATATTCTGGTGGAGAAATTCGAGAAACATCCCCTGCGCTCCAAATTCCCGCCTTTTGCCGGCATCCGTTCCATCGAGGCACGGGCCTTCTACGGCTCAGGCTACGAGGATGTTCAGCACCGCCGTCCGTCAATCCGCCAGGCAAACCGCCTGTTGGGCTGGCAGCCCACAGTGCCTCTGGAACAGTCCATTGAAGAAACCCTGGATTATTTTCTGAGCCACGAAACCGGACAGAGCGGCCTGTGATTGTAAAAGACACCCGCGCAGGGCTTCGCATAGATGTGGATACCCTGCGCGGTACCAAAATAGGCGTCCCGGGTCTGCTTTCCACCCTGGAGCGTCATGGCATCAAGGCCACCTTTTTTTTCTCCGTGGGACCGGACAACATGGGCCGCCATCTGTGGCGGCTCCTGCGCCCCACCTTTCTGCTCAAGATGCTGCGCAGCAAGGCGGCAAGTCTTTACGGCTGGGATATCCTCTTTAAGGGAACCTTGTGGCCCGGTCCTCTGATCGGCAGAAATGCGGCGGCGGAGATCCGCCAGGCCGCTGCAGCAGGCCATGAAATCGGACTGCACGCCTGGGACCATCATCGCTGGCAGACTAAGATAGCCGACCTTTCCCAGCAGGAGGTGCAGCAGGATATCAAACTCGGCATGCATCTGCTGGCGGAAATCATTGAAAGACCGGTGGATTGCAGTGCAGCGCCCGCCTGGCGCATTACCACTGCTGCGCTGAAAGCCCGGGCAAGCTTGCCCGGCCGTTATCACTCCGACTGCCGGGGCCACTCAATCTTTTATCCGCTGACTGATGGAGGCCCTCTCAGCCAGCCACAGATCCCGGCAACACTGCCCACCTATGATGAGCTGATCGGCAAAAACGGTATCGATGCAAAAAATTACAATAACCATTTGCTCAGCCTGTTCAGACCAGACAAGCTCAATGTTCTCACCATCCACGCCGAGGCGGAAGGGGGAGCGTGCCGTGCCATGTTTGCCGATTTTCTTGACAAGGCGCAGGAGCAAAACATAGACTTTCACCCATTAGGCGACCTGCTGGGCAGTTGCCCAAAAATCGCTGAAGATAAAATCATCACTTCCAACATCAACGGACGTGAGGGTTGGATATCCTGCCAGGAGACATCCGACTGACATGGCAGATACCCAAAGACTTGCGTTTACAGACAAGCCGTTTTTCCCTCTGTATCTTGCCTCAGGAACCCTCCTTGCCTATATCTGGGCAACGCCCCTGCGTGATCTCTTTGGTCTTGAAGCAAGAAACGGGCTTTTTGTTAAAATCATGGTCACCGACGGACCGAGCCTCATCCCGACGGTCATGGGCACACCTTACTCTGATTACCCGCCCCTTTACTTCTGGTTCTCCTGGCTTTTCTCACTGCCGGCTGGTCATGTGACGACGCTTTCCGCGGTGTTGCCCAGCGCTCTTGCCGCCGCTGCCATGGTCGCTATCACCTTCATGCTGGCAAGAAAAATCAGTGTGCCGGTGGCGCTCATTGCCGCTCTCGCGCTGGCCACATGCCCTGATTACTGGTTAAAGGCCGGGCGGGCCACTCTTGATATGCTGCTGGCCCTCTGGGTGACTCTTGCCGTTTTCTTTCTGTATCTCCGCCATAGCAGACCTGCTGCAGGTACTGGGAAACTAACGGAAATCGCGGCCTTTGTCATGATACTGCTTGCCTTCTTCACCAAGGGACCCGTAGGATTGGTGCTGCCGGTGGGTATATGGTCTACTTTCCTGCTCTGTGAAAAAAAATGGCGTACACTGCTCTCTTTTACCGTGAAATCTTTTCTGCTGGCAGCATTCGGCATCGGCATTGAACTGTTATTCCTCTGGAATTCAGGCGGCAGTGAGCTGATCCAAAAAGTATTTTCAGCACAGCTTGCCGGCAGGGTGGGAGTTGGAGCTAATGGACCGGTTTATTATTATCTTCTCTATCTTCTGTCCGGCGCTGCCCCATGGTGGATTCCGGCCTGTTTCGGCTTTTTCCTGGCCGTTAGGCAGGGTGCCGCGGGCGTTAATGTCAGAACCTTCATGTCTAATTTTTTCCCCCATGAAATCATGCGGCTGGCAGCGTGCTGGTTTTTCTTTGTCTTTGTTCTGTTTACTGCAGCCTCAACAAGGCACAGCCGCTACCTGCTGCCTCTTTTTCCCGCCCTTTTTCTGCTCATCGGCAGAGGAATAGAGCTCTTCTGGGAGCAAATGAGCCTGCCTCGCAAACAGGGGACCGCAACATTTTTCAGATATTTTTTCTTCCTGATAGTTGCGGCAGGCACGGTAATGTATGTGGCAGCGCCGCTGTCCTATCGGCCACCGATTCTGTTCTGGCTGGTGTGGTCTGCATGCTCCATTCTTATCTACGTTTTACTGACAAAAAAAACAGGAAAGAATTCGCAAGCCTTTGGTCTTGCCCTGCTCTGTGTCGGCTGCGCCATGGCTGCTGAGGCCATGCTGGTTGAGCCGTGGATCTCTTATCAGGAGTCGGGCCGCCTTTTTGTCCGGGAAACGGAGGCGAAAATTGATCAGACCATCCCCATTGTTTTCTACAAAATCAGCCCCGACGGTGATGGCATCAAATATGCCTTGCACAGCAGCAGACGCTCCGAGACCCTTTCCTTTACGGGAGATTCAGCGGAGATCAACAGGCTCCCCCTGCCTTTTGTCCTGGTTTCCTTTGCCAAATCAGAACAGGAACTGACAAAGTTTGGTAATGAAAAATCAATGGAGGAAATCGCCCAGGGCCTTCTGCACAAAAAAATAATAAAATCCTGGCTGATCCGGGACATGAAACAGGACATCCCACAGGGCGAGACGCTGAGCGGTCTTCCCGCCACGGTTAATGGGATTTAATTAATGTCAGCTGCAAGAAAATATAGTTTTATCGTGCTGTTTCTCGTTCTGGCTCTCTACATTGCGCCTCTCGGCGTCCGTCCCATGTTCGTGCCGGACGAATCACGCTATGCCGAGGTGCCGCGGGAGATGATAGCGAGCGGCGACTGGGTTTCCCCCCATCTCAACGGGTTGCGTTACTTTGAAAAACCGGCTCTCGGCTATTGGGCCACTGCCGCCTCCATCATGGTGTTCGGGGAAAACAATTTTGCCATCCGCCTGCCGTCTGCCCTGTCGGTTGCCCTAACCGCCTTTATTATCCTCGGCATTGCCGCTTGCGAAGCAAAAAAAGATGAGACCACCGCTCCACTTGCCGCCCTTATCTTTCTTACCTCGTTGGAGGTATATGCGGTAGGTACCTTCTGCGTCCTGGACAGCCTTCTCTCCTTTTTTCTCACCGGCACCATGGCCGCTTTCTATCTGGCCAGCACAGCCACGCCCGGTTCGCGGCAGGAAAAAAAATACCTGATATTTTCCGGCATCTTCTGCGGTCTGGCCTTCCTGACCAAAGGATTTCTCGCCTTTGCCGTGCCGATTCTGGCCATTGTTCCTTTTCTGCTGAGCCAGCGCCGCTTTGCCGATATTTTCCGAATGGCGTGGCTGCCACTGCTGACCGCCCTGTTGGTGGCGCTGCCCTGGAGTGTGCTCATTCATCTGCGTGAACCGCAGTTCTGGCATTACTTTTTCTGGAACGAACATGTCCAGCGTTTTCTGGCTGAAAATGCCCAGCACAAAAAACCGTTCTGGTATTTTTTCCTCAGTGCGCCGCCCATGTTTCTACCCTGGATCTTACTTGTTCCGACAGCTGTTACCGGTCTGTTCAGCTATACAAGTACCAATGGGACAGGTAAACGCGACATTTCTCCCCTGGTCAGCTTCTGCATCTGCTGGTTTGTTTTTCCTTTTCTTTTTTTCTCCGTATCAAACGGTAAACTGCTGACCTATATCCTTCCCTGTTTTCCGCCCTTTGCCATTCTCCTGAGCCTCGGCCTGCACAGGATACTCAGCAAAGGGCGCTTCCGCAGCTTTCAGCTTGGCGCTATTAGCGCAGTTCTGCTCTACGGAGCGCTGCTTGTCGCTATCATCGCTTTATTGTTCGCCACCCACTTTTTCGGTTTCACCATCGCTCTGCCGGAAAACAGAATCTGGAAATGGCTCATGGCAGCCAACGGCCTTTTCGTGATGGTCCTGTTTTTCATTGCTGCTGTCCGCAGCCGCAAGGCAAGCCGCAAGATTCTTCTCTTCGGCCTGGCGCCGGTACTCATTCTCTTTCTTGCCAATTTTATCATGCCTGACCTGACCCTTGAATCAAAGGCCCCTGTCCTGCTGCTCAAACGCCATGAAAAAGACGTGACACCGGCGTCAATTATTTTCTCCGGAGAAAAAACCGTGCAGGCAGCCTGCTGGTATTACAAGAGAAACGATATTTATATGGTGGAATCCGCCGGTGAATTGGCATATGGATTAGAACATGATCAATCCGTTTCACGGCTTCTTGATGTGCAAGAGGTAAGCCGGCTTATTGCCCAAAACCCCGGCAGGTGTGTGCTTATTGCCAGTGTGAAACATTACGAGAACTGGGAAAAATTTCTTCCTGCCCCCAGCCTGCTGGACAATAGCGGCGCAAAAGGGTATGTTTTTGTCAAATATTGATGCAATATGTCGGCTGTCTTGACTGATATTTTTTATCATGTCAGTATATTCATTATTCCCAACTCCTAAAGGCAAGCCTAACCCGGCTTCCCGTAAAAATGAAATTATTCACTTCAAACAGACTGCAATGAACAAATATCTTCCACTAATCCTTGCCGGCGTTCTGCTCAATGCCCTTGCCCAGCTTGCCCTCAAACAGGGCATGCGCACCATCGGTCACTTTGCCTTTCGCCTGGAAAACGCGCCCCAGATTCTCCTGGCCGTTGCCTCAAGCCCCTTTGTCCTCGCGGGTCTCACCTGCTATGTGGTCAGCGTGGTGATCTGGCTGCTGGTTCTCTCCCGCGTCGAGGTCAGTTATGCATATCCCCTGCTTTCAGTCGGTTATATTGTTACCGCCCTGGCCGGTCAGTTCTTTTTCAATGAAAGCCTCGGGCTTACCCGCTGGTCCGGCATTGTGGTGATCTGCCTGGGAGTCTGGTTGATTACCCGTACCGCCTAACCGCTTAAAACCTGAAGGAGGCCACCATGAAAATCCTCATAGTTGATGATGAGGAAGAACTGCGGCAAAGGCTGCGCCAGGCCCTGATTCATGAGCATTATATGGTGGATACGGCGGAAAACGGTGAAGAGGCCCTGGATAAAATCGTGGATGATGACAGTTTTGATCTGATCATCCTGGACATCATGATGCCGGGACGGGATGGCCTGAGCGTCTTGAAAGAGTTACGGAAAGAAGGCATCAACACGCCGGTGCTCATGCTGACCGCCCTGGGCGATCTTGATAATCGAGTACGCGGACTGGACCAGGGCGCTGACGATTATCTGGCCAAACCCTTTTCCATGTCCGAACTGCTGGCCCGGCTCCGCGCCATGCTGAGACGGGGCAGGGGGAAAAATCCGCTGCTTACCTGCGGTGCCGTCAGTCTCAATACGGTTAACCGTTCCGTTACCCTGGACGATATGCCCATAACGCTCACGGTCAAGGAATTCGCCATGCTCGAATTCCTGCTCTACAACAAAGGAAGAGTGGTTTCCCGATTCAGTCTGGCCGAGCATGTCTGGGGCGATAATTTTGATCCCTTTACCATGTCCAATTTTATCGATGTCCACATGAAAAATCTCCGCCAGAAAATCAAAAAAGACGACAGGGATTCTATTATCCGCACCATCCGCGGTACCGGATATATCATTGACGACGGGCCATGAAAATTCGCCAGAAAATCACCCTGTGGATTGCCGCCACGACCCTCATCGCTGCTGTTTCCTTCTCATCATTTGTCTTTCTGGAAATGATCGAGCAGCCCTATTATCTCATTGACTCGGAACTGAAACATATGGCGGAGGCCCTGCTCGGACAATTCCAGCACAACCCCGGTGAACCGCTGACTGTTGATGAAAAATCCCTGCCCTACCCTACGGACAAGTACTGGATCAGACTCATGGACAGCAAAAGCGCAATCCTCTTCGCCTCTGCCCTGACCCGTTACACCGACATCCCTCTTTTACCATCGAAAAAAACCTACAATGTGGAAAGATTAATCCCCAGAGAGCAGATTCAGCTCGATCAGGATGACCATGATCAGGTGGCTTTCCGGGTCCGCGTGGTCACCGCCACGGTCAACAACGCCGCCTATACCATGGTGATCGCCAAGCCCATTGAAGAACTTGAAGAGGAAATGCTCCAGTTGTTGCATGAACTGGGCGCCATTCTGATAACCTGTTTTATTCTCGGTTTGCTGTTCAGTTACAACCTTGCCGGCCGGATTCTGCAACCCATCGTCAGCATCAATCGACTTGTCAGAGAAATTAATGAAAAATCGCTGGATAAGCGTATTCCACTGGGTAAGAGCAAAGATGAACTCTACACCCTGTCCGTTTCCCTGAACCAGATGTTTGACCGCCTGCAGAACTCATTTGCCAGACAGAAAGATTTTATTGCCAGCGCGTCCCATGAATTGAAAAGCCCCATCGCCCTGCTGTTGCTTTCCCAGGAAGAAATGCTGCAGTCGCCGGATCTGCCCGACAATGTGCGGGATGACCTGGAGAGTCAGCATAACAGTCTACAGCGCATGACCAGACTGATCCGCAATCTTCTTGACCTGTCAGGTCTGGAGCAGCAGACTGCCTTAGACCGGGAGCAGGTCAATCTGACGGAACTGACGGAACAGGTGCTGGAAGATTATCGGGAGGTGCTGGCTGCCTCGCTCATTTCCCTGGAAACCAACCTTGACGCGGAACTTTATGTCCAGGGGGATCAGGAAAAACTGCGCCGTCTGCTGATCAACCTGATTGATAACGCCATTCGCTACAACAGAAAAACCGATGGACGACTGCGCATTGAAGGGCAGAAAGAATTGCACGCCGTGCATCTGTCAGTGTCAAACACGGGGCCGTATGTTGTTCAGGAGGATATCAGCCGGATTTTCGAACAGTTCTACCGGGTGGAGAAATCACGATCAACTCAGTTCGGCGGCTCAGGGCTCGGCCTGGCCATTGCCAAACGAATTATTGAACTGCATGGTGGAGAGATCTGCTTTAGCAGCAGAGAGGACGGCTGGAATACGATAACCGTGAAACTGCCGGGGGAGGAGAGCGTTTGAACGTTCCAGCGTTCAAGCGTTCCAGCGTTGAAACGTTCCAGCGTTTAAGCGTTTGAGCGTTTGAGCGTTCCAGCGTTTGAGCGCTCGATCGTTCGAGCATCAACACCCCCCGACATCAAGCATGACCCTGTTTTTGCCCTCGCTCTTGGCCCGGTAGAGGGCCTTGTCCACCCGGTCAATCATGCAGGCCGCGTTTTCCGGCCAGGTCAGTGTTTCATCACGCCTGCAGCAGACCAGACCGATACTGAGCGTCGTACCGGAAAAACCGGCCTGCTGGAAACTGTGCAGCACCCTTTCCATGATTTTCACCGCCTGTTCTTCACTGGTCTGGGTGAGAATCGCCGCAAACTCATCGCCGCCGTACCGGAAGGTGAAATCCACATTGTGCCGGGTGCAGTCATTTAAAATCATGCCCACGGCACTCAACACCCTATCTCCGGCAGGATGGCCATAGGTATCATTGTATCCCTTGAAATTATCCACATCGATCAAAGCCAGATAAACCTGAAAATCCTGGCGATGGGCGCGCTGCACCTCCTCTGCCAGTTTGATGTCAAAGGAACGCCGATTATACAGACCGGTAAGGGAATCGCACAGGGAAAGCTTTTCGAGCTTCCTGATCATACTCCGTTCCCGCTCCGCCCGGTTCAGCTTCGCCTCCAGCTCATCACGCTCAAAGGGTTTCTTGATGAAATCTATGGCCCCGGACCTTATTACCTCGGCATAACCGGCCTTTTCCGTATAACCGGTGGCCACGATGACATCAGTATTGGGGTAGTTCTCCTTGATATAGGCAAGGAGTTGCAAGCCACCCATTTCAGGCATCACCACATCGGTTACAACAATGTCAATGGCATCTTCCTTGAGTTTCTCGATGGCCTCAAGTCCGTTGGCGGCAGTGAAACACTGATAACCGAACGATTCCACCAGCAGACCCAAGGCCTCAAGCACAAGTGGATCATCATCCACCACAAGAATTTTTACAGTATGGTTATCGGTAAATTTCATTCCGAATTTCATCCCATCGATGCGCCGGTTATATTTGTTCGTCTCTATTTGTCCTTTCCAGTTTTTACTATTCTAGCACATCTCATTTTCAGGAGAAATCAATTTGTTGGCAGTTTGTCAGGCACATTCGGAATAACCGCAGGAATGACAGACGCAGCAGCCCCCCTCATGTTCTATCACACCGCCGCACTCCGGACAGGCGCCGAACATGTTATTCTCGGACAGTGTCTCATCCTTGCAGCCGTTATTGCGCTCCAGGTGCTGACGGATCGCCTGGGCGATTGCGTCGGCGCAGGAGACGACCTTGTTCTCGCCGAAACCATAGGGTTTATGACAGCTGATGCCGATAAGCTGCTTGACGATGGGCTCAGGCGGCAGGCCGCTGCGCCAGGCCAGGGAGACGAGACGACCTATGGCCTCGCACTGGCTGGCGGCACAGCCGCCGGCCTTGCCCACTGTATTGAACAGCTCAAAAAACTGCTGGTGGCTGTCCTCGTTAATGGTCACGTACATCGGACCGCAACCGGTGGTCATCTGATAGGTGGAGCCGTTCAGTCGGCGCGGCCTGTCTTTTTTAACCGGTCGGTTCACATCAGCCTGGATACTTTTCTTCTTGTCGGTCTTGCCGATACTCAGCACCTGGTTTTCCCGACAGCCGTCGCGGTAAATGGTCACACCTTTGCAGCGCAGTTTGTAGGCGAGCATGAAGGTTTCCTTCACATCCTCAACGGTGGCGGAATGGCTGAAATTGATGGTTTTGCTCACCGCGTTGTTGGTGCTCTTCTGAAAGGCGGCCTGGATATCAATATGGTTTCTGGGGCTGATATCATGGGCTGTCTCGAAAATACGCCGGTATTTCAGGGGAATCTCCTCAATCCCCTGCACGGTGCCGCTGTAGGAAATCTTCTTGACCAACTCAGGCGTATAGAAACCATTGGCCCGGGCAATCTCTTCAAACACCGGATTCACTTCAAAAAACTCATCATTGTCCATGACACGACGGACATAGGAAACGGCAAACAGCGGTTCAACACCGCTGGAGCAGCCGGCAATGATGCTGATTGTTCCAGTCGGGGCAATAGTGGTACGGGTGGCGTTTCTTACCGGCACATCGGGGTTCTTCTGGCCATAGATACTTCTGGAAAAATTGGGAAAGGAGCCGCGCTTCTCGGCAATGCTCACGGATGCCTGATAGGCGGAGGTATCGATGTATTTCATTACCTTCTCGGCAAGCTCCAGGGCCTCGGGAGATGAATAGGGAACGCCGAGCCGGAGCAGCATGTCCGAAAAGCCCATGACACCAAGACCGATCTTGCGGTTCTGCTTGGTTTTCTCCTCAATCTCGGGCAAGGGATAGCGGTTGACATCAACCACGTTGTCAAGGAAGTGCACGCATTTGGCAACCGTTGCCCCGAGCTTCTCATAATCCACCTTGCCGTCAGCCACCATATTGGCAAGATTGATTGAGCCGAGATTACAGGATTCATGGGGAAGAAGCGGCTGCTCACCACAGGGGTTGGTGCTTTCAAACAGCCCGACTTCGGGGGTAGGGTTGCCCTCATTCATGCGGTCAATAAAAACGATGCCCGGCTCACCCGAATACCAGGCCTGCTTGACGATCTGCCTGAATACCTTGACCGCATTCTGTTTTTTGACCGCTTCATTATTGCGGGGGTTGATCAACTCGTACTCTTCATCATTTTCAACCGCCGCCATAAAGGAATCGGTAATGGCTACGGAGATATTGAAATTATTGAGCACCGTGAGATCTGATTTGACTTTGATGAAATCCATGATATCAGGATGATCGACCCGGAGAATGGCCATGTTGGCGCCTCGGCGCGTGCCGCCCTGCTTGATGGTTTCCGTGGCGCAGTCAAAAACGGACATGAACGAAAGGGGACCGCTTGACACCCCGCGGGTTGAATGAACCACATCATGATGGGGTCTGATGCGGGAAAAGGAAAAGCCGGTGCCGCCGCCGCTCTTGTGGATGAGAGCCGTCTGCTTGACCGCCTCAAAAATGCTGTCCATGGTGTCTTCCACCGGCAACACGAAACAGGCGGAAAGCTGCCCCAGGTCGCGTCCGGCATTCATCAGGGTAGGTGAATTAGGCATGAAATCCCGGTTTGCCATCATCTCATAAAATGACAGGGCCAGGGCCTGCACATCGGCTTCCTTATCATACATCCCGTCAGCCACGGCAATGGAGCTTGCCACCCGCCAGAGCATCTCTGCCGGGGTTTCCGTGACATTGCCCTCCACATCCTTCATCAGATAACGTCTTTCCAGAACCGACAGGGCGTTATCGGCAAACTTCGGTTGCATAACTCCGTCCGGAATTTTCATATCGCCTAATTCCATTTTTCTCCCCATTCCTATTCTCCTAATTCTTCAGCTTATCAATGGTCCAAAGCGCTTGGACCTGGCCATTTATTTTTAAAAAGAGTACCACAGACAAAAAAGACAGGACACACAAAATGTTGTATGCTGGAAAAGATGAAAGCACAAGATAAGGCGAAAGTCAAAGCTTTTCATTCCAAAAAAAAAGCCCTGTTCAGGACTTTTTTTTAAAACAATCTTAAATCAACAAGATAGACAAAAAGATTTTTTCCCAAAGCAAGAATCAGCAAAAAAAACAAAAATTTTCCTGCAACGACAGGAAAAATGCCGACAACAAACCGGCTAAGTGCTGGGCAGGATATAACCCTTTTGAATGGCGTATTTAATCAAATCAGCGGTATTACTGATATTAAGTTTTTTCAGCAGATTAGCCCGATGGTGCTCCACCGTTCTGGTGCTGATCGACAGCAGTTCGGCGATATCCCTGCTGGTTCTGCCCTCGGCCACCATCTTCAAAACCTGCCGCTCCCTTGGTGTCAAAGATTCGGCAGGAAAATTCTTGGTCTTGATACAGAGATCGACGTCGGAACTGGAGAACTCCTTGGACAGCACGGGGGAGATAAAGATATTGCCCTTGAGCACCTGATTAATGGCAGTCAGCAGTTCCGTGTCAGAGTCCTCTTTTAAAACATAGCCGTCCGCACCGGCCGACATGGCATGGCAGAGATACTGTTTACTTTTATGCATGGTAAGAATCAGAATCTTGACATCCGGGCAGATCTTCTTGGCCTCACCGATGGCCTCGATGCCACGCAGGTTGGGCATGGAAATATCGAGCAGGACAATGTCAGGGGTCACCTCTTTCATCATGTTCAATAATTCCAGGCCATCCCCAACCTGGCCGATAACTTCGAGCGACGGCTCTGATTCAATAATCTTCTTGATGCCATGACGAATTAAAACATGATCGTCAGCCAGTAAAACCTGATACACTTTCATAGCGATTCCCTTCACATCCGAAAAGGAGATAATTAACAAACAAGCCCATTGTGAAAAAAGAGCATGGAAACGAAATCGGCCAAGACAGCGCCGTGGACCATGAACCCTGGTGCAGGCAAGGTATCCGGCTAAACCGGCAAACTTACCGTGATCGTGGTGCCTTCATCCTCTTCACTATTGATATCCATAACCCCTTCCAGAATCCGCACCCGCTCCGCCATGGCCGCAAGGCCCATGCCGATTTCAGATTTCTTCCGATTCTGGAATTCCCTCGTATTAAAACCAGTTCCGTTATCTTTCACAATGAGAAAGATACGATTTTTTACTTTTTCAATTTTGATGCCCACATGGGTGGCATGGGCGTGCTTGCCGATATTGTTGAGCGACTCCTGTACGATTCGGTACACCAGCCGCTGGCCCGCCTGGCTGAAGAGATGATTTATCTCGATCAGATCAAGGGAGACCTCTATCTCATGCAGCTTGGCAAAATTGGTTATCAGATACTCAAGTGCCGCATCAATACCCAGATCATCCAGGGCCACAGGACTGAGATCACGGGAAAGACGGCGTACATTCTCGATGATAAGATTGATGCTCTGCCGCAGTTCCTCGCACTCTTCCTGGAGGGTATAAGGCAGATCGTAGCCAAGCTGTTTCTCCAGGGCGCCCACCTGAAGTTTCAGGGCGGCCAGGGACTGCCCCAGTTCATCATGCAGCTCCGCCGAAATACGGCGGCGCTCATTTTCCTGAACCGTCAGCAGATTGATGGAAAGCAGATGCAGTGTTTCCTCCGATTCCCGCAGGGCATCCTCAATTTTTTTCCGCACATGGATTTCCGCTTTGAGTTTTTCATTGGCGCTGGTCAGTTCATGGGTGCGTTTATCCACCAGTTCCTCGAGCATCTGCTCGGCCTTTTTGCTTTTATAGGTGACAACGGAAAGAATAATAACCGTGGCTTCAAGGGCCAGGGCGATGCCCAGCACGGTCAGACCGGTCTTTTTGTATTTCCAGAGAATGGACTGCGGCTCATCCGTGACCATGCTGCCCTCAGGCAGGACCTTGTAAGGGATGGCAAATCTTTTCATCCGGTTATAGTCAAAAATCAGGTGATTGGCGGTAGACTGCTGGGTAACAAAATTTTCAACAGGTTCACCCATGAGAATATCAACAACCATCTTGGCCGCTGCCATGCCCTGGGCTCTCCCGTCAACCATCATTCCCCCCAAAACTCCATGGCCCAGATAAAACTGCCACATGGACAAAATGGGAACCCTGCATTTGGAGGAAATAAGCCCGATACTCCTGCCGTATGAAAAATTTACCCCATTCTTGTCACGGGTAAAATTAACCAGCAGCACCAGGCCGCCCTCCTGCACCTCCCGCACCTTGTCCAGCAATTCCTCCATGCCGACATCATCCCACAGATGGAAGGTGAGACGTCCGGCATAGCCGATCATGCTTTCCTTGATTTTATCATCATAGATCAGGCCGTCAACGGTGCGGTCATTGATGATGAAAATGTCCTTTGTTTTGGGATATAACTGGAGTCCCGCCTTAATAGTGCCCTCAATATCCACGTCTTCGCAAACCCCGACAAAACCTCCGGTCAGGGCATCCGGGTCATTGGGCCGGCAGCTCACACCACAATAGAGAACAGGGGTCATGGGGAAAAGCACGGTATGGTACTGCTGGAGAAAAGTTACTGCGGCGGTATCCACGCCGATCACGGCGGAAAATTTCCTGGAACCGTACTTTTCATTGAGAACGCGGTAAATACGCTGAAAATTTTCTTCCCCGGGCTGGCGCACACTGTCCATATATTCAATGTACAATTCGATGTCCTGCCGGTCTTTGGCCAGCAGAACTTCCTCGATACCCTTATTGATATTTTCTACCCTGCCGAGGCTGCTGTGGTAAGAATGCAGGACCAGGATATCATGGGGGGGGAGATGAAAATTCTGGGCATGAGCTGATGCCAATTGAACAGAAAAGAGCAGGCAAATGAAGCTGAGAAAGAAATGCATTTTATAAAAAGACATGGATCGGCCTCGCCACTATTCAGCAAAAAAGAATGTTTTTTCGTTTGTCGCCCATGTCAGCCTCATGTATGGTGTGCATCATGTTAGAAAAAAGTTACTTTAATCATCAGAATTCAGATCCAGCAAGACATATCCATAAAATTTTCATCGAGGAAAGCTGCCGGGATCTCTCCTATACCAGGGAAATCCTCGCCCGCGCAAACAATATTCCGGTTGAAATCATTGCCGACCGGGCCATTCCGCAGATCGATGCGGGACCATACCCGCGCAGTCTGACAAAAGGGAAACAGCATCTTCTCCTGTGCAGCAACCGGGGCAGTTTTTTTAAACCCTGCCCCGGCACCAGGCAGTACTGCTGCTGCGATTACCAGGTATTGAATATCGGCATGAACTGCCCCATGGACTGCGTTTACTGCATTCTCCAGGCTTACCTCAATAATCCGTGGATTTCCTTTTTTGTCAATATCGATGATCTCATCAACGAACTCGACCTGGCCTTTACCCATAAAAACCAGTTCTGGCGGATCGGCACCGGTGAGTTTACCGACAGCCTGGCCCTGGACTCTTTGACCTGCCTGAGCAAAATCCTGGTGGAGTACATGCGGGACAAGAGTTCCGCCGTACTCGAACTCAAAACCAAAAGTGTTTCCATCGGCCATCTGAAAAACCTCGACCACGGCGGCCGGACCATTGTCGCCTGGTCACTGAACAGTCCCGCCATCATGCAAAACGAGGAACTGAAAACGGCAAGTCTTGATGAAAGGCTGGAAGCGGCTGTCCAGTGTGCCGAGTGGGGCTACAGACTGGCCTTTCATTTCGATCCGATCATCTATCACCCGGGCTGGCGGGAAGGATACGCGGCCACCATCAAGAAACTCTTTGACACCGTGCCGGCGGAGAAAATCGTCTGGATCAGCCTGGGGGCATTGCGCTTCCTGCCGGCCCTGCGCCCCACCGCCCTCACCCGTTTTCCGAACTCGCGATTCTTCCATGAAGAATTCGTCATGGGACTGGACGGCAAATGCCGATATTTTCGCTCACTGCGGGTGGAACTTTACAAACACCTGCTCCATCACCTCAGACAGCGGGCTCACCCGGCCACCTGTCTTTATTTCTGCATGGAAAGCGAGGAAATATGGGAGGAATGCGGTTTTGAGCCGGATCAGGCCAAAAAATTGCCCGAAAACCTTGATGCGGCTGTCTCTTTTTCGGCCTGATAACCTGATTAATTCCTTTCTTCTTTGCCGGTTTGCATATAATTTTTTTGTTTCGTTCAAACGCCGGGGCAATAATTGACTGATTGCGCTGCCGGCTGATGTAATTTATACTGCTTAATCTTGTTGAATCTTTTCATAACATCATTATCTCATCGCCGTCTTTATTAAGGAGTCTTAATCATGATCAATAAAGCCATCATCATCGGCAACCTGGGCTCAGACCCGGAAGTACGCTACACCCAGAGCGGAACGGCTGTGGCAAATTTCAATGTGGCCACCACGGAAAAATGGAAGGGCCAGGACGGCCAGATGCAGGAACAGACGGAATGGCACCGGATTGTGGCCTTTGCCCGTCTGGCGGAAATCTGCGGGGAATATCTTTCCAAAGGCTCAAAGGTGTACGTGGAGGGCCGCATCCAGACAAGGTCATGGAATGATAAGGACGGCAACAAGCGCTACACCACGGAGATCGTTGCCAAGGACATGAAGATGCTTGATCCCAAGGGTGCATCATCATCGGCTGCCGGCAATTACGCCGAGGAACCGCCTCCGCCCGAACCACGCTTCGGTGATGAAGTCCCATTTTAGAAAACTCGATTTTTTTTGACTTGCCGGATGCGGAAGCAAGAAGTCAAAAATCAGGAACCGGAATGAAGAAACAAGGAACTCAAGTCAGTTAACCCTGACTCCTTCACTCCGGCTCCTGATTATAACGCATCCTCTTCCAGGACCTTCCGGACCTTGATTGCCAGTGCCTGGGCCGGAAAGGGCTTCGGAATGAAGTTCACACCATCGCCAATTACCCCCCGGTGGGCGATGACATTGCCGGAGTAGCCGGACATGAAAAGCACCTTCACATCGGGAATGCGCTCACATATCCGATCACTGAGTTCTTTGCCGCTCATGCCGGGCATCACCACGTCGGTCAGCACCAGATGCACCGGCCCCTTGAAATTGTCCAGCAATGTTAAAGCGTCCTGGCCGTTTTCCGCCACCAGCACCGTGTAGCCCTGCCTCTTGAGAATGATCTGCGTAAGCTTTCGCATCTGCAGGTCGTCCTCCACCAGCAGGATGGTCTCGTTGCCGTGCAGGTCAGTGGGCTCCGCGGTAACGCTTTTCCCCTTGCTTAGCGATTCCCTGGCCAGGGGTAAATGAATCTTGAAGATCGTACCCCGGCCCGGCTCGCTGTATGCCCAGATATTGCCGTTGTGCTGCTTGATGATACCGTATGACGTGGCCAGTCCCAACCCGGTGCCCTTGTCCTTTGCCTTGGTGGTGAAAAACGGCTCAAAAATGAGCCCCGCGGTTTCGTGGTCCATACCGCAACCGGTGTCGCTGACCGCAATCTGGATATACCGGCCGGGAATGACGCCGGGCTTCTGCGCCGCATACTGTTCATCCAGGTCGACCAGGGACGTCTCGATGGTCAGCGTTCCACCCTCCGGCATGGCGTCCCGGGCGTTGACCGCCAGATTCATCAGAACCTGCTCCAATTGTGAAGTGTCGGCCTTGACGGGCAGAGGCTGGGCAGGCAGCACCAGCTGCAAGTCAATATCCTCGCCGATCACCCGGCAGATCAACTTTTCAAAACCTTTTACCACCATGTTGATATCCACCACCTGCATTTCCAGCAACTGTTTACGGCTGAAGGCCAGCAGTTGCCTGGTAAGATCCCTGGCGCGCAAGCCGGCCTGACAAATCAGTCGCAACGATTCATAAGAGGGATGCTCCTTATGCATATCCTGCATTACTAATTCACCATAACCAAGGATAACGGTCAGCAGGTTATTGAAGTCGTGGGCCACCCCGCCGGCCAGGCGGCCTATGGACTCCAGTTTCTGGGCCTGTATGAGCTGCTCCTCCAACCGACTTTTTTCCCCTTCATCCTTTTTTCGCTGGCTGATGTCCCGCACAATGGCCCACATGCCGGAAGGCTGACCATTCGACTCCCGCAGCAGGTAGGTACGCAGCTCCACCGGGAGGATGCTGCCGTCCTTGCGGCGGTACTGCTTCTCATACACCTCGGAATAGCCATGGGGAATAATCTGCTCCTCCACCATCCTCTTTTCCATATCCCGCCATTCGACCGGTGTCAGGTCCATATAGGACAGTTGACGCAATTCCTCGTCCATGTAACCCAGCATGCTCGAAAACACCTTGTTCCATTCCAGCAGACGGCCCTCCATGTCAACCACAACAAAGGCGTCCGTCATGCTGTCATGCAGGCGCCGGTAACTTGCCTCACTTCGGCGCAGCGAGCCGGCCATCTGCCATTTTTCCGCGGCCCGTCGAATGGTCAGCAGCAGCTGTTCCATGTCACAGGGTTTCATGACGTAGGAATAGGCCCCCAGATTGACCGCCTCTATAGCGGAATCCTGGGAGGCATGGCCGGTGAGCAGGATACACTGGGTATCGGGCCAACGCTCGCGGATCCGGCTCAGCACCGCCATGCCGGACATATCATCCAGCCGCAGGTCGAGCAGAACGACGGAGAACTCCCGGCGAACGAGTTCCTCCAGGGCCTGTCTCCCGGTGCCCGCAGACACCGGGGCAAACCCTCTTTTTTTCAGTATATCTTCCAGGGTTTGACGCAGCATGGGTTCATCATCCACGATCAGGACCCAGACCAGTTCATTCATAACAACCTCTTCAGGTGATAAATAGTCATTTGGGCAAGGAAACCTCCCTTGGCATGCCATCCGGCAGCTGGGAGAAATCATCCGAAATTCCACAGAAGTACGACCATGACCAATAGCCGTCAGTTCACATTCATAGCCACCTCCCGGTAAATCGGCAGATGAACGGTGAAAGTCGCGCCGCCGGCCGCTTCGTTTCTGGCACCGATCAGGCCTTCGTTGGTTTCCACCAGCTTCCGGCTCACGGCAAGTCCCAGTCCGATACCTCGCACCTTGGTGGTAAAGAGCGGCTCAAAGATTCTGGCCATATTTTCAGCCGGGATGCCCTTGCCCGTATCTGAAACGGCAAAGGCAACCATATCCTCTTCCCGACGGGCGGTCACGGTCAATGCGCCTCCATCGGCCATGGCCTGGCAGGCATTCACCACCAGGTTCCCCAGTACCTGCATCATCTGATGCCGGTCCACATAGACGGGGGGCAGGTCAGGCGAGACATCCAGCTTCACGGTGATATTGCCGGGCGCTGGAAAGCGTTCCAGGGTGTTTGCCGCCAGTTCGGCAGGACTCACAGCTGCGCGTTCCACGGATTTGACCCGGGAAAAATCCAGCAAATCGCTTAAGATCTTTTCAGCAAAGAATACCTCGTTTTGCAGAATACCGAGGTATTCCTTCACCTTCTCCTCCGCCTCGGGCTGTATGAGCCGCAGGTAATACACGGCATTGGCCATGACGGTCAGGGGTTTGCGCAGCTCATGGCCGATGCCGCCAGCCAGCTGACCCACTGCGGCCAGACGTTCCTGCCGGAGGAGTTTTTCCTGGGCCTCCCGCAGCTCTCTGGTGCGCTCTGCCACCCGTTGCTCCAGTTCGCCGTTGAGTCGGTGAACTTCTTCCTCCGCCATCTTACGTTTGGTGAGTTCCCAGGCTATATCCGCCAGGTAGGAGACAATTTCAACATCTTTTTTATCGTAATCAACGGACTTGTTACCAATGCCGAGGATGGCCACCACCATGCCTGATCGCATGATCGGCACAACGAGTTCCCGCACGACGGCCGCGTGTCCCGGGGGCATTCCCTTGCGATGCGGCAACGAAGCGTAATCATTATGAATAACCGGGCTCCTCTGCCGAACGCAGTCCACCCAGACACCCGCCTGGTCGATGGAATAGTGCAATCCTTTGCCTTCCGCTTTGCAGAATTCCCTGCTTGTTCGGGTGGACCAGGCTTGCAGGCTAAGGGTTTTCTGGTCACTTTCCACAAAGTGATAAAAGCTGATGGAACTGCCGGTCAATGCCTCCACTTCGTCCAGAATTTCCGGCAGCAGTTCTGCGAGATTATGGGAGGCGGCAAACTCCAATATCCGCAAACGGAGGCGCATGAGATCCCCGGCCTGCCTTCGGGAATTCTCAGTCCATGCAGCTATCAGTCGCGCGGCAAGCACCGGGGCGATAGCCTGTCCAAGTGTCTCAAGCAGCGCCACATCATCGGCCGTGTAATCCACATCACTGTTTGCCAACTGGATAACGCCAATCACCCTGTCCTGGTGGATGAGAGGCAGGGAAATATGCCTTGTGATCGCAAGGTGGCCGGCCGGGATCCGCGTCGAGGGCTCATTGCTCCAGATCGTGCGTTTCTCCCGTATGGCCCGCGGCCAGCTGCCGTCACTCTCTCGCCAGGTAGCAAACGGAAAGAAGCATGATTTATCCGGCATCAGGCACTGGTCCCAAGACCTGCCTTTCATGGTTGGCGCAACCAGATTTCCCTGCTCGTCCAGATAACCGAACACCCCGAATTTGCTGCCCATGGCGTCCATGATAATGGAGAGGACCTGGTGGTACATTTCATCATCGGCAACCATGAGAAAGACCTGGTCAATGGCGTTTCTGACAGCCACCTCCCCCATGGCGGCCCGCAGCTTTTCCTGATTCTCCAGCTGCTGTTCTTTTGCCTGGTAGAGTTCGCGGTAATGCAGATTTATCATACGCTGCCAGACGATGGCCACGCCGGCAACCGAAGCCGTGATGACCGCCAGGGTCAGCAGCATGATGAGCCTGGAGATTGAATGCCAGGTGGTGAAAACCTCTGCCTCATCGATCTTGGCCACCACACACCAGGGCGAATCCGGTACGGCTCGCACCGCAGCCAATACCTCCACTTCCCGATAGTCCAACCCCTGAAAAATCCCTTCTCTGCCCAGCACCGCCATGACCCCCGGCACATCGACCCGGCTGAGGGGCATGTACAGTTTCAATGCCGAGTCCTTGTGGTGACGCAATTCATTAAGAAAGAGCACCCTGTCCCCCTCCCGCCGGACGAGCAGAGTCTCGGCGCTGGGGCTCTCTCCCGGCCAGGTTTCGATCATGGGATAAAGGAACTGGCTTGCGTCGCACCGCAGGACAACCGCACCCAAGGGTGCACCTGTTCCGATCTCACCGGCAAAGAGAGGGGCAATGACATACAGATGAGCCGGCAGGTCTCCAGGGCCGGTATGCAGATCACTCAGTACGGGCTCCCGCCGACGAAAAGCCTCGGCAAGGACCCCAAACGCCTCATCGTGGAGCAACAGGCCGGTCTCACCGGCGAGACTCAAACGCACCCTGCCGTCAATACCCACCAGCAGAATATTTGGATAATGGTAATTTTTCTGCAAAGAACGGAAACGGACCAGAATGCTGCCGCTCGTTTCGGGCACCGGGTCCGCCAGCCAGCGCCTAAGTGCATCGGCGGTAAAGGGATTTTCACAAACCACAGCGGCATCCGCCAGCCGCTCGGCCCGCCATTGGGCAATCTGTTCCACCTTCAGCCTGGCGACCGCGGCCAGGTCCTCCTCAGCCTTGGCCCGCAGGTGCTGCTCCTGGGAGCGATAAAACCAGACACCACCCGTAAGCAAAATCAGCAGGCCCACAACAAACATCACAAGCAGCGGCCAGGGGAACGACCTGGGTACGTTTGGCGCCATACCCTGAGTGTTGTTTGCCGGTTCCTGTCCGCCCATGATCATCGTTCAGCCTTTCCTTTGCTGTATACCGCACATGCCCTGCCCAAACCGACCGTCCAGCGATCCTGCCACGCATTTCCGATCCAAGGCAGATTGAAAACGAAGAAGGAAAGATGGGATAGGATTTTCATGATACATAACATATCTATTATGTATCATGTTCATGACAGCTGGTGTCAAACGGTTTCTTTTTCATTATTTTCGGCCATTATTGCCGTGCAAGCAGTAACACATTTATTTACTTGATCTTTGCTTCAAATACATGCCAGAATAGCAGAAGAGTTAGTAACTGAATATCTGTTCATTTAATCTTTCCTTCCGGCAGCAAAGAGCCATAGTGCGTGATGCATAAATGAAAGACAAGCCTCATCTGTTGATAATTGATGACGATCTTACCATCAAGGAGACCCTGAAGAATATTCTAGAATGGCATGGTTATGTCGTGTCCCTTGCCGGCACCGGCGCAGAGGCCCTGCAGTTTGTCAGCAGCAACCAACCTGATTTAGCCATTGTTGACATGATGCTGCCTGACACCTGGGGCACCGACCTGGCAAGAGAGCTAAAAAAAAATCACCCCTACCTGCCCTGCATCATGATTACCGGCGACGCATCCACGGATACGGTTATCGATGCCCTGCATCAGGGCGTGGACGCCTATTTTCAGAAACCTTTCAATATAGAGATCTTTCTCCCAAAAGTAGCGGCATTGCTGGAAAAAAAACGTCTTCAGGAGGAAATCCGGCACCTCCATGAACTGCCCAGGATCATCCTTGACGGCATCAACGAGGCCATCGCCATTATCAACATCAAGGATTTTTCCATTGTCATCGCCAACAAGGTATTCATGCAGGATACCGGACTGAGGGAGAATGAGGTTATCGGCAGCACCTGTTATGCCGCAACACACCATCTGACCCTTCCCTGCACTGGCTCCGAGCATACCTGCCCCATCCGGGAGATCCTTGTTACCGGCAGCCATGCCGTGGCCGAGCATGTACATTACGACGCCCTGGGGAAGAAATCCTACGTGGAAATATCCGTCTCACCCATAAAGGACGAAGCCGGCAACATCGTTCAGGTTATCCATGTATCCCGGGACATCACCAGCAAAAAGGAGCTGGAAATCTCTCTGCAGGAGGAGAGACTGCTGCTGAAAAAAACCAACACCCAGCTTGAGCAGGCATACAATGAACTGAAACAGACCCAGTCCCAGATCGTCCAGCAGGAGAAAATGGCCTCCATCGGCCAGCTTGCCGCCGGGGTCGCCCATGAGATTAACAATCCCATGGGCTTTATCTCCAGCAATCTCGCCTCGCTTGACAATTATCTGGAAAAATTGACCCGATTTCTCACCTCACAGGATATGCTTCTTACCGGGCTTCAGGATGAACAGGCCCTGCGCGAACTGCAGGATAAACGCAAAAATCTGAAAATTGATTATCTTCTCAAAGATATTCCCGACCTGATTACCGAATCTCGGGACGGCGCGGATAGGGTCAGGGTCATTGTCCAGAATCTGAAAAATTTTTCCAGGCTGGACGGTAATGAGATATGTCCGACCAGCATCAATGGCTGTCTTGACTCCACCCTGAACATCATCCACAACGAGCTGAAGTACAAGGCGGAGATCATTAAGGAATACGGCGAAGATCTTCCGCCGGTAAAGGCTTTCCCCCAGCAGTTGAATCAGGTTTTCATGAATATCCTGGTCAATGCGGCCCAGGCAATAGAGAAAAAAGGGGTAATAACCATCAGAACCTGGCTGGAAAAAAATTATATCAGGGTATCGATCAGCGATACGGGTTGCGGTATTCCCCAACAGAACCTGTCCCGGATTTTTGACCCGTTTTTCACCACCAAGGAGGTGGGTAAGGGAACAGGCCTGGGCATGAGTATTACCTATGACATCATAAAAAAACATGACGGCACAATCTTCGTGGAAAGCGGGGCCGGTTGCGGCTCGACCTTTACCGTGTCCCTGCCCGTTGCCCTGGAGGCTCAGGATGTGTCGATAAATGAAACTTTAAAATGAAAACAAAATGAACGATATACAGAATTTAATCAGCCAGACTGGAGATCTTCCCACCCTGCCGGACGTTGCCGTCAGAATCAACAGGGAAATGAACAACGAAGCCCTGAACGCCAAACTGCTCGGCGAGATCATCGCCGATGATACCGCCCTGGCGGCGAAAATTTTGCGTCTTTCCAACTCCGCCTTTTACGGTCTGTCGAAACAGGTGACCACCTTAAACAAGGCGGTCATGATTCTCGGATTCAACACCGTCAAAAATCTGGCATTGAGCGTATCGATCCATTCTCTTTTCAAGGAACGTCCAAACTCACCAATTGATGTCAAAGGCCTCTGGCAGCATAGCCTCGGCTGCGCCGTGGCCGCTAAAATCATTGCCGACAATCTGAACAAAAAGTTTGGCGATGAAGCCTTTTTATTCGGCATTCTGCATGATATCGGCAAAATCGTCTTCATCAATACGATACCCCAGGATTACGAAAAGGCCCTGGTTCTCCTTCAAGAAGGGAATATGACCCAGGCCGAGGCTGAAATAGAAGTGATGGGGTTCAACCACCAGCGGCTGGGTTCCCAACTGCTCGATATCTGGAAATTCCCCGACAATATTATCCAGGCGGTAAAATACCACCATGATCCGCAGTTAAAGACAGCCAAGATCGATCCACAGCTTAAAGACCTCATCCGCTCCCTTTTTCTCGGCAACCAGATGGCAAAGGCACTCAATCTGGGCAAGAGCACCAACCCGGTGAGAGAGGAAATTCCCAAGATAGTATGGCAGTCTTTAAACATCAAACGCAGCCAGCTCAATGACATAGCCGGCAACATAAAAAACAGTTACGCCCTGATGCTCGAGGCATGGGACATGGAGGGCAAAGACCATGATTGAACAGGTAAAAATCCTCTGCGTGGACGATGAACCCAATGTGCTCCGCGCCTTAAAAAGGCTTTTCATTGACGAGGATTATGAGATCCTCACCGCCGCATCAGGAGAGGAGGGTCTGGAACTGCTGGAAAAAGAGTATCCCGTGCAGCTGGTCCTCTCGGACTACCGGATGCCGGCCATGGACGGGGTGGACTTCCTCAAAAGAGTCTGCGAAAGATGGCCTGACACAATCCGTATTGTTCTCTCCGGCTATGCGGATACGGCAGCCATCGTTGCCGCCATCAATGAGGGGCAGATATACAAATTTATCGCCAAACCGTGGGACGATAATGAATTAAAGATTACCATCGCCAAAGCCCTGGAAGTCTACTTCCTTAATGAGCAGAATCAAAGGCTGACCTCTGAACTTCAAGATTCAAACGAAGAACTCAGCACAATCAACCAGAATCTGGAGGAGATCGTCAGAGAACGGACAAACGACATCCTGTTCCAGAACAAGGTACTGCAGTTCTCCCAGAATATACTGCACTGCCTGCCTGCCGCAGTGCTGGGCATTGACCCGGACGACCTTATCGTGCAGAGCAACAGAATGTCAAATCAGATTTTTACGGAAAAAGGGACTTCTCTGACCGGCTTGCAAATGGACGCTGTCCTGCCTGGAGATATCTGTTCACTCGTCAGATCCATCGCTGGCAAGGATGTCATGTCCACCCGCCTGGAGTTCAATAACCGGACGTACCTGGTCAATGGCGTTGCCATGCATGACTCGGATTCCCAGCAGGGGAAAATTCTGCTCCTGATCCCGGTCTGACAGCTTCCGCCCTTATATAATCAACAAGAACCAAAAAACTTATCTGATGAAACCGGAGTCTCACCATGAGCGAGAGCACTACCCGAACCATACTTTTTGTTGATGATGAAAAAAGCATCTTAAAGGCCCTACGCCGCATTTTCCTGGACGAGAATTACCATGTCCTCACCGCCGGCAGCGGACAGGAGGCGCTTGATCTGCTCCAGACCGGAGAGAAACCAGCCGTGATCATCTCTGATCAGCGCATGCCCGGCATGGGCGGCGCTGAGTTTCTTTCCAAGGCCAAAAAAATTCTGCCGGACACCATCCGCATGGTGCTCACCGGTTATGCCGATATCAATGCCGCCATGGAATCCATCAACCAGGGTGGAATATACCGCTATATCCTGAAACCATGGAACGACGAAGAGCTGAAGCTTTCCGTCAAGGATGCGGTTCTGATGTTTGACCTGATCAGTCAGAATAAAAGATTGACCATGGAACTGGAAAAAAATAACCTTGCCCTGGTTGAGCTGAATGCCTCCCTTGAACAGAAGGTGGCGGAAAGGACCTGGGCCCTGCGGCAGATTATCCGAGAACTGGAAGGCAGGGACCGGATACAGCAATATCTGATGGAGGTTCACCCCTTAGACGAGCTTCTGCAGACCATCCTCAGCGTGGTGCATGAGGTTATCAATATCTCCGGCTGCGCGTTCTTTCTGCAAGCCGAGGATGGCCGCCCGGATCCCTCGCCTGCGGCTGCCATCAATTTTGCCGAACGGCTTGACACGGACAACCATCAGGTGTTGGCCGAGGCGGTGCAGCAGGTCATGACCACCGAAGAGCCGGGAAATCCGACAATCAGGATCGGCCAATACAGCTATATTGCCGTGCCGGTCCGCAAAGGCAACAAAAAATTCGGAGCACTGGTTGTTAAGAAGGACGGCGAGGCCCCCTTTCAAGAGAATAAACTCCGGGGCATCATCAGTTTTGCCAATCAGGCGGCCATCGGCATCCATGACTGCAATTTTCAGGAAAACTTTGATAATATCGAGGCCTCACTCGATGATGTTCTGGCGGCCATTTAAGGACAAAGGGCGGCTGAGAAGAGTATCCGCCGAACATAATTACCGGAGCCCAGCGTGAGTTCTGACAAGAAAAAATCCTTTGAATCCCTTGAAGACGCCTATCTGAAAGCTCTTGACCTTGACGAAAAACCGGAGGAAGAGAAAGAAAGGCCCTCATCTACCCAGGATCAACAAAATCTCAATGCCTCCCTGCAGAGAATAAAGGCATGGCAGGGCAAGGAACTGCTCGTCTCCCAGGACAATATGTCCGTTACTCTGGTGCTGACGGGCGGTGAACCGATTACGGCGACACAGATCAAGCTTGCCCTGGAGCAGTCCGGCATCATTTACGGCATCAGTCCCGGCGCGCTGCAGAAAGTGGAAGAGATCTCCCGCTCACCGGAAAAGACGGGGAAATTTCTCCTTGCCGCCGGAACTCATCCGCAGATAAGCCGCAGGATCAAATTTCCCTTTTTAACAAATAGACCTGATGCAGGGCACACCATGCAACAGGCTGCGTCAGAGCTTGATTGCGCCGCGCTGCAGAACCTGGTTTCCGCCCCCGACCTGGTCACTGTCCATGCCGCCGCACTGATGGTCAAGGCGGTGAGTGCCGGGGAACGGCTGCTGCAAATACAGGAAAACCCCAATGCACAACCCGGCCGGGATATTTACGGCCATGAAATCGAATGTATTGCCGATCCCTTGCCTAAAGTCGGTGACAATGTACTATTTAATGTCAAAGGCTGGGGCTACGAAGCAACGGCATATGGCTACCTCCTCGTTGCCCAAGACACCCTGTCCGTTCTCCCTCCCCTGTGGATAACAGCCGACCGGTCCACCGCCTATTATCTTTCTCTTCCCCAGCTTGCTCCCTGCAGATACCCCACCACAATCGATGTAAAAGAGATGCTGCTGAAGGCGGGCATCCATGAACAATGTATTACCGATCATGCCGCCATTGAAAACATGGTGGCACAGATGGCCGCAGGCCTTACACTTGCCCGCACGATCAAATTAGCCGAGACGGTGCAGCCCATACACGGGCATGCCGCAACCTTTTCTCTTTCCTTTGATGCGGCAAAGAAAGCGGGAGCACTTCGCCATGACGGTTCACTTGATCTGCGGGAGCGCAACGCCGTGGTCAGCGTTTCCGCCGGCACCCTCATTGCCGAAAAAAGCCTGGCCACCAAAGGGGTAGACGGATGCACCCTCTTCGGCAAACCCATCAAAGCCACACTGGGTATTGACAAGAAAATCGGTACCGGCCCGGGGGTCAGGGTTGAAGAGAAAAATGACGTCATCCGCTATTTTGCCGATAAAAACGGTAACGTCAAATTCAGCAAAAACACCCTCGCCGTTTATGACATATTCGAAATTTCCGGCGATGTTGACTATCATACGGGAAATATAAACGTAAAAACCGACCTGATGATCAAAGGATCGGTCCTCAGCGGCTTTACCGTCAAATCCGAGGGTGACATCGCCATCATGGGCGCCGTGGAGAACGGGGCAACCGTCATTGCCCTGGGGAACCTGACAGTGGACAAGGGGATCATCGGGACAAACAGCAAGGTCGTCAGTCGCGGCAATCTCCGCACAGTCTATATCCAGGACGCGGAGGTGATCGTCAAGGGTGATGTGATCATCAGCAGCTACCTCTTCAACTGCATGCTCATCGCCAGCGGCAGCATCACCGTCCTCAGGGAGCAGGGGCAAAAAAGAAGCGGCAGGGCGGTGGGCGGCGTCATCTGTTCCGGGAAAGGTATCAGGTTGAGCACCATCGGCAGCCCCGGCAAACCGGGGACGGTTGTCGCCCTGCGCACTGATCCGGAAATCGTGGCCGGCTTAAAAAAACTGGAAGAACAGCTCTTGGCCTGCACCAGCAATATCACCAAAATCTCACGCAGCCTTCCCTTTGATTCGTTCGATGCCGTTCAGATAAAAGCCGCTCTGGCCCGCATCCCCGCCGCCAAGAGGGCTGGCCTCGTCCTGCTGTTAACCAACCTGAATAAGCTGATCAAACACAGAAAAACCCTGTCGGAAACAGTGGAGCAGTTACGCAGCCGCATTGATCTTTCTATACATAATGCCCGCATTGAGGTGATCCAGGAAATTTTTCAGGGAAGTGAGATTCACATCGGCGGCCAGCACTTCATAATACCCCAGGATATGGGGCCCTCTCTCTTTAAGTTGCATGACGGGAAAATCATCCGCGCCTGAATGCTTTACGCCACCAACCCTCAACAGAGGGACAAACCGTTGCCACCATTTTTTGTCGGCGTGGATTGTTGTTGCCAGTTCATTTTTTGCATATGGTTTCAGGACAAGCTCACCGATACCTATTGGCACCTACCAAACCGTTTGTAGGAGCGGGCCATGCCCGCGATAACGGAGTTTTGGTTTGGCAATGCCGAAAGTCGCGGGCATGGCCCGCTCCTACCCCGCGAATTTTCATGCTTCGTTATTCCCGCTTGCGGAGATGGCCAGCTCCTTCAGAAATCCTGATGTCGTGATGTAATTTCAACAAGTTAAGCCACCATCTTAGATTCTGTTCTGTTACGAGAAGGTATGCGCCTCAAACAGGGATAAAAATGGTTTGACATCACCATTTAAAAAATTATAGCTTATCCTAAAGAGTCTGTCGGAGTTATGCGGTTGTTTTTCTTAAGAGAACAACCTCGCCAAAGTCGACCGATAATTTTTTTTACCAATTATGTCACTCGTTGTTTGCAAATTTCTTACCCCAGACTGTTTAAACCATCCAGAACAGGTTGAATCATGAAAATCGAACTTGGCCCCCTGTCCCGCATTGAAGGTCACCTCAATGTCAAGACGACCGTCACCGACAATGTCGTTGTGGATGCCCAGTGCGTCGGAGAGATGTTTAGGGGATTTGAGGTGATACTGAGAGGCCGTGACCCCCTCGATGCCCAGCAGATCACCCAAAGAATCTGCGGAGTGTGTCCCTATGCCCATGCCATTGCCTCTTCCTATGCCCAGGAAAACGCCTACGGCATCACTCCGCCCGCCAATGGCCGCATCCTGCACAACCTGATTCAGGGGGCCAACCATCTTTACGACTACCTTCTGCATTTCTATCAGCTTTCAGCCCTCGATTTTGTCGATATTACCGCCATTGCCAACTACAAAGGATCGGACGCCGAACTCGTCCAGGTGAAAGATTGGGTAAAGGCGGAATTGGCCTCGAAGAAGGCCTTTCCCGCTGCCCCGTTTCTCCCACGTCTTGAAGGGCAATACGTAAAGGACGATGACCTCAACATAGGAGCGCTCAAGCACTATATCGAGTCCATGGAGATACAGAAGAAGGCTATTCGGGCATCAGCGATCTTTGGTGGCAAATTTCCCCACGCAACCGGGATATTCCCCGGCGGTTGCAGCCAGAAGCCGACCATAGACCATATCTCCTCCTATCAGGCCTTGATCGAGCAAGTCAGGGATTTTATCCATCAGAAATATATCCCCGACCTCCTGGCCGTGGCCCAGGCCTTCCCTGATTACTGGCACATCGGTCAGAGTCGCGGCGGCTTCATGTCCTTTGGCCTGCTTCCCCTCACTCCGACGAACGATAGTGGCATGCTCCCCTTCGCTTCGGCGGGCGGCAGTCGGCGGCTGTTCGCCTCGGGCTTACTGCTGGACGGCAAAGTCCAACCTGTCGATTTTGGCCTTATCACCGAGGATGTCAAATACGCACGCTACTCATCAGCCAGCGGCCTCAAAGTCAAGGAAGGGGAGCTGATCCCTGACCCTGAAAAAAAAGAGGCCTACACCTGGATCAAGGCGCCGCGCTATAACGGACAGATGGTCGAAGTGGGGCCGGCGGCCAGGATTCTGGTCGACTATCGGCAGGGGAACAACCAACAGGTGACCACACTGGTCAATCGCTTCGCGGGCATGGCCGGCATAAGTGCCAATGAGTTGAATTCAGTTTTGGGCCGTCATCTCTGTCGAGCGATCTGCGCGGTTGTTATTGCCGACTTTCTCCTGGAGGAAACCGAAAGGATCGACCCGGGCGCCCCGGCCGCACTCGAACTTGAAATCCCCGCCACCGGCGAAGGCTTCGGAGCTACCGAGGCCTCCCGTGGGGCACTTTTGCACTATATCCGTCTGCAGAATCATAAGATTGAGAAATATGAGTGCGTGGTGCCGACAACTTGGAACTGCTCCCCCCGCGACGATCAGGGGAATCCCGGGGCAATGGAATCGGCGCTGATCGGCACCAAGGTGGCGAACCCGGCAGTGCAGATTGAATCGGTACGGATAGTCCACTCGTTTGATCCATGCCTGGCCTGTGCCGTCCATTAACTAGAGGCTTCTTCGATGCTGAACAGACGTGAATTCATGACCATGGCTGCCGCACTCTGCACTGCCTTTGGTGTGAGCAACCTCCCCGAACCCGTAGCCGCTGCACTCAAACAGATCGACCCTCGGACCATTCCCAAACTGCTCTACCTCCAGGGGCAGTCCTGCTCGGGATGTTCCATCTCTTTACTCCAGGCCAAGGAACCATCCCCCCTCACCTTGATCACCAGATATTCCCAGCTTGCCTTTCATACCGATCTTTCGGCGACCAGCGGCTCACAGGCCATGAATCTCATCGAGAGTTATCTCGCCGGTGATGCCGGGCCATACATCCTGGTCCTGGAAGGGGCCATCCCGGAGGAAATGCCATCGGCCTGCATGATTGGCGATAAGCCCCTGGCCAGCCTGCTCGAATCGGGAGCCAGGACCATGGCTGCCGCCATTGCCGTTGGCGCCTGCGCCTGCGATGGCGGAATCCCCGGAGCCGAAGGGAATTTGACCGGCGCTATCGGCCTGCCGGAATTTTTCGCCAAACGCAATATCGAAAAACCGCTGATCCAGATCCGAGGCTGCTCCGTTCATCCGGACTGGGCCTGGCAGACAGTAGTCTATCTGGTCAAAATAGGGATGCCCGAGCTTACTGAAACAGGTTCACCCAAACTCTTTTTTAATCGCAGCGTCCATGAAACATGCCCCAGGTATCACGACTTCCAGGAAGAAATTTTTGCGGAAAAACTGGGAGATAGCGGTTGCCTCTTTAAGCTTGGTTGCCTCGGTCCACAGACTAAGGCGGATTGTTCCAGCCGTTGGTGGAATGGCGGGCAAACCTGGTGTATCAACGTCAATGCTCCCTGCATCGGCTGCGCATCCCCTCTCTTTGCCCACCAAAAAAACATGCCGTTCTATCGCATGAAGAAGAAGGCTTGACCAGATTCCCAAAAATGCACCCTGCCCAGGAGGATATACGGCCATGAACAAATCTCTGCTTGCCAGCCGGTCGATAACCATAAAACTGGTTGTTTCAGTTGTGGTGACGCTGTTCGCCGCGATACTTGTCGGCACGCTGCTGCTGAACAACTATGTCCGCAGTGAGATGACCAGCGCCTACATGATTTCCGTCAACAACCTTGCCCAGTCTCTCCAGCAGGGGGTCAAGGATTCGCTGGAACGGGGGCAGATGGCAAATTTCCAAAAGCTTCTCCTGCGCCAGAAGGACATTCGAGGGGTAGTGGATGTCTCGTTGTATGACCGGCAGTTACATGGCAACCTCTCCTCCTCCGAGAAATCCATCAAAGGGCAAACCTTGCCGGATGAATTAAAAAAGGAGTTACTGTCCATCAAGGAACCGCTGGTCAAAATCAGCAACAAAGCGATTCAGATATACACTCCGCAAATAGTGACGCCGGACTGCATCCGTTGCCATCCCTCCTGGCAGGAGAATGAACAGGGCGGAATGATTGCGCTCACCTTCGACTTAACCCCCTTGCATGAAGCGCTGGGAAAACAGAAACTCATGCTGACCGTGGGCAGTCTTGCCCTGATTATGATTGTCAGCGCCATAATCTTTCTCCTGGCGCGTTCACTCACCAAGCCGGTGGTGCAAATGACCAAGGCCATGGTGCGTCTGGCCGACGGCGATTTGCGCGTCGAAGTCCCGGCCCAGGATAGAAAGGACGAAATCGGCGAGATGGCCGCCGCTGTCCAGGTCTTTAAAAACAACGCACTGGACCGACAACGTCTGACAGCAGAACAAGAGGCGGGGAAACAGCGGGCCGCCCAGGAAAAAACAGCCCTCATGAACAAACTCGCCGCTGATTTTGAAGCCAATATCGGCGGGCTCATCAGCGGGGTAACAGCAGCGGTCGCCCAGCTGGAGGCAAACGCAAAGAAAATGGCCGACAATGCCTCCCAGACCAAGACAAAATCCGATTCTGTGGCCATGGCTGCGGCGAATACATCCGCCAATGTCATGACCGTTGCCTCGGCCACGGAAGAGTTATCAAACTCGGTCAGTGAGATCAGCCACCAGGTGGCTAAGTCGGCTGGGGTCGCCCGCAATGCGGTGCAAAAGGCCAGTCACACCAACCAGATGGTGGGCAGCCTGGCGAATTCCTCCAAAAAAATCGGCGAAGTCGTCAAATTGATTACTGATATTGCCGGACAAACCAAACTGCTGGCCTTGAACGCCACCATCGAGGCGGCCCGGGCCGGTGAGGTTGGCAAAGGCTTTGAGGTGGTGGCCAACGAGGTCAAAGAATTGGCTAAACAGACCACCGCCGCCACCAAAGAGATCGGTGATCAGATCGCCGGCATTCAAGGAGCGACCAACGAGGCAGTCGAGGCGATTCGCGACATTGGCACCACCATCGGCGAGATCGATGAGATTTCGACAAGCATCGCCGCTTCGGTAGAGGAACAGGGAGTTGTCACCCTGGACATTGCCAAGAATACCCAACAGGCGGCAACCGGGGCAAAGGCGGTATCCGGCGATATCTCCATCGTCGCTGCGGCAGCCGATGAAACAGGGGTGACCGCCACTTACGTTTTGGAAGCCGCCTCCGCTCTCAGCCAGAAGGCCAATGCCCTGCGCCATGATGTCACCCTTTTCCTTGAAACCATCAGGTCGTCCTAACCGGAGCAGTATATGGCATTCATTGACGACGACGAAACATTACAGTCCTTCAAGGACGAATCCCACGAGCATCTGGAGGGAATTGAAAGCGACCTCCTTGCCATTGAGGAGGCCGGCGCCGATATCGATCTTGAGTTGGTCAACAAGGTCTTCCGCGCCATGCACTCCATCAAGGGTGGCGCCGGTTTCCTGGGGCTCAATGCAGTAAAGACCCTGTCTCATGCCGCCGAAAATCTGTTGAATAAGATTCGTAATAAGGAACTCGTGCCGACCACCCCGGTCATCAGCAGTCTCCTTGATGCGGCCGACCTCGTCAACCGCTTGCTGAACCAGCCGAAAGGGGCCGTTGAACTGGACATTTCCGGTCCTCTGGCTGCCCTGAACAGCATCCTCTCGCCCGAATCCGATCAAGCCGCCCCACCTGATGTTTCCCCTGCAAACAAAGCCGACACGCCCGGTCAGCCGGCTTCCTGGCAGGGCCTGCTTACAGAGCACAGTGCCGAGATCACCGACAATCGTATGGGCGGGTTCGGAATCTATGTCCTGGAGTTCGAACGGAGCAGCGATGTCGAACAACCGGGTCTTTCCCCAACCATCCAAACCACCATCGAGAGTATCGGTCAGATTCTCGCCATCCAAACCGACGACAGTTCGGCAGCCTCCCCTCAACCTACCTATGTCCTCTACGCGACCATGATGGAAAGGGATATGCTCGTATCCTTTGCCGGCCTACCACCGGAACGGGTCCACGAAATCCGGGAGCAGGCGGAACCTGCCCCCGCCTCCCCTGCTCCGACGGTTGAACCGAACCCCATCCCGGCAACCGTGGCGGAAGAATCGCCGTCGACTTCGCCACCCCGGAAAAACGTGGCTGCCGACAGCGCCGGGCAAGCCAAAGCCGGAACGGATAGCAGCCTCCGGGTCAACATCAAAATCCTTGATAACCTGATGACCCTGGCAGGAGAGCTGGTACTGACCCGCAATCAGTTTCTGCAAATCGTCCACTCTTCCCACCAACAAATCTTTGACGCCGTCTCCCAACGCTTTGACCTGGTCACCTCCGAACTGCAGGAAGCCATCATGTCCACCCGTATGCAACCGGTTGGCAACATTTTCAATAAATTCAAACGAGTGGTTCGGGATTTGGCCCATAAACTCGGCAAGGAGATCGATCTGGTCCTGGAAGGTGGTGAGGTCGAAATGGATAAAACCATCATCGAGGCCCTGAACGACCCCCTGACCCATCTGGTACGCAACTCCGTCGACCACGGCATCGAAATGCCGGACATGCGGACCGCAGCCGGCAAAACACCCTGCGGCACGCTTCAGATCAAGGCCTTTCATGAAGGAGGCCAAGTCATCATCGAAATAGAGGATGACGGTGGCGGCATTGATACTAACCGAATCAAAGAAAAGGTCTTGAGCATGGGCACCCATGACAAGTCCGTGATCGAGGCAATGCAGGAACATGAGCTTTTGCGGCTCATCTTCCTGCCCGGCCTTTCCACCGCCAAAGAGGTGACCGAAGTCTCCGGACGAGGCGTGGGCATGGATGTGGTAAATGCCAACCTCTCCAAGGTGGGCGGCGTCTTCGACATCGCCAGCAAACTGGGCAAAGGCACCACCATCACCATCAAACTGCCCTTAACCCTGGCCATTATCCCCAGCCTGATCGTCAGTGTCGGCACCGAACGCTATGCCATCCCCCAGGTTAACATGGTCGAGTTGGTACGGGTGCCGGCATCCAAGGTCAAACAGCGAATCGAGAGGATCGACGAGGCGCTGGTTATCAGACTGCGCGGCAGGCTCTTGCCGCTCATCAGTCTGGCCGATGCGCTGGGCATCGAAAAACGCTTCTATCAAGACCGTAAAACGAAACAGCTCAAGGTCTGCCGGCGGCAATTGATCGAAGACCGCCGGAGCTTGACCTTGCCCTCGGGTGCAGACAGTGACAACCTGACCTCAGCCGGCAATGGAGTCACTGCCGTCTCTGAAGTTAACCGGGAAAATCATGAGAGTTCGGAACGTCGCACAACTCCGAATAGCGCCGCCAATATCCTTGATGGTACAGACCGTCGCACAAGCCCGCAAAGCGCCGTCAACATCGTTGTTGTCTCGGTGGGTAAATTTCATTACGGCCTGATCGTTGACAAGCTGCTTGATTCGGAAGAAATCGTGGTTAAGCCCCTGGGCTCACATCTGCGTCAGTCTCAGCTCTATGCCGGCGCTACCATTCAGGGCGACGGCAAGGTGGCACTGATCCTTGATGTGGTGGGAATCAGTAAGTTCATGAACCTCTCGTCGGGCTCCGTCCGGGTGCGTGATGGAGGGCCACAGGAAACCGAACGAATCAATCCGGATGCCCAGACTTTGCTTCTGGTCCGAAACTCGCCCAAAGAGCAGCTGGCCATCCCCTTAAACCTGATCTCCCGGATCGAAGAAATACAGCGTGATCAAGTTGAACTTACCGGCGGCAGAAGCAATATGCAGTATCGAGGCTTAACCCTGCCCCTCTTTTCTATTAGTGAAGTTGCAAAGGTCGCCCCCCTCCAGGAGGACAGCAGTAGCCTCTATGTGGTGGTCTTTCCTTTTGGTGAGCGAGAAGCAGGGATCATGGTATCGGAGATCATCGATATCGTCACCGTGATCGGCGTCCTTGATGATACCACCCACAAACAACCAGGTATCATGGGTTCGGTCATTATCATGAAAAGAATCACCATGATAGTCGATCTCTTCGGCATCGTTGCCGCAATGATGCCGGAGTGGATCCGGCACACCAGCCTTGGCACCGAAAGCGGCCGGGGTCAACATATTCTGGTGGTGGAAGATTCGCCATTTTTTAACCGCCAGCTCTGCGGGTTCGTCTCGGATGCCGGGTACAAAGTCTTCAGCGCCGCCGATGGTGTTGAAGGTCTGGCTCTTCTCGAGCGGGAAAAAATTGACCTCATTCTCACTGATATCGAGATGCCCAACATGGACGGGCTGGAATTCACGGCTCGGGTACGTGCCGATGCCCGCTGGTCGGGGCTGCCGATCATCGCTGTCACCTCCTTAAGCAGTGAGGCTGCAGAAAAACGCGGTCGGAAGGCAGGGGTTAACGAATACATGATCAAACTGGATCGAGAAAAAGTTATTCATACGATTAACCGCTATCTCAAACATTAATTCCGACGGGCCACTCCCTATGCAGCCATCACCTACCGCCAATGCCACCAAACGCAAACTGGCCCTGTTTGAATCCGGGCATCTTCTTTGCGGCCTCGATATCATCCATGTGCAGGAAATCAATAAAAATATCGCAGTGACTGCTGTCCACCGCGTCCCTGAATATGTGCGGGGGGTGATTAACCTGCGTGGAGAGATCGTGACAGTGGTTGATCTGCGCACAAAATTCGGTTTTGCCCCCCTATCCCAGGAAGCCGAGGAACAGATTATCATAGTCCGTCTCGGCGACGAGAATATCGGGCTCCTGGTGGATTCGGTCAGCGATGTGGTGATCGCTGATGAAAAAGATATTGAACCCACACCTCCAAATCTGGCAGGGGTGCCGGGGCATTTCTTCAAAGGCATCTATAAACTTGAACAGAGCCTGGTTGCTATCTTGAATATCGAAGAGCTTCTGGCCAGAGAATTCGAATAGCAGTCACACTTCTTATACAGGGGGGAAATACTGATGTCGCTCAGTACAAAAATTTTTACGGCCCTTGCGGTCACAGCATTGCTGGCGGTAAGCCTGGTTGCCGCCAATCTGTATGGCGCCAGCGCTTATCTTCAATGGGCGGTCACCCTGACCATGGAGCTCCTTCTGGCATGGGCCTTTGTCCTGGTCCTATCCCTGACCAATGACCTGAGGCGCATAGGCTCTGTTTGCCGGGAGATAGGTTCGGCCGGTCCGGCCCCAATTGACGTAACTGCAGGTGATAACGATTTGGCTGCTATCGATAAGGCGCTGACAAAAAATGCAGCCGACTATCAAGAACTTGCCGCCACTCTCCGACAAGGAGTCGAAGAACTGATCGCACAAAGCTCAAGCCTGTCCTCCCTGGCTGCACAGTCAATGGCAAAACTTCATTCAGACTCGGAAATTCCTTCTTCGGCGGAAGAAGACATCAAGACCCTTGCCCTTCATGCCGCTACCGTAGCCAGTCGCTTTGAGAAATTGAATGCCGGCATGGGCACGGCTACCAACACCGCCGGAGAATCGGCAGCGCAAGTCGGCATGATTATCGGCGCCACGGAAAAAATGAACGCCACCATTGCAAACATTGCAATAAGTGCGGAAAAGGCCAGGAGTATGGCAGGAGCTGCGGTCTCCAATGTCAATGCGGCCTCAAACCGGGTGGACGAACTGGGTGCCGCCGCCTTGGAAATCAACAAGGTAACGGATGTTATCGTCGAAATCGCTGAACAGACGAAACTGCTGGCTTTAAACGCCACCATTGAGGCCGCTCGGGCCGGCGAAGCGGGCAAAGGATTCGCCGTCGTCGCCAACGAGGTCAAGGAACTTGCACTGCAAACCAATAACGCTATCGCTGAAATCTGTAACAAAGTCGAGGCAATGCAGCTCTCAACCGACAACACGATCGCTGAAATCGGGGCCATCAATCAGTCCATCAAAGCCGTGAATGAAATTGTCGTTACCATCGCCGGCGCCGTGGATGAGCAGTCTATCCCCACCAAAGACGTAGTCAGACAACTAAATCAATGGGTGAAAGGCATCAATATCATCAAGGAAGCGGTAAACGCCGCTGTCGCAGAAGTTAAAGAAACATCGGGCAACATCAACAAAGTAACCACGATCTCTCGGGAACTGGCTGAAGAATTCGCCGCTGTCGTCCCAAGGGACGAAGGCCTTTCCCCACTTCTCGCCTCCATAAAGCAACAGTCCGATGACCTGCAGTCTGCCGGCGAAAAATTACTCACCCAAATAGACGGGAAACAGCTTTGATGGGGCGTTAAAGCTATCCCCTTCCCTTTTGGAAATATATCGTATTGCAAATCTCGTTTCTGATAAAACGGTCGCTGATGCCAAAAATCGACTCCGTAGAACCGATGATCAAAACGCCTTCCGAGCGGAGACAGCCGGCAATGGTCTCAAATAACCGACGCCGATTTTCCTCATTGAAATAAATTGCCACGTTGCGGCAGAGAATAATATCATACACACCAAGTCTCTCTGGGGCGACGCCGAGGATATTCGTCTTGTTAAATACGGTCATGGCCCGCAAATCGGCCCTGATTTTCAACAACTCTCCCTGAAACTCGAAATATTTCCGACACAGATCAAGGGACACCCCTCGTTCCACCTCATAGCGGGTGTAAAGCCCTTGCCTGGCCCTATCGATGGCAACATCCGAGATATCAGTACCGGTTATGGTGATATGCCACCTCTTCATTTCGTCGCCAAGAAGTTCCGCGATGATCATGGCGAGAGAGTAAACCTCCTGTCCGGTTGAGCAGGCAGCGCTCCAGATCTGCAGCCTGGGCGGGGTTGTGTCGATTCCGTTTTGCCGCTTGCCAAAGAATTCGGGCAGAATATTTGTCTGCAGCAACTCAAAGGGCCGCTGGTCGCGAAAAAACGAAGTTTCGTGGGTAGAAATGGCATCCACAACCAGAGACTCCCATTCCTCTGAGCCGTAACCGGCATAAAAAAACTCAGCGAAACTCTTGGCTCCATACTCATCCAGCAACGGCCCCAGGCGGCTTTCCAGCAGATAAGCCTTGCTGCTGTGTACGACAATTCCACTGCGTGCGTGAATGAACTCCGCAAACAGCTTTACCTCTTTGGGCGTGATGGAAATCATTTCACCCTTCTCATAATTTCAGGGCCTATGTCGGCCAGGGGGATCACAGCATCGACAACCCCGGCCTTCACCGCCGCCATGGGCATACCGTAGACAACACAGCTTGCCTGATCCTGGGCAATAACCTGGGCGCCCTGTCGTTTCATCAGGCGTAAGCCATGGGTGCCATCACTGCCCATACCGGTCATAATAACACCAAGGGACTGTCCCTTGCACACTGAAGCAACGGAGCGGAATAAATAATCCGCCGACGGTTGACAATGATTTTCCGGCGGGTCTTCGGTAACCTCCAGCACATAAAGCGACTGACTCTGTCCGTGGGCAACCCGCATCTGCCGGCTGCCCGGCGCAATATAGGCTGTCGCAGCTTGCAAAACCTGGCCGGCCTGGCCCTCCACCACGCGAATGGAGCACTTGCCATCCAGTGATTCAGCCAAAGCACCGGTAAAAAACTTGGGCATATGCTGCACGATGACAATCGGCACCGGGAAATCAGCAGGCAGACGAGGCAGGAGATCGGCTAAGGCAACGGGGCCCCCGGTTGAAATGCCGATGGCCACGATCTTAATCCCTGGGTTGTAATGTTCTGTAGATTGTCTAATGATGCCTGTCGCTGGAGACGCTCCAACAGGCTCGGAATCCATGGCGCCAATAGTCTGACGCAGAATCTTTTGCGCCATAACTGCATTGATGATGGGACGAAACTTACTGGCCAGCATCTGGAAGTTATGTTGCGGATCATCGCCGTCAGGCTTGGTGATAAAATCATAGGCCCCCAGCTGCAAAGCCTCCAAAGTGACCGCGGCACCCTGCCGGGTATGGGCGCTGACCATCAACACCAATGCCTTGGACTTGATTTCCTGCAGTTTTTTTAAGGTGGTCAGGCCATCCATGACCGGCATTTCCACGTCGAGCGTGATCAAGTCCGGGTTCAGCTGAGCGACTTTAGCGAGCCCGATTTCCCCCTGGGACGCCGTGCCGACCACTTCCACACCCGGAATGGCAGTCAGAATCTCGGAGATAATGGTTCGATACAGTATGGTGTCATCGACCACAAGTACCCGCAATAGTTCATGAGACATAATTTCCTGGTTTGGCATGGGCTCCAGTTGCAGCAAAAGGATGATTCCACAATCGGGAACGATTCAGGGGTAATGTTCCGGTTTCACTTTTCAGGAGCAGACGACGCTTTGAGTCTCTCTCCCGAACAGTCAGCACAATGTAAATTTTGAGAAAAGCAAGCTTGACTTTTCCTTTGTTCACCCCCTATGCTTAAAGAAAGCAAACTGTTCCTGGCCCTCTGTAACTTTTAGATGAACGCCAAAATTAATTTTCCCTGCAAGAAATCTGTCTGCGTTGCAAAGAACATGCGAGAGAAAAAGTGCTACAGGATGCTAACGATACAGTTGAGAATTCACCGTTTCCTATAGGAGAACAACTGAACATCTATCGAATGCTTACAATTTTGACGGGCTTTGCCCCACTTGATGCCCCAGGCGAGCGATTGCAAGAAACTCGAAGCCATCGGGGTTCCCCCTCAAACTTCAAAAAAAGATAAAAAATATGAGATTTTTAGTAGTCGACGACTTCGATACCATGATAAAAATTACCAAGAATGTCCTTGATGATTTAGGATATCAGGATATTATCACAGCCCGCAATGGAGAACAAGCATATCAGATTCTCACTAAGGAAAAAATTGATTTCATCATTTCAGACTGGAACATGCCGGTCATGACCGGCATCGAACTCCTGAAGAAAGTAAGGGGCAACCCCAAATTAGCTCATATCCCCTTTTTGATGGTGACAGCCGAATCTGAGAAGGATCATATTGTCGAGGCAATTCAGGCCAAGGTGGACCAATACATCCTCAAACCATTTAATCAAGAGATGTTAGCCCAAAAAATCGGTTTTATCCTGCATAATAAAAAAGAGAAAGCCTGAACGCACATTTTCACCTTGCCGGCAATTCATAGTTCCCGGGATATGGGGGCCTTCTCTCTTCAAGTTGCATGGCGGCAAAATCGTGCACGCCTGAATAGCTTATTTTCGGCCAAACGTATTGTCGGCAAGGAAATGTCGTTCCCGTCCGGACCGCTTCTTTTCATCCTGGGACAACAGGAATTTTTACGGTAAAGGTTGTCCCGCGTCCGGTTTCACTCTCCACCGCGATACCCCCGCCGTGTTTCTTGATGATGTCATAAGAGATGCTCAGCCCGAGTCCTGTGCCCTTGCCGACATCCTTGGTGGTAAAAAACGGCTCAAATATCCGGGAAAGGTGCTCCGCAGCAATGCCGCAGCCGGTGTCGGCAATGGAAACCAGAATCCATTTATCTTCCTGCCATGACCTGATACGTATCTCTCCCTGTTTGGCAATGGCCTGGCCGGCGTTGACCAGAAAATTCATGAATACCTGGTTCAGCTGCTGGGGATTGCAGAGAGTCTGCGGAATATCTCCGTAGTTTTTTGTAACGGTGGCCTTATATTTGAGTTCATTCCAGACGATATTCAGCGTGGCCTCCAGACACTCATTGATATCGGCAGCCTGCAGTTTGGCCTCATCAATTCTGGAAAAGCTCTTCAGCCCCCGGACAATGGTGCTCACCCTGCCCGTGCCGTCCAGGGACTCCCTGATCAGGTCTTTGGCATCTTCGCTAATATAATCAATTTTGAGTTCTTTTCTGGCCGCCTGCAACTGTTCACGCAAATCACTGATCACGGCCTTGTCCTGCAGGTCGATGAACTCCGTTAACCTGTCGATATATTTCCCCAGGGTGCCGAGGTTGCTGGAAACAAAACCGACAGGGTTATTGATCTCATGGGCGACCCCTGCCGCGAGCTGGCCGACCGAGGCCATTTTCTCCCGCTGCAGCATCTGCGACTGGGTTGCCTTCAGATTGGCATATGCCTCCGAGAGCTCATTCACCGCTTTTTTGCGGAGGGTGATATCCTTGAAGTCCTCCACAATGCCGATCAGCTGACCATCAGGCCCATAAAAAGGAGCCGCCGTCAGTGAACAGGTGATACACTCATGATCGGCAAGGACTTTTTCAACCTCATATTCAACCGTTTTCCGGCCGCTGCTGATCAAGGTAAGAGGACAATCGGACGAATGACATTTCGCTCCGCCGAAAACATCAAAGCACTTTTTACCGATCACCTCTTCCAGGCTGAGGCCGACCATTTGCAGAAAATTGCTGTTGACCCGGATAACGTTATAGTTGTTGTCAACAACCCGCATACCGGCTGAGGCGGCATTGAAGATATAATTCAGTTCAGCATGGGATGCCTTGATCCGTTTCTCGATTTTCTTTCTTTCCTCCAGTTCATTCTCGAGTTTTTCATTGGTTTGGGCCAACTGCTCTGTCCGCTCCCTGACCCGTTCTTCAAGGACTTCATTGGCTTCATTGATCCGTCTGGTGGTTTTGATGGATAAGCCGATGACCAGAAACACAAAAAAGGCGCCACCCAGAAAAACAAGACTGGTCAGCAGTTCCAGGGAAAAAAGATGATGGGTTATCTGCAGGAACAGAAAACCGATATAGGCTGCCAGGCTGAAAACCATCAGGCCGGTCATGAGGTGCCACCTGCCGGCAAGCTCCCGGGGCACATCCCTGTTACTGCTGAAATTAAGATAAATTGAGGCAGCGAGAAAGACCGCTCCCACGGCAACAAAAACAATATGCAACAGCGAAATTATTGTCATATCTTATTATACGCCTTTCAGCAAGTTGATGCCAGCCAGGAAACGGTGTAAATCCTCCCCAATATATCAAAGCAGAGGGTGCGCCTCCACTTCAGAGGTTACCGCGCAGAGCGCAGCCGAAGTTCTCCGCCTCCACTCAAGCAACTTGTTCGCAAATTATTCTTTCATCTCGCATTTGGAAAACAATTTACACAACCCGTCAATTCTCAGCATGCAAGGGGATTCTCACGGTAAAGGTACTCCCTTTACCGATTTCACTTTGGGCTGTAATCTCTCCGCCATGGTTCTTGACGATCCCATAACTGATAGAGAGTCCCAGACCGGTCCCCTTACCAACTTCTTTGGTGGTGAAAAAAGGTTCGAATATGCGTGACAAATCCTTAGCGGGAACTCCTTTGCCGGTATCCGAGACAGACACAAAGACGCTGGTTTCATCGCTCCAGGTACGCACCGTGATTGCTCCCTGACTATCCATGGCTTGGGCGGCATTGACCAAAAGATTAAGAAAGACCTGGCCCAACTGTTGAGGGTAACACTTGAGTTCCGGGATATCGCCGAACTCGCGGTTGAGGGTAGCTACATATTTGATCTCGTTCCAAGCGATATTGATGGTAGTTTCCAAGGTCTCGTTCAGGTTAACCAGAGTGCAATCGGTCTGATCCATCCGCGAAAAAGATTTCAAATCCTGCACGATGCGCCGCACGCGATCAGCCCCGTCCATACTCTCGCTTATGAGATCTTTTGCATCCTTCGATATATAATCGATCTTGAGTTTTTTTCTGATACCGGCCAACTGATCGGCGTTGGTGACGTCGTCGACATGGGATATCACCTGATCTTCGACAGCAATGAATTCTGTCAGCCGGTCGATGTATTTACCAAGAGTAGAGAGGTTGCTCATGATAAAACCCATCGGATTGTTTATTTCATGGGCTACGCCGGCTGCCAGTTGCCCGAGGGATGCCATCTTTTCCTGCTGTATCAGCTGAGCATGCGTCTGTTTCAATTCTTCTTCCGCTTTTTTTCGTTTAGTGATGTCCTGCAGAATGACCACGGTGCCGGGATATTTCACACTGAATTCCTGCATGAGACGGAAGCGGGCCAGGACCTGGCATTCATTGCCGTCCGGTAACTCAACATGATATTCAAATTCCTTGTCATCACCTGTCTCCCGGAATCGCGACAACTCATCCGCAAGCCAGGGGAAGGGAATGCGGCTCTCCAATTTTGAATAATAATGGCCGCCCACTTTAAACGCCTGATTGATCATCTGCGCTCCGGCATGGTTCATATGGACGATGCGACTGCTATCATCCAGCAGAAAAACCGCTGTCGCCAGGCTCTCGAATATGGCAATGAATTTGTTCTTCTCGTTGGTGATGTCGCGATTGGCGGCCTGTAGCTCATCTATAGCACGGCTGATGGTTTCACTGCGGCTCCATTCTGCACAGAAGGCAATTTCGATCCGGTCGAAGACTCGCTCGATGAAGCGGATAGAGAGAGCCCCAGCATCATCGCTTTCGTTCAGGCTTTGCCCTGAAGGCATTTGCAGGGATGGGTACGACGTTCGAACAAGGTCAAGGTACGTCTGCCGATAGTATTTCATCAATCCCAGGAACATCTCAAGAGTTACGCCGCGAGTGCGATGTCGCTGTGCTTCCAGGACGCCAAAGGCGGCTATCGGATCAGAAATAAAGTTGTCATCAGGACCTAATTCCCACGGTTCTTCCGAGATGGCAAGGGCTGCGGTGATGGAGTCGGTCAGCCCGACAATGGATATCCTCCAGGCTTCTTCCAGAGTGGAGGTATAAAGGCTATAATCCCGCTCCACTGCATAATCACGGATACGGCGCATCAACCACATTTCATTTTCTTTAAGAAGTTCTGTTAAAGGATGCATTTTACCCAGTCTTCGCCTTTGTGGGCAGTGTATTTAAAACGGCAATTTCTTACACAGTTACAAGCTTGCGAACAGATATTATCATAAGAGTTTTCACTCCGCGACCACAGGAATTTTCACCGTGAAGGTGGTGCCTGCTCCCTGCTCACTCTCTACCGAGATATCTCCCCCGTGCTTTTTGATTATATCATAAGAAATGCTCAGCCCGAGCCCTGTGCCTTTGCCAACATCCTTGGTGGTAAAAAAAGGCTCAAATATCCGGGTAAGATTTTCCGGAGCAATGCCGCAGCCGGTATCGGCAATGGAGACAAAAATCCAGTTGTTTTCATGCCTGGTTCGGATGCGTATCTCTCCCTGTTTGGCAATGGCCTGGGCGGCGTTGACCAGAAAATTCATGAATACCTGGTTCAGTTGCTGGGGATTGCAGAGGGTCAGCGGAATATCTCCGTATTCTTTCGTAACGGTGGCCTTATATTTGAGTTCATTCCAGACGATATTCAAGGTAGCTTCCAGACACTCATTGATATCCGCCATCTGCAGCGTGGCCTCATCAATTCTGGAAAAGCTCTTCAGCCCCCGGACAATTGTGCTCACCCTGCCCGTACCGTCCAGGGACTCCCGGATCAGATCTCTGGCATCTTCGGCAATATAATCAATTTTGAGCTCTTTGCTTGCCGCCTGCACTTTTTCTTGGGCAGTGCCGCCAACCTCTTTTTGCAAAATGTCGATGTACTGGGTTAACCGATCGATATATTTTGCCAGGGTGGTAAGGTTACTGGAGACAAAACCGACCGGATTGTTGATCTCATGGGCAACCCCTGACGCCAGCTGGCCCACAGAGGCCATCTTCTCCCGCTGCAGCATCTGCGACTGGGCGGCCTTCAGTTCGATATGGGCCTGGGCGAGCTTTCGGTGTCCTTCTTCCAGTTCCCTGTTCTTCTCCTGCAATGCTGCAGACAGATCCTGCGCCGCCGCATAGGCTTCCTTGAGTTCATTCATGGCCTTTTTCCGGGGCGTGATATCCTTGAAATCCTCGACAATGCCGATCAATCGGCCATCAGGCCCAAAATATGGAACCGCGGTCAGGATGCAGGTGATGCGTTCATGATCGGCAAGAATTTTATCAACTTCATATTCAACTCTTCTCATGCCGTCTTTGATCAATAGCAGAGGACAAGCCGGGGTATGGCATTTCGCGCCGCTGAAAATATCAAAACACTTTTTACCGATCACCTCTTCCATACTGAGGCCGACCATTTTTAAAAAATTGCTGTTGGCACGGATAACGGTATGGTTGTCGTCAATGACCCGCATACCGACGGAGGCGGCATTAAAAATCAGATCAAGTTCCATATGGGAGGCCTTGAGCCGTTCCTCGATTATCTTTCTTTGCTCAAGTTCACTTTCGAGTTTTTCATTGGTTGCCGCTAGCTGCAGCGTCCGCTGCCTGACCCGTTCTTCAAGGACTTCATTGGCTTCATTGATCCGCCGGATGGTTTCAATGGACAGATCAATAACCAGGTACACAAAAAGGCCGCCCCCAAGAAAAACAAGGCTGGTCAGCAGTTCCAGGGAAAAAAGACGAAGGGACAGCTGCAGATACATGTATCCACAGTAACCGGCCAGAAAAAAAATCATCAGACAGGTCAAGAGGCGCCACCTGCCGGTAAGATCCTGGGGAACCTCCTTGTTGCCGCGGAAGTTCAGGTAGATTGAAGCAGCGAGAAAAAGCGCGCCCACGGCAACAAAAATGATGTGCAACAATGAAATCATGGACATATTCGATTATATACGCTTCACGATGATGATGTCACCGGGGAAATTATATAAATCGGCCTTCACAACAGAGAGTATTGTGATAATATAGTGTTCATAACCTATACATAACTTTTTTAAAATATCCCTGACAAAATATACGAGAAGAACAGATGAAAGACGACACAGCCGTTCTGGTGGTGGATGACGAAGACGTGACAAGAAAACTATTCTGCCGCTATCTTTCAGGCGCCGGATATTCGCCCACATGCGCTGCCAGCGGTGAGGAGGCTCTTGACTTTTTTGCACAAACCTCTTTCCCGCTGGTTCTGCTGGATATTACCATGCCGGGCATGTCAGGCATTGCCGTGTTACGGCAGCTGCGCAACAGTGAATCTCCCCCGGAGGTAATCATGGTGACGGCTGTGGACGATCCCGCTGTGGCCGCAACCGCGCATGAACTCGGCGCCTGCGGGTACCTTGTCAAGCCGTTTGTAAAAAACGAACTTCTCATTTATGTAGCATACGCCCTGCGCCTGCGGGAACTGGAAAGAAAAAACCTGGAATACCGCGACAATCTGGAACAGCAGGTGCAGGAGCGCACCCTGCAGCTGGAACAGACTTACAGGGATCTCAAGGCGTCACAGGAACAGCTGCTTCATCAGGAAAAGCTGGCCACCATCGGTCACCTGGCCGCCGGGGTGGCCCATGAAATAAATAATCCCACCGGCTATATCGGCAGCAACCTGGGCACTCTGACCAAGTATATGGGGCGCATCACCGAATACATCCACCTGCTGGACGGTTATTGTTCCACCCTGCCGCCGGACAAATCCGCAGAACTGGCTCAGGCCAGGAAAAATTCCAAGATTGATTTTCTGGTGGAGGACAGCAAGGACATTCTGAACGAATGCCTTGAGGGTGTGGGGAGGATTAAAAAAATCGTTGAAGGTTTGAAGACCTTTTCCCGTAAGGACCAGAATACTTCCTGCCTGGCCAACGTTAACGACTGTCTGGAAAACGCCCTCACCGTTGCCTGGAATGAACTGAAATACAAGGCCACCGTGGAAAAGGACTACGGCGATATCCCTCTCATCCGCTGCTATCCGAATCAACTCGCCCAGGTCTTCATGAATCTCCTGGTCAATGCCGCCCACGCCATTGCCAACCAGGGGACAATACGCATCAGGACATTTACGGAAAACGACCTGATTGTTGTCTCTATCGCTGATACAGGTTGCGGTATTTCCCCTGAGAACCAGACAAAAATCTTTGCCCCCTTCTTTACCACCAAGGAAGCAGGGGTGGGCACGGGTCTGGGGCTGAGCATCATCACCGAGATTGTGGCCAGACACGGTGGGGCAATATCCGTGGAAAGCGAGGTGGGGAAGGGGTCAACCTTTACGATCAACATACCGATACAGCACGATGTTGCATCAACTCAGCCGGAAACAGTGACTATCCAGGTGGAAGGTTAATCAAATCGCAAATAATTTTTCCACCACAGAGCACACAGAGATCACGGAGATTTTTATTACAGCCAGTTAGCTCTGTGCTCTCTGCGGTAAATTTCCATTTCAACTTTCTTGTAGTTTTTGAATTATGCGAGTTTACAATGAGTATTATGAATAAAACAGTCCACAATCCGTCATGCCGGACTTAATCCGGCATCCAGCAACCTCCCGGATAGCATAAACACAGGATTCCTCCTGAACTTGATTCAGGATCTGCCGGAATAACGAGCGGCAATAATGTCATATGATTCACGATTTCAGTCCGTTATGTCAAATCCGCAAGTTAAACTTTCATTTTTTACAAATTCAGCAAGGGTAAAGGCCAGAAACATCCGGGGGATACTCGATTCCGTTAGAAAAAGCCATGATTAACAAATCCTTACTGCTGGTGGATGATGAAGCAAATGTCCTGAAGAGTCTGTGCAGAGAACTGAGCCCGGCCGGCTACCGTCTCCTTACCGCTGCATCAGCAAAAGAAGGCCTGGAGATCGTGAAAGGACAGGATATCGGCGTTGTGCTATCAGACATGTCCATGCCGGAAATGGATGGTATCACCTTTCTGGAAGCTGTGGCATCTATCTCGGAGGACACGGTACGCATTCTTTTAACCGCTTACGGGAGCCATGAAAGCGCCATCTCGGCCATCAACCGGTCGCATATTTTCGGCTATCTGACCAAACCGTGGGCTGCTGAAAATTTGCATGCGACCCTGGCCAAGGCATTTGATTATGCCAATCTCATGCGGGAAAACAAAAGGCTGCTGCTGCTCACCAATAACCAGAATGAACAGCTCAGGTTCATCAATGAAAATCTGGAAATAATCGTCCAGCAGCGCACCATTCAGCTTGAGGAAGCGGTCAACGAAGGAATCGAGATGCTTGCCCTGGCGGCAGAGGCAAAAGATGATGTCACCGGAGAGCATATCTACCGCATCAGGGACCTGACCCTGAAAATCTGTTTTTCTCTCGGCATGATGGAAAAAGAAGCGGAACAGATCTCCTTTTTCAGCGTGATCCATGACATCGGCAAAATCAATATACCTGACAACATCCTGAAGAAAGAAGGCCCGCTCACGGATGAGGAATGGCAAATCATGCAGACCCATACCCTGGCGGGAGAAAAAATACTGGGACACAAGCCATTTTACCTGACTGCCCGGGTGATAGCCCGCGCTCATCATGAAAAATGGGACGGCAGCGGCTATCCCGACGGCTTACACGGTGAAGAGATCCCCCTGCCGGCCCGTATTGTGGCCGTGGCGGATGTGTTTGATTCCCTGACCCATGCAAGATCCTATAAAGAAAAATGGCCTGCGGAAAAGGCCTTAGAGTATATGGAAACCCAGCGGGCGATCCATTTCGATCCTGAAGTGCTGTCAGCCTTTATGGCGGTCAGCAGGAGAGGCTGAACCTGTTTTTTCACTTGGCGGGATTATCCGGCATCCAAGGAACAGCGTCAGCCCGGTTGCTCATCATCGTCAACATCGGGGTAACGTTCAGCCATGCACTTCGGGCAGATGGCGTGGCTGAATTCGGCATGGGAATGCTCTGAGACATATTTTTCCAGTTGGTTCCAGTAACCGCTGTCATCGCGTATTTGTTTGCAAAAGGCACAGATGGGGACAATGCCCTGTAACGTTTTGATGTCCTCCAGAGCCGCCTGTAGTTGGGAAATGAGGCGTTCCCTTTCCTCTTCAGCCAGCTTTCTATCGGTAATATCGACCATATATTCTATCATCTGCGTTACTTCACCTGCTTTGTCGAATATCGGGTAGCCATGAACTTCCGTATATGTCGTTTTTCCTTCCCCGTTGACGTGGCCGTGTTCCTTGATTGTCGCTTTCCCTGTGCGCATGACGGACTCCATGGGGCAGAAATCATCACTGTGTTCAGAGTGTTCAGAGCATTTTTTTTCGCTGCCGTGCGAGAGCAAATGGCAGGTTGTATCGGGCGGAAATCCGTCAGGTGCAGCTGCCGAATTTGCCATGACAATTTTACAGTCTGCTGTGTTAATGACATAAAACGGATAGGGAAGGGATTCGATGACCGTACTCAACATGTCGCGTTGTTGCAGGATGACTTCTCCCGCCTGCCGGCGTTCTACGATTTCTTCTGAGAGTCTGTCATTTGCCTGTTGCAGATCTGCGGTGCGTTCCTCAATCAATTCTTCCAGATGATTCTGATAGTCCAGCAGTTCATTTTCAGCATTTTTACGTAATCTGGAGGCCTTGAGATTCTGCAGAATCGAGAGTGCGGACATGAAAGAGACCATGGCGAGAATCGCCAGCGAAGTGTAAATCAAGCGCCTTGTCAGAAGCTCTGTTTCCTGCCGGACATCATCGAGATAGATGCCGGTTCCAATGATCCATCCCCACGGTGTAAAACCTTTGACAAAAGAAAGTTTCGGTACGATATTGTCGGGGTTGTCCTTCCTCTGCCACATATAGGAAACAAAACCCTCGTTTTCGCTTTTCACCGTTTTGACAAATTCCACAAAAAGATGAACGTCATTGGGGTCGGTGAAACCGGATATATCCTGGCCTTCAAGATCAGTGCGATAGGGGTGCATGACCATATGAGGCCGCATGTCATTAATCCAGAAATAATCCTTGTTCCCGTCTCCGTAGCGCAGCACCCGTATCTGCTCGATGGCAGCATGCTGGGCCTGCTCACGGGTCATCTCGCCATTGCGCTCTTTCCGTTCCAGACCGGCCAGGATATTCCAGGCTGTCTTAGTCAGTTCCCGGATCATTTCCTTTTTGTCATTCAACAGCCTTTCCCTGTAAGTCGGCAGAAATAATCCAAAGGCTGCTACCACAAATAAGATAACCGCCATAACAGCCGGCGCGACAATTTTAAGGTATTCGGCAGAACGTTTATTGGAGATATCCATATGGGGTGTCTTGGTCAAAATCAGAACCTGGGGGGAGCGCAACTGTTCATGCAGGGCCATAAGCTGAGATTATTTAAAATTATAGTAAATCAAATGTGCTCCGTCCAGGGTTTGTTGACTGCATAGCGTAATGCACATAGCAGAACACTCACAAAGGGCTTTTAAAGGGTGTCCATTCATTTGAAAAATTCATCATGAACCGAGTTTTTTCCATCTCTGCGGTGGAAACTCAGGTGCGGATTCTTCCAGCGTATTCGAAAAATTTGCACCTGAGCTATAGGTTGATGGTCTCGTAACAACTGAAATTTACCACGGAGAGCACAGAGCCCACAGAGATAACCTGCTATAATAAAAAATTTCTCTGTGATCTCTGTGTGCTCCGTGGTGAAAAATGATTTTTTTTCGAGTTCATCAAAGGTTGTTGATAATCACATTTTTTCTTGAGAAGAAAAATCAAATTCAGAGTATAAATTCCACCGAGCTTGACTTCACAGCGAAAATTCTTAACGTACTATATACTTAAATCACTGATATTTTTTTTGCCAATCATACTCAATAAAACAACTCATACATGAAAAATCTGGACTATTATAAAGTACTGGGCGTAGCAAAAGACGCCCCAGCAGAAGAAATCAAAAAGGCCTACCGAAAACTGGCCCTGAAATACCATCCTGACCGCAACCAGGGCAACAAGGAGTCGGAAGAAAAATTCAAGGAGGCCAACGAGGCCTATGCGGTGCTGTCCGATCCTGAAAAACGCAAGCAGTACGACACCTTCGGCTCAACCGGTTTCCAGCAGCGCTATTCCCAGGAAGACATCTTCCGCAACTCCGACATCGGCTCCATCCTCAGGGAGTTCGGCATCAACTTCGGCGGTCGGGGTGGAGGATTCAGTTCCGGAAATTTCCGCACCTTCTCCAGCGGCGGCGGTCGCAGCCCTTTTGAGGAGATGTTTTCCCAGGGCGGTCACCCCGGTCAGGGTTGCCGCCATCAGCAGCCTGTTAAGGGCCAGGATCTCTCCCTTGAACTGTCCATCTCCCTTGACGAAGTGCTGAACGGAGCTGAAAAAACCATCTCCCTCGGCCGTGGCGGAGAAAAGGTAACGGTTAAAATTCCCCCGGGCATTGAAAACGGCAAAAAACTGAGGGTGGCGGGAAAAGGATCATCCTCTCCCATGGGCGGCCAGGCCGGCGACCTCTATCTTCTCATCAAGGTCGAACCGCACCCGTTTTTTGAACGGGAGGGCAACAATCTGGTTATTGAAAAAGCGATCCCCTTCAGCTCCGCTGTTCTGGGCACGGAAATTGACGTCCCGACCTTAAACGGTAAACAGTTCAAGGTGAAAGTGCCGGCCGGCATCCAGCCCCAGTCCAAACTGCGACTGAAAGGCCATGGACTTCCTGCCGGCCCCCATGGGCCCCACGGCGATATCCTGGTAAAAATCGCGGTTGAGGTCCCCAAAAAGCTGAACAAGGATCAGAAGAAACTGCTGGGTGAACTTGCCGAGGCAGGGTTATAGAGCGTTTAAGCGTTCCAACGTTCCAACGTTCAAGCGTTCAAGCGTTCAAGCGTTCAGGCCAGCCCCCGCTCAAAGTTCAGCAATGTGGTATCGGGCAATTGTCGATCCTCGGCAATTGCCCGCAGCACTTCCTGCCCTTTTGCCGAAGAGGCTCCGCATTGGCTGAGATCAACAATCATCCGGCAACAGCCCATGTCCTGCAGTTCCATCAGATGACCGAGGAGTGAAAAATCATGTTCCCCGACAACCTCCGTCAGGCCGTTGTGATTGAGGATGCGATAGCCATCGTCCCGATCCGATTGCAGCATTGATCCCGGTCGCACTCCCCTGACCGGGATGCGGGACAGAAGAACAGGCTGCGGGCTATAAACGGTCACCGCCAGGGGCAAAGGAAGAGAGCGGCTGTACAACTCTTTAAGATTTCCGCGGTCATCCTCCATATTCAAGGTAAGCCCGGCCAAGCCGAGTTCCTGCCAGGCCAAGGCCGCCTGACTGTTCATGGCATAACATCTGAAACCTCCCAGCAACCGGGCCTCCGGCACCCCTGCAAACAGCGGAAGGTGGCCGAGATTGTTCAGACAAAACGTCCGGTATCCCTGCCCGGCCAGCATCTGCACCGCCCGCCTATACTCCTGCCACTCCGTGCCGAAAAGCATGACCGGCACTTCCCAGATGATATCCTCTTTGCGCCCGGCAAGTTTTCTCTCATTTTTTTGCACATCAGCCAGATTTTTCGGCGAAAGAGGCAACTGCATCCCGGCCACCCGGGGATGATCAAGCAGATGGATATCTGCAAAGCCGCGCCCCACCACAGTGAGCTCCGAAGGAAGTGGATGGGGCCTCGGTTTCTGCCTGGGCAATAGCGCGGCCAGGGCCTGATCGGACATTTCGCGGATGACTGCGGGCTGCGCTGCGCCATGTGGCGGGAATTCTGCTAATTTTTTCAGACAGGCCTCGTTGCTCAGGGTAAAGGCCGCTTTCCCGCCCACCTTGAAAACAGCATCGCCCACATGCAAAAAACCTTTGGCGAAATTTTTCACCCGTACGAAATCACCGGCATCAACCTTCTTGACCTTTTTGTGCTCAAGCAGCATTTCCCGCACGGTAAAGCCGGTTCCAGCCTGGTCATTACGGGGCTGGATACGCAGACGGTCCCCCACATGCAGCCGGTCATTGACCTTTAAGCCGATCTGCCCCTCACGCAGGGAAACAATATCCCCCAGATGGCGGCCCAGGGTTCCCTGCTGGGAGGAAACGGCAATACCCGCCGACACAAAGCCGGTGAGAAAACCCTTGGTGGTCTGCCGGCCGAAAGACAACTCCAGCTGCTCGGCCGCCTCCCGCAAAGCTGTTTTGCGTTCCCGGTCCGGGGCATCCAGCACCAGCCGATACGCCGCCACCACCCGCGCCACATAATCGGCGCTTTTCATTCTGCCTTCAATCTTGAAACTCATGATCCCGGCTTTGATAAGCTCGGGCAGCAGTTCAATGGCACAGAGATCACTGGTGGAAAAAAAGTAACCCGGCTGCTCTCTGTTATGGTAGCGCCGGCGACAGGGCTGGGCGCAGCGGCCGCGGTTACCGCTCATCCCACTGAGAGTCGAAGAAAAAAAACACTGTCCTGAGATGGAAAAGCACAGCGCCCCATGGACAAAGTGCTCCAGCTCGATTGTCGTCTGTTGACGGATCTCCGTTATCTCGGCCAGGGAAAGCTCCCGGGCCAGCACCGCCCGGATAAAACCCATTTTTTCAAGCATCTGAACACCGGCCGCATTATGCACCGTCATCTGGGTGGAGGCATGCAGGGGCAGTTGCGGAAAGTAGGTGCGGGCAAGTCGCCAGACCCCGAGATCCTGGATGATGATGCCGTCCACGCCGATGGCGGTAAGCTGCGCCAGGATTTCGACCAGACGGGGCAACTCCACCTCTTTCAGCAGGGTGTTCAAGGTGACATACAGACGCCTCCTCTGCTGATGGGCATAGGCCGTGAGCCTTTCCACCTCGGACAGGGTAAAATTCTTGGCCTTCACCCGGGCGGAAAATTCCTTCAGACCGCAGTAAACGGCATCCGCGCCATTCTCCATGGCAGCAAAAAAGGCCTCAATACTGCCGGCCGGGGCCAGAAGCTCCTGTCTGTTCCCATGTTTTTTTCTCATAATGACTTCAAACTGCGTACCGCCCTGCCCTCTTTATTATTCATCTCAGCAACACCACATCCCTGCATTTATACCGTCTTTTCCTTGAACCGGCACGCAAATCCATTTATTTTCAAAAAACATATTTTCGCGGCAACTTCATGCGTCCTTGGCATGACTGAAATAATTTTAAAAAAATATAAATTTTAATTGATAAAAATTATCATTGTCATTATATTAGTATTTAATAAATTACTTAAATATCAAAACGAATCATTTCAAGGAGAAGAGAATATGGGACAAAAAATTCTGACAGGACTTGTTCTTGCCGCGACCATCATGTTTTCCCAATTGCCGGCCCGGGCATCTCTGACCACTGATCTGCAGAGCCTGCTTGCCCAGGGCACGGCCCTGAACACCGAACTGTCAACTATTACAGTAAGTGATGGCAACACCTGCACCCAGCTTGGCACGCTTAATACCTCCATTGAAGATTACCTGGCAACTATTGAGATGGTTTACAGCCGGCTGGCCGCCCCTCTTACCCTCACGACCGGTGATCTGACTTCACTGGATGATCTTGCCACCCTTGCCAAAAACATGTCCGCCCAAGCGGTCCGTCTGTCCTGGGAGCTGCGCAGCATTGAGAGCGTGGCCGAGCTTTTTGAATACCGGGCCGCCCTGAGCGCCATGCTCCGCTTATCCGACGATATCGGCACCATGTCCAACCGGATTCTTGAGATGGCCGACCGCATCCTGGTCATGGCGGACAATATCGGCGCCATGGCAGACCGCATTCTGCTCACCCAGCAGCTGCAGAATGCCAATGTGGCACTCACCCAGGCATCAATCCTCACCACCCAGCAGAACATGGTGGTGCTGAGCGACAGTATTTCCTCCATCGCCTACAATCTGACCTTGGGCCTGGTTATGACCGATGCCAATAATCTTGCCGATGAAATGGGCATGGTAACGCTGACCAGCGAGAACATGGCTGAGCAGTTAAACCAAATGGAGACGCTGACCTCCGCACTGCTCATCGGCACGGTTGATCTCTACACCTGGATGAGCAGGGAAAGCCAATCAGCCAGTCATTATATCAATGGAGACACATTGACCATGCTGGGGGATCTTTCCACAATCAACAGAACCCTGGCAACAGCGCTGGAAACCTATGCCGCCACCATCAGCCAGGTCGCCGGCCTCACCCAGACACCGGTGCTCAGCGATGCCACGGCCGGCATGTTGCGCCTTACGGCAGATATCGGCAAAATGTCCGCCCGGATCATGGAAATGACGGACAAGATCATCGTCATGGCGGATAATATCGGCCTCATGGCCGATAGAATCGTCGCCACCCAGGAACTGCAGCAGACGAACATCGAACTGACCGAAAGTTCCCTGCTCACGGCCCAGAACGTTACCATCACCGTGATCAATAACTTCGGACTGTAATGATACAGCAGAGAAAATGGGAGAAACAACAATGAACGCACACATCCGTAACGGACTTCTTACCGCACTTGTAACTTTCATGGTTTTCAGCCTGCAGCCGAGAGCAGCCCAGGCAGCCCTGGCCGATGATCTGCAGAATCTGGTCATCCAGGCCCAGGATCTGGACAGCCGGCTTGCAGCCATCAGCCTCAACTCTGACACAGTCTGCGGCCCCCTGGTCCAGGCCAACCAGGCGGCCCGCGATCTGGTCAACAGCATCACCCTGGTTGATGAAAGCCTTGCCGCTCCATTACAGGTTGATGAAGACAGCCTGAGCGCCCTGGATGAACTCTTCTCCGTGGGGCTGAGCCTTGCTAATGAAGGGCTTCGCCTGTCGGTTGATCTGCAGTCCTTGTCCCAGCTCGCCAACGCCATAACCATCAAGGACGGCATCACCGCCACGCTGCAGCTCTCTGATGACATAGGGACCATGGCCGACCGCATCGGGGAGATGGCTGACAAGATTCTTGTCATGTCCGACAACATCGGCCTCATGGCGGACCGCATCCTGGCCACCCAGGAGATCCAGAACCAGAATATCCTGCTTACCCAACAGACTATCCTGCAGACCCAGACCAATATGCTCACCCTGGTGTCCGTGGTGGAAACCGGCACCAATGATCTAAGTTTCGATAAACTGGTGGTTGACGGCCAGCTGCTGGCCGCGCGCATGGCAGCGGTGCTGCTCAATCCGTGGACCATGGCAAAACAGCTGAAAACCGTGGCCCTTGACGTGCACAATTTCTTAAACGAGGTGACCACCACCCTTACCCCGATAGCGCAGCAGACAACCACCAGCACCATGTACATCAACCAGACATCACTGACAAGCCTGGCCAATATGTCCATCATGCTTACCTCGCTGTCCACGGCGGTTGACGGCTATGTCATCGCCATTAACGGTCTGAAGGCCATTACCTCGGCCTCGACCCTTGCCGATTCACTAAAAAGCATGCTGCAACTGTCCGCGGATATCGGCATCATGGCCAACCGCATCCTGGAAATGGGTGATCAGATCCTGGCCATGGCAGACAACATCGGCATGGAGGCGGACCAGATCCTGGTAACCCAGCAACTGCAGAGCGCCAATGTGGCCATGGTCCAGACCTCCATTCTGGCGGCACAGGAGATGGCTATCAGCATCATTGTGGCGAGAAAGCTCTGATGATCCCTCATCATTAAAATACATCACATCGAAATTGACAAAAAAAGTGGCTGGCGCTTTTATCGCCAGCCACTTTTTTTCGCCAGTCAACCCGGATAAGTCCATACATCTTCTGCAATACCGGTTTTCTACACCAGCAACCACATCGGTCCATTGACTTCCCCGGCTGTGTCAGATATGGTAATCCTTAAAAAACTATCCCTAACAAAAAAGTGGGTTAAAAAATACCGCGACTTTCGGGCTCCGGGCAAAACAAAGATAAACTTCTCATTAACACGTACCTTTTGTCATGAAAAAACGTATTTTTTTTGCTGTCCTTGGCTTACTAGTTCTGGCCGGCGTACTCGGCGGCATCAAAGCACTGCAGATCCGCCGCATGATCGACCAGAAAAGTAAATTCTCCCTGCCACCCGAGATTGTCACCACTGCCACCGCCCAATCCGCCTCATGGGACTCAACCCTGACCGCCGTTGGTTCACTGACAGCGGTGCAGGGAGTGACCGTGTCAGCGGAGGTGTCCGGCAAGATCACCCACATCGCCTTCACTCCCGGCACCAAGGTGCAGACCGGCGACCTGCTTGTCCGCCAGGACACTGCATCCGAGGAGGCCCAACTCCGGGCGGCCGAGACTACCGTAGACCTTGCCAAACTCAATCTGGACCGCTACACAGAACTGCTTGCCCAGCAGAACATCGCCCAATCTCTCTATGATAATGCCGAGGCGAAATACAAAGAGGCCAAGGCCCAGGCCGACAGCCTCCGGGCCATAATCAGCAAAAAGAATATCCGGGC
>JAHIVT010000178.1 GCA_018816555.1 Pseudomonadota bacterium
AGTATCGGCAGGCCCCATTGAATTCTTGCCTTGTCGCACCGTTCGTTTGATTCACCACCGAGCCAGGCTGGCTGAAAATCACGACAGACCGAGGCCCTCTTTTCGTATATGTTGCAATGAACTTTTTTGCCGATAATGCCCATCAGCGAGATACAGCGCGGGGAGGGGCCATTGGTCCCCTGCATAACCATACGGAAATCGTTTAATTTCTCCGTCAGTTCGGCAGGTACGCCGCCTTCAATTGCCAGATCCGATTCCCCCCAGTAAAAAGAGGCGCGGAAAAACGCGCAACAGGCACCACAGTCGAGACAAGGATTTACCATATTTTTCTCATAAAGAAACGCCAAGGGGAAATTACAACAGAAAGGATAACAAAGTTATCTGACATTCTTCACGGTAATTGTCAATCTCTTTCATTTGCGCTCTGCCAAATAGCCCATAAAAAAAGGATGCCCGCAATGGACATCCTTTTTTTTACTTACAGCCTTAAAAAATCAGCGGCTTAGAACTTATGGCATTTCACACATTGATAGCCTTTCTCAAGGTGTTTCTTATGCAGTTCGCTGCCGCTCCAGGATTTGGAACCGTGGCAGTCGTTGCACAGATCACTTTTCGGTTTCACCAGACCGGTCGGTTCATCTGTATGACAGCTCACACATGACAGGTTTCCCTCGCCCTGACCGTCTGCCGCGTGGCGCTGATGCACGCCTTGCCAGGAAAGCGATTCCCGCTCATGGCACAGGGTACAGTCCTTAACCTTGGCCGGCCAGGTATGATACCCGAGCTGGCCGAATGGCACCATGCCGGTTCCGTCCGGAGTCATACCGGAGTAATCATGACATTCACCGCAGGACGGGGCCATGGATGCCGGCTCAACTCCGTGGGTGATCAGCATTTCCGCATCAACATCAACCAGCTGGTAGTTGCCGGTCATGCCCTCTTCTTCCATGCCCTTGCGCACTGCCAGATCGAAATCACCGGTCATAAACATCCACATGATGGCAGGCGGTACGATCTTACCGCTATCATGCAGGGGCATAATCGAGAAGTGACGTTTGATCGGCACAATCTGTGATTTGCCGTCAAAGGGGGCGCCGTTTGCCTTGGCCATGGGATAGACGCCCCGCTCATCAGCAGTAATGGTCTGGCCGATGCTGTAAACTTGCGAGGTGCCGTCAAACCAGACGTATTCAGGCTTCACATTGGCCGCTTTGACCTCTTCGCCGACAAAGCCGCCCTGACCGGAACAGAAGGTGGGGTTCCAGGTCGGCTGCAACCAGTCACGCGACATCTCCGTTGCCCCGCCTTTGCCGAATTTGCGGATATGGCAAACCTGGCAGGCGACCTGGCCCGCGGCATGGCGGTTCAAGGTGGCGTCGCTGTGGGGGGCAACAGCGTGACAGTTCGTACATTTCGGGTTGGCCGCTTCGGTCTGGCGCAGGTCAATGCCCCGGCCGCCGATCTTATGACCCTCAAAGGAATGGCAGGCCGTACAGGTAAGGTCGGCACCACCCGGATCTGCAGACATATGGACGTCTTCGCTCACAGTCGGAGCAGCGGTGTTCATGCCCATGTCGCCCCGTTTTGTCCAGTCACCCCCGCCAGCCTTGGCATGACAGCGCAGACAGGACTGCCTGGTGGGCAGATGAACGTTGCGGGCCAGATCCACCATGGTGGTGCCGGCCGGCATCTTGGCATAATCGGGAACAGTGGTGTAATCACCGTTTTCATCGACAAGACCGAAGACATAGGTTTTAGTTTCGTCGTTGATATTGACTACGGTCTCGGTGTTGTTCGGATCGGCAACAAATGTCCGCTGGTAGGTATCATTGTGGCACATGAGGCAGTCAATATCATTAACGCTCGGCGCATGAGGCGCATTGCCGTCTGCCCTTACATGACAGGTAAAACAGGCGCCTTTTGAAGAGATTGCATAGGTGCAGAAGGTGTTGATGCCGTTTACACCCTTGCCGTCATTGCCGGAGATATTGGTCACATCCGGGGTGGGGCCGGACCACTGCATGTGCAGACTTTCCAGCATATCCTGGGCTTCAATCTCATGGCAGGCAATACAGGTTGCCGGGCCGTCATATGAGGTAATGAACGGATGAGTTCCTGTCCCGTCGCCGGAACCAGCGGACCCCCCGGAACCTCCGCCGGTGGCCGTTGCTGTTACAGTGAACGGACTTCTTTTAGCCTGCTTATTCCTCCGGTCCCTGAGATTGCATTTGAAATCCCACTCTCCGGTCATCTCATCGGCCGGAACAGTGTAATCAAAGGTGGCGGTACGTCCGTCAATCTGCATCCTCTGCCCTGAAATAAGCACGGTATCCGAGGCATCGCGAATGGTGATCAGCGCGCTCCGGAGTGTCCGTTGCCACTCCCCGGTGCCGGTGCAGACAAAACGTACGGTGTTGCCGACAAGTGCCGGGGTTGGATTGATGGACATGTCAATTCCACGGTCAGCTGCGTAACCAGTGCCGGCAAGCAAGGCGAAAGCCGCTGCCGTAAATATCATTTTTTTCATACACCCTCCAGTTATATGATTTTTTGTTGCCGTAAAGACTTATTAAGTTTTGTGGATGTCAGAATGAACCATGAGCATTGCGAATGGTTGTCAAAGCAGAAAACAGCATCTCTTCATTCGGCCCTCCCTGATCGTTTTGCGTTAACATCCCGCCTTTTTCTGGTGAAAAGCTTCATGTTTTATCTGCATGATTTGTACATGAGGAATTAGCAAGCAATATGCCATCATTATTAAATTTACCTTAATTTCTTGTTTTAATTATATATTTTTATAATAATAAGAATTTTTATCTTCGTGGCCAGCAACACCCTGACTGTCGCAATAGCCAGACAACTTTTTTTGACGCCGCGACAATTTGCCACAGCCACAGTGTGGCATTAACAGGTGTTTACACGCAAAGGATTACAGCAGATGGGCAGCGTCTTTTTTTTGCGACAGAGAGTAAAAAATTTGTACCTCCATCAGGGAGCTAATGAAAATAAATTTAATGCGCCCCTATTTGCAGTGCTGCGAATGAGCACAAAGTGCTGTCAGAGCGGACTTTCCTGCTAAAAAGATGTCCGGAATGACTGATATGGATGGGAGGGATTACAATAACCTAGCAGCGCAAAAAAGCTAAAGAAGAGCTTGGCAAACGGCACAAAAGATGTTTAACATTCAACAGTTGAGGTTCCCATTGCCCACAGTCTACACCTGACAAACACAACAGAAAAAAACTTGACAAATAATGATTGGGAACGCCTATAATTTTACAAAGAAAAGTTTAAGTAGTCCTGTTGCTTTCCGATATTTTTTCGGTGTTTGAGCACTATAGATGCCGGTAAGGAGAAAAACCGGTAAAATAAGAATCTCCGCTTTCAGACCCACAATGATAAAGAGACAAATGAGAAGAAGCCATGACAACAGAATATCTCAGCAGCACCAATTTCCCTGCTGCCTCGCCAGCCTCGGCGGGCACCCTGGCAGCAGAACTGGAAACCCTCCTCAGTAGCGACTTCACAGGAAACATGTTTGCCCTGTTGGCCGTGTATCAGCGGATCCTGGCCGACAACAGCCAGCGTCATCAATGGCCCGCAGTCCATCAAAAACTGGAAACCCTTTTCAAGTGCGGCAAATATGCCGTTGTCGATGGCCCCATGATCGGCATCCCGGTGTCAATCCGGGATAGCGACTATTTTCAGGATACGGTGCAGCACTTCGGCAAGGAACGATCAAAGATCGCCAGTATTGAATGGATGGCCACGGCCTGGAACATGACATTCTCCGATACCGGGCTGTGGATGGGCAAAACCTTTGAACCGGTCGCCAGAGAGGTGGTGGCGGACAAGACAGGCAATGACGCCGCTATGCTGGCCCAGTATGACCCGCAAACCACCCGCATCGGCCGAAACTATTTCCGCGAACCACCCCAGCCCGACCTCATCCAGAGCCTCGGCCTGCCTGTACTGACCCCCATGTGGAACCTGAAGCCGCGCCCCAAATCCACGGCTGAAAAGCTGTTTGACAGCGATTTGCTTCCCGAGAATCTGGCCAGGGAAGTCAACATACCCTACAGCATGACCGGCGGCATCTTCCTGGCTTTACCCGGCAAATCCGTAGTGCCGGAGATGCACGACAAGGAGGTCTATCAGCTCAATTACCGCTGGCCGCGGCTCAACCCCGCCTATCCCATGACCCGCCTGGTTGACGAGCTGGTGCAAATTGCCGACGGCATCTATCTGGGCCAGCTGGTTTTCGCCACCAAACATTACAGCCTTGGCAGCCTGCGCCTGCTGTCCAGCCCCGACATGCCGGCCATTCCCTTGGGCGAAGCCTACGTCGGAGAGCACGACAAACCGCTTGATTTGCTCTTCAAACTCTTTTCCGGTGACAAAGAGGTGGATTACGGATACCAGAACAACGGCTATTTTCTCATGATGGACCCGGCCTATGCCAAAGAGGTCTATGCCGACATCGCCTTTCCCCAGCTGCGCCCGCGGGCCGGGGAAAGCGGCTATCTTGAGCTTGGTTACGATAAAACCGAACCGCCAAGAAAACCCGCTCCTGCCGGCGCCCCTGCGCAATGGCAAGGCGTCACCGACTGGGTGAATGGTTGGCAGGACAACGAAGATCTGCGGGGAAAATTCACCAGCTTTATCCTGGAGGAGTCGCCGAAAAAATCCGACGTCGAAGATGTGCGGGAGATGCGGCGCGACGGGGAATCCATCCTGCAGATGCTGCAGCGCATAAGTCTTGATATTTCCGCCCAGACCGCGGGGGACGACCAGCTCAAGCATTTTGACAGGCTCCACCGCCTGTTCCGCTGCGGCGTTGCCCCGCAGGTTGTCAACGGCCTTTTCCAGGGGCATGGCAAAAAAGGTTATAACTGCAGGGCCAACGGCAAGGAAAAACGCGACTGGTACGGCCAGGCGGATGTGGCCCGCGGCTTTGATTTTTACCACGGCGCAACTTTAAACCTCCATCTCGGCTTCAGCGACACCCTGCGGGGGGATATGGGCAAAAAATTTAACGACAGCCAGCTCTTCCCCGGCACCCTGGCCAGCATTCTCGATGATGACGTCATCAAAAATCCCAATGTGCTCAATATGGTCTGGCACAGCATCGGTAAATACATCTTCCCCTGGGCCGGCAAATCCTATGAAAAAATCAGCGGCCGCAAACTGAGCATGTTCCTTGACGAAAGCAGTGATCTGGCCAAGCGCTATCCGGAGCGGGTCAGGGAGCTGAAAACCCATCTGGCCAGCGCCCCCCACTATGCCCTGGTGAAAAAGGGCAGCCACCATTACTGGCAGAAGCCCGGTGCCTATGCGGCGCATCTGCAGAGCGGCTCGTGGGATAAGGGGATGAGCGACGAGGACAAGGCCTTCTGGGAAAAAGAGGCGAATGATCATTGGGTGGACGGCAACAACATCCAGGATGAGCGCGTTCTAGCGGCCGATCCACTGATGCGCGTTATCGACATGAATTACCGGGTGCCGGACCCCTCTTTGCAGGCCCTCTCTGAGGCCGGACCCTCACCCTTTGCCAGGCAGGGCTACATCTTTCTCGGGGTAGACGATCGGGAGTCAATCCTGCCCATGAACAGCGACAACGACAACAAGAAAAAGGTCTTCCAGTTTCACTACCGCTATCCGATGATCGGCGGCCCCACCCCCATCGGTTTCTGCCTGGACGAACTGGTGGAGATCGCCGACGGCCTCTTTCTCGGGCAACTCATCTATGCCACAGCACTCGATGTGCCGTATCACTCCTCCGTTGATCCGGCAGAGTATAAATACCAGCTTTTCGGCTATTTTCTCCTGATGGATGACACTTGGGAACGGCATCGCCGGGCCATCAAGCTTGATGTCTGGCAAGATTGAGAGAGAATGATTATTATTTAAATATTAATATCTACAGGGTGTTTGAAAAATTGGGCCATAGGGCAATTTTTCCAGGTTCCCTGCACACAATAGCGGCTGATTATTTCCACACAGCCTGCAGCAGGCGGGAGGTATACTCATGATTACCCTAGATGACATCAGATTGAAAAACTTCAAACTGGAAAATCTGCCCCGGCTGAAAGAGCTGCGCAGCCTCTCTTTTGCCCGGAAACCGGAGATCTGTATCGAGCGGGCCAGATATATTACCCGCTACCTGCGCGACAAGGATGACACCAATGACTCGCCGGAGGTGCGGCAGGCCAGGAAGGTCAACTATTTCCTTGAGCACAAGAGACCGGTTTTTCATGACCGCAACCTGCTGGCCGGCACAACCACCAGCAAGGCCCTGGGCGCACCATTATTCCCGGAATTCTTTGCCCTTACCCTGTGGCCGGAGCTTGATACCGTCAGCACCCGGGCTAAAAATCCCCAGAAGCTGACCGCCGACGAAGCCAAGGAACTCAACCTGGAAATCTTCCCCTACTGGATGGATAACAACGTCCTGGAATTGACCCGCAAACGCATCAATGATGAGAAGAACCCGAAAGCAGCCGAGAGCCTGCGACTCTTTGAAAGCCTGGTGTTCTTCATTGCCGCCAAGGCCGGCTGCATCTCCCACGCCGTGCCCACCTACGCGCCCATGCTGGAGCATGGACTCACCGGCCTGATCAGTATGGCGGCGGAGCGCGAAGCGGCTGCCTTGGCCCACGCCAGCGACGACGGCAACCGGCATGCCGATTTTTACCGGGCCGTACAGATCTCGCTGGAGGGCATCATAAAATATGCCGAGCATCTGGCCGAAGAGGCGGCCATGATGGCCAGTGTGGCGGATGATCCGCAGGTCAAGCAAGAATTTCTCGACATGGCAAAGGTGTGCCGGCGGGTGCCGGCAGGGCCTGCCACCACCTTTAGAGAGGCGGTCAATGCCATCTGGATCTGCCAGGTGGGGATACACGCCGAAAATATCAACATGGCCATGAGCCCCGGCCGGCTGGACCAGCTCCTCTATCCGTATTATAAGCGGGACGTGGAAGAAGGGCGGCTGGATATCGGCCAGGCCATTGAGCTGATCGGCTGCCTGTGGCTGAAAATCGCCGACAACGTCACCATGGTGCCCGAGGCATCGGAAGAGATGTTCGGCGGCGCCGGCACCGTGCCGGCCATTACCCTGGGAGGAGTGGACGCGGACGGCGAGGATGCGGTCAATGACCTGACCTACATCATGCTGCGGGTCACCGAGCTGCTGTGCATCCGCGACCCCAATGTCAATGCCCGCTATGATTATGAAAAAAACAGCAAAGAGTACTGTCGCCGGGTATCGGAAGTCATTCTCAACACCAAGGCGGTGCCGGCATTTTTCAACGACCGCGCCAACATCACCGCCTTGAAAGGCCAGGGAGAAAGTCTTGAACATGCCCGGGACTATGCTGTCATCGGCTGTGTGGAGCTGGCCAGCAGCGGCCGCGACTACCCGGCTTCAAGTTCTATCATGCTCAACCTGGCCGCGCCCCTGGAGATGGCCCTTTTCCAGGGCAAAAGACCGATCACCGGCGAGGAGCAGATCGGGCCAAAGACACCTGACCCGGCAACGCTGAAGAGTTTTGAGGAATTCTGGGAGGTGTTCAAGACCCAGCTTGACTGGCTGCTCGAAAAGGCCATTGCCCTTAATGAAGAAATGGGCCGGGTGCACCAGCATATGATGCCATCACCTCTCTTGTCCGCCTTCTTTGAGGGCCCCATGGATAAGGGCAGGGACCTGATCCAGGGCGGCTCGCTTTACAATTCCTCCGGGGCCACTCATATCGCCTTTGCCGATGTGGTCGATTCCTTAAACGCCATTGAACAGACGGTTTTTGTTGATAAAAAATACAGCTTTAGCAAGCTGCTGCAGATGGTGAAAAACGATTTTGCCGGGGCGGAAGGGGAGAAGATACGGCTTTATCTGAAAAACAGAACCCCCAAATACGGCACGGAAAACCCCATTGCCCGCAAAAACGCCTGCAATGTTGTCGGCCATCTCTTTGAGCTCTACCAAGCCCACACCAATTACCGCGGCGGCCGATACCGGCCGGCCTACTGGACCATGACCAACCATGCCGGACTGGGAGGCATCACCGGCGCCCTGCCCCATGGCCGCAAGTCCGGCGAACTCTTTGCCAGCGGCATCACCCCGGTTTCGGGCGCAGCGCCGGAACTTTCGGCCTGCCTCAATGCCGTGGCTGAGCTTGGCGGCGAATGCGTACCGGGCTGCTGGGCGCTCAACATCAAATACAGCCCGGAAGGTGATGTGGGGCAGATGAGCGAACGCTTTGCCCAGACCATTGAGGCCTATTTCCGGGCCGGCGGCCAGCAGGTGCAGTTCAACATCATGACCTACCAGATGCTGCAGGACGCCAAAAAGCACCCGGAAAAATATCCGGAGCTGATGGTGCGGGTGTCCGGCTACTCCGCCTATTTCAAGGACCTCAACGAACTGATGAAAGACGAACTGATCACCCGCACCATGTATGACCTGACCAATGGCCAGGCCGTGCCGTATCCTGGCGACAAAGGAGGAGAATAACCATGCTGGACCTGATCACGCAGCAAGCCCAGAAGAAACTGTGGGAAAAGTTCAACAACAGTCTCACCTCCGAGGTGGCGGAGGAATTCCTGCAGACCCTGTTGACCCTGATGCAGATTGTCTTTGTGGTGAATCACGACTACCGCAAAAATCTCAAAAATTTCCAGGGGAAATACCAGTTCTGCAGCCAGGACGGGGAGGTGACCATTGCCGCGGTCTTTCATAACAACAGAATGGACGTGATGGAAAAAAAGATCGACAACCCCAATATCACCATCACCTTCCGCGACGGCAAGACACTGCTCAATTTCATCATCGCCCCCCGGCAGGATATCCTGGGCTCTATGCTGCGCCATGACGTGGTGACCGAGGGCAATCTCAATTATCTGTATAAATTCGGTTTTATGGCCAAACAACTGCAACTGATGATGCCCCAGCTGCCCCGGTGAAAGAGGCCCTGATCGGCGATATCGGCCGTTATAGCATGCATGACGGCCCGGGCATCAGGACCACCCTATTTTTCAAGGGCTGCCCGCTGCGCTGTCCCTGGTGCCATAACCCCGAATTCATTGCCTCCGCACCTGAAATCGCCTTTTATCAGGATCGCTGTATCGGCTGCGGCGACTGCCGGGACATCTGCCCCGAGGGGGCGCTGGCAGTTGACAAAATCGCCCGGATTGACCGCAGCCGCTGTACCGGCTGCGGTCTCTGCGCTGCAGGTTGCCCAACCAGGGCCCTGGAGCTTGTGGGCAGAAAATATGGGGTTGATGAGCTCACCGGCATCCTGCTGCGTGACAGACTTTTTTATGCAAGCTCCGGGGGCGGGGTCACCCTGTCCGGCGGCGAGCCCACTGCCCAACTTGACTTCTGTGGCGCGCTGCTGCAGAGACTGCAAGGGGAAGAGATCCACACCTGCATGGAAACAAACGGCTTCTTTGCCTGGGACGACTTTCAATCGGCCTGTCTGCCGTTTCTCGATCTCATCCTCTATGATGTCAAGATTGTTGATCCGCACAAACACCGGGAAATCGTCGGTGTGGACAACGAGGTGATTCTGGCCAACCTTAAAAGGCTGCTTGCCGCAAGACCCGATGCCGTGATCCCCCGCATCCCCCTGATCCCGGGCTACACGGCAGATAAAGAAAATATCAGCCGCCTGGCCGAATTGTTTAAGCAGTTGCAGGTGCGCCGCTTCTCGCTGCTGCCCTATCATCCTTTTGGGCTTGCCAAGGCGGAAAAAATCGGCTGCACGGGAGACCGTTTGCTGCCTACAAAACCTGTGGATCGCGAGACGCTGCATAAATGGCAGCGTTTTTTTAGTGGCATCCACATAATTGAACCGTAAGCCGTACCTATCAAATGAGAAAGTGAAAAGAAAAAAATGAGAAAGGAGAGAAAAGATGCAGATTGATTTCCATCACGCCACCACCTATGTTTCCGCCCGCCTGGCCGGGTTTCCCCGGGACAAGGCCGAGATTATCGCCCATGCCGCCCAATATGTGGACGATGCCACCTGCAGCGGCACGATCCATTTTGACATTGAGGCCCTCTATTCCCGCATCAGTTCCGCCCATAACATGCTTGACCCGCGCAATGCCGATGACCTGGCCAACCACCTGGTCTGGATCCCCTTTCATTTCCTGCCCGGCAACGACGGATTGGGAGAAGGCCAGAATCCCATCGGCAAGTTCATCAACAAGCTTATCTGCAAGCCGGACAGCCCCATCGCCCGACAGATGGTGCGGCAGGCCATTGTCGAACAGAATCGACCCTATGGTCTGCATCGCCTGGGGGTCGCCATGCATGTCTATGCCGACACCTGGGCTCATCAGGGCTTTGCCGGGGTGCTGCATGAAATCAATGAGGTGGAGAATGCCAAGGCGACAAGCAGCTCAGGGGCCTTTTCAGAAGGGCTTGCCCCCTTCCTGTCCAGAATTCTGGATGACGCCGTCCCCCCCCTCGGCCATGGCCGGGCCACGGTCTTCCCGGATATGCCCTTTCTGAAGTGGAAATACCAAAACGGCCGCAAGGAAACCATAGAACGCGACAATACCGACCAGTTCTGCCAGGCGGCAGATCAGATGTGCCGGGCCATGAAACGCTATATCGCCAGGGATCCCCATGCCGAGGTCAGCGGCATCGACGCGCAGGATATGAACAAAATCCAGGATCTTTTCATGAACCTCAAGGAAGAAAACGGGGACAAGCGGCATGGTGCCTGGCTTAAGGCCATCGAACACGACCCTTTCAGCTTCGGTCCGGAAAAGATCTCCTATTCCGCCAAGGGACCTGGCTCGTGGAAAGAGCAGGCCCTGGGCACCAATGAAGATAAACGGAAATACACATGGAACCAGGCCTTTCTCAAGAGCAACTGGAAATACTTCCATGATGCCGCGCAGGCCCATCGATTTTATGTGATTTATGATCTGCTGCCGAAATTCGACATCTGCGCAGCTTAAAGACCACAAAGTACACAATTGATAAAAAAGGAGACAAACCTATGCCAGAGGAAAGAGGATTACGCGCAGCGCTTGAACGCCTGCGGGAAACAACCTGTGACCTGACGTCGCTTGAGGTCCAGACCTATACGGGAAATCTCGAGGTGCTCTTTGACAAAGACAAAGATGTCGATCTCACAAGTTTTGAGGCGGTACTGAAAAAGGTCAAGGTATCCGGCACCCTCAAGCTTGCCGCCATGACAAAAGTAAATTTTGATGGCGACACCTTTCTGCTGACCTCGGAGAACGACCTGCCGCCCCATGTGCAGAGAGCCCATGCTGCCGCGGTGCAGGCCGGGATGGAGACCAGGGAGGCCCTGTTGTCGATTTTTGCCAATGTCATCGGCCTCGGTGGGCAATGATCAATTTCGATAAGGCGGCCGTATCACCAGCATGGGCAGACATCCCATGCAAGGGGAGACGGTCGCCCTGTTTTCTCAAATGAAGGTTAATTTTACAGAGGGACTGGACCATTTCCGGCAAACGATTTTCGCGGCGCAGACTGCTCTCCATGCCCCCCCGGATGAGATTCTTTTCAACAACCTCAGCGCCCTTGCGCAGGATTTTGATATCGCCAGGTCCAACGGCATATTCGACCCCCTGCCCGAAGAGGCGCCCCGGGAGTCCCACGATGCCTCCAGGACCCGCACGATCCGCAGCCGCCTGGCCTGTCTTGGCTATTTACGCCTCGATTCCCGCCTGCCCATTATTGATCCCCTGCTGATTCATGCCATCAAAAAATTTCAACATGACGCCGGTCTGACCGAAGACGGCTGGGTGGGTCGGCAGACATGGCAGGCCCTGCAGGAGCTGGTCGGTTTTGAAAGCCCGCTCCATATCAACCGCTGGTTTGCCGGCAATTTCCCAAATTCCGCCCTGCAACGGGCTATCGCCCTGCGTCTGCATGTGCTGGGATTAACGGACACCCCGGCCTTCGACGATCCGGATAAACTGGATGCTGGACTGCATCGTTTGCAGGCTGTCACTGCTTTCCTGCATCTGTCGGCACAGGATATCAAGCCGGAGATCTGCCCGGCAACCATTGCGCTGCTGTTTGACCAGGACCTGCTGGTCCAAGGACTGGCGGCTGAGCTATCACCCCTGCCCGAGGATGGTGATCATCCTCTTTTTTCGTTTGCCGCAAGCTTAGCCAAAGTGGAACTGTGGCTGGCCGGCTACGATGTTGCGCCGGATGGCTATCAGGGCAAAGAATTCTTCAAGCGCACCCCAATCAGAAGAAGAGGCCGGCAGAGAATGCCTTTGGGACAGCAACCCCTGCTGTTAAGCGATGATGCCAAGCTTTTTACCGCCCTGACCACCTACTGGCAGGACCATGGAAAAGAAGGGGAAAGCCCTGGGCTTGCCCAGCGTTTTGCCGGGGAGTTCCCGCTCTTTTTCCGCATGATTGACGCAGCACTCAGAGCCCGGAACAGCCTGCCTGAATCGGAAAAATCAGCCATGATCTATCATGTGGTGGCAAAACAGCCTGAACAGCTTGAGGCGATATGGCAGACAGCGCTGTCTCTGGACGACCAGATATGGGACGGCATGGGCAGAGTATTCGGCTGGCTCCACAACCTGACACGGCGGCCTGACGGCAAGGAGATTGTGATCGGCAGAAATATCTCACGGCTGGTTTATCATCAGGCCATGACAGGATATGATATTGCACGCCAGGCACTTCAGGCCTTTCCCGCCCAGCTTGACAACATTTTCCAAAGGGAGCTGCAGGGATCAGACCCGCATCATATCATGATGTGCCATGACAGGGATCTCGATTTCAAGGTGTTTATCAATGGTCGCGGTGATCAGGAAAAAATCAACCAATTCATTGACCAGGTTACGCTGACATCCAGGTCATTTGCCGCCACCTGCCGCATCATCGGGGTTTTCGTGTCGACCCTGAGTTTATTTATCAGCCAGGGAAGAACAGGCTGGGCAGGACTCATTCTCACCCTGCTGCAGCTCTCTGACAGAATCAGTTCTCTCGGCAGGCAACTGCCGGCAGTGCCGAATTTCCCGACAACTCCGGGCGCAAACGTCCTGCCGCGAACCTGAAATAAACCTCATCCTTATTTTAACCCTACCACCTCATTGCGGAAAGGAGAGATAAACCAGGCCGCAGTCCCGGCAGGTGCCGAATTTTTCGCCCGCCACAGCGGTATTGACCGCCCCACAGGAGCATTTCCACACCATAGGGATAGAATCGGACTCCTCAAGGCTGCCACACTGCCTCATCCTCCAGCGACAGTAGGCATCCCAGTCAATTTGCGGTTTCTCTTCGGCTTGTTTGACAATATCATTGAGCAACATGGACATTTCCTTTAGAGGACTTTCTCACTCCGGAGCTTAGGCCATTTGTGCAAGGTTACAAAAGCAGCCTAACCGTAACATGCCATAATTATTCACAATATACTGATTATTGTATACAACCTTTCAAACCTTTCCGCCAACTTTTTCCAAAACGGAAGATAACTTCATGGACACCACTTGGTTCCGGGTCAGATGGGAAAGGGGAGCCAAGGGCCCCCGCAACTTCCTGCCCAGCATTTCCAGCAGAAATCTTTTCCAAGTAAACGAAAACCCCTTTCCGTTGACTAACATACAATCGTAGTCCCATTTTTTGACTTTATTTTTCACACAGACAACAGCTCTTCATAATTCATACACACTTTTCCAGGATATTTAGCAATTTAACAACTTGCCTGATGACAGTCTGATAAAGTAAAAAATAAGTCATGTTGTATCTTTACCGCTCCCAACGATAATTCTGGTTAATGCGTGCAGATTAAAAGAAATGAATACGATTTGTTATACGGTTTTATCTTATGCAATTTTCTTTCATATTTCCCTGCCGCCCTTGCATCCCTCATCACCTAAAGGCCACTACCTGTGATCAGTAAAGATTTTCTTGAAAGGTGCTTATTGCTGGATCTTGAAACAAATGAAAGCGATAAAATCTATCATATCGGCGCGGTATACCATGATCAAACATTTGAGAGGAAAGGGCGTTTCGATCTGAATGCAGCACTCAGAGAGCTGGATGCACTTGCGGATTCAGCGCATTATATTCTAGGGCATAACCTGCTTGGTCATGATTTCCCTATTTTAGCATCCCACGCTCCGAATTTGCGACTCCTGCAAAAGCCTGTTGTTGATACATTATATCTTTCCCCCCTGGCTTTTCCGGAGAACCCCTATCATCGTCTGGTAAAAAATTATAAGCTGGTCAGAGATTCGATGAGTAATCCTGTTGCCGATGCACGCCTGGCTGCCTCGGTATTCTGCGACCAGTGGGACAGCTTTGCGCAACTCCTCCAAACCGAAAAGGATATTCTTTCTTTTTATCGTTACTGTTTTGCCGAAAGCGGGAACTTGGCACTTCGCGGCCAGGGGCTGCAAGAGGTTTTTGCCGCAATAGGGGCGTCCCGGATTACCGAAAACGACGCCTGCGCCATCTTTCAAAAACAGGTTCTGGACAAAGCGTGCGATGCGGCAGTCTTAACGCACACCTGCGAATATCTGAATAATCCCGATACGCGGCCCCCGCTTGCCTACTGCCTGGCATGGCTGCGGGTTGCCGGCTATAATTCCGTCCTCCCGCCCTGGGTACGTCACCGTTTTCATGATGTTGTGCCGATCTTGAAGGAATTGCGGGAAACTCCCTGCCCCAATCCTTCCTGTCACTGGTGTCAAACCACGCAAAATCCCCGGAAACAGTTACAAAGGCTATTCGGCTATCCAGCCTTCCGCTCGACACCGACAACGGATAAAGGCACCAGTATGCAAGAGGCCATTGCCGGCCACGGCATGAGAGACAAGCCGCTGCTCGCTATTCTACCAACCGGTGGAGGGAAATCCCTCTGCTATCAGATACCGGCCCTGGTGCGCAATTTCCGCCGAGGCTTGTTGACTGTTGTTATCTCCCCGTTGCAGGCACTCATGAAGGATCAGGTTGACGGCCTGGCGTCGAAGACCGGCACCATGTTCGCTGCCGCCATTTACGGCATGCTGACACCGCCGGAGCGGGGTGATGTACTGGAGAGGGTCCGTTTGGGAGATATTGCTATCCTCTACGTGTCACCGGAACAATTGCGCAATAAATCCCTCACCGATGCCATAGGCCAACGGGAAATAGGCTGTTGGGTCTTTGATGAAGCCCATTGTCTGTCAAAGTGGGGCCATGATTTCCGTCCTGATTATCTTTACGCCTCCCGTTTCATCAGGGAATTTTCCTCAAAACAACAGACGCCTATACCGCCGATAGCCTGCTTTACCGCGACAGCCAAGCAAGACGTGATTGAGGAAATCGCCGACCATTTTCGCAGGGAACTCGGGCAGGAACTGGAGATTTTCGAGGGTGGCGTCGAAAGAAACAATCTTTCTTTCGAAGTCCAGCTGATCAATAGTGCCGAGCGAAATGAACGTATTCACGAAATCCTTGCCGAGCGGCTCCCGACTCCGGAACTTGGTTCAGCAATCATCTATGCCGCAACAAGAAATGAAACGGAAAACACGCGAGATTTTTTGCTCAAAAAAGGCTGGCAGGTTGAGGCCTTTCATGCCGGACTGGAAGCTCCTTTTAAACGCCGGATTCAGGAAGATTTCATTAGCGGCAAGACGCAGGTTATTTGCGCCACCAACGCCTTCGGCATGGGAATCGACAAGGACAATGTGCGGCTGGTAATTCATGCAAATATCCCAGGATCGCTGGAAAATTATTTGCAGGAGGCTGGCCGTGCCGGGCGGGACACCAAGGAGGCGGAGTGCGTCCTTCTCTTTAACGAACAAGATATTGAAACCCAGTTTAAGCTGGGTGCATTATCTGAATTGACCCAGCATGACATCAGTCAAATCCTGCGGGGCTTGCGCCGAGCCAAGCGAGGCAAGGACAACCAAGTCGTTATCACCGCCGGAGAGCTGCTGCGGGATGAGGAAGTGCAGACCCGTTTCGATAGCGATGATCGCATGGCCGACACCAAGGTGAAGACGGCTGTCGCCTGGTTGGAGCGGGCAGGATTTGTTGAACGTAACCAGAACAACACCCGTGTCTTCCAGGGCCTCCCCATTGTCCGGAACATGGAAGAGGCCGTGGAAAAAATCACTCCTTTAGGTATTTCAGAGAAGCAGAAAAAGCGATGGCTTGCCATTCTTCACGCCTTGTTCAATGCCAAGATGAACGCAGGAATGAGTGCTGACCAGCTGGCCGAACTTCCCGAGTTCAGGGAGAGGGACAATGATGCTCCTGCATCCCTTTCCATTTCAGGTGATACCCAGGAAGTATTACGAGTTCTCCATGCCATGACCGAAGCAGGATTAATCAAACAGGGCATTCTCATGAACGCCTATGTTCGCTACAAAGTCGGCGATCACTCCCGCATCCGCTTTGACAAGGTCTGCAAACTGGAAAAGGCCATGCTCCAGCTCATGCAGGAAACAGAGCCCGAGGCCGAAGGCTGGCTCGATCTTTCCCTGCGTCGGCTGAATCAGCGGCTCATTGATGAAGGGCATGAAAGCCTCCCGGAACTCCTGCGCAATCTTCTGAAAAGCCTTTCGCTGGATGGGAAAGGCCTGGCAGGAAATCGCGGCAGTCTTGAGTTCCGTTATTTTGGCCAGGATCACTATCGTCTTAAATTGAATCGAAACTGGCCAGCCCTGCTTGCCACGGCGGAGAAGAGACGTTTAGTTGCGAAAGTGGTATTAGACACCCTCTATGCTAAAATACCCACTAACACGCAGGCAAGTGCCGAACTCCTGGTTAACTTTTCCCTTGATGACATTGCCAACGCACTCCGCAGCAATCTCTTCCTTGCCGGCCAACTCAAAGATAGCCTTGCGGCAATAGATCGGGCCCTCATGTTTCTGCACGAACAACAGGTCATCATTCTCCAGCAGGGGCTTGCTGTTTTTCGTCAGGCAATGACGATTCGCATTATCCCTGAAGAAATAAAGCGCCGTTATGTAAAGGGAGATTACAGCCCCCTGGAACAACACTATAAGGAACGAATTTTCCAGGTCCATGTAATGAATGAGTATGCCCGACTGGGTCTCAAAAAAATCAGACAGGCCCTGGACCTGGTCCTCGCTTATTTCTCAATGGATCGCAGCAGCTTTATCCAGCGTTATTTTGCGGGACGGAAACACGTCACTGATCGGGCCACCAGCCAGGCATCCTACCACCGTATAGTTGATAACCTGGCAAACCCTGTGCAGATTGCTATCGTAACGGCAGCGCCAAATGAAAATATGCTGGTGTTGGCCGGACCGGGATCCGGAAAGACCCGGGTGGTGGCGCACCGATGCGCATTCTTATTGCGGGTGAAACGCGCCCAGCCACGCAGCGTCCTTATCCTCTGCTTCAACCGCAACGCGGCAAATACCTTGAGGCGGCGACTCTTTGAACTTATCGGCCCTGATGCCAAAGGCGTCACCGTTTTAACCTATCATGGTTTGGCGATGCGGCTGATCGGCTCTTCCTTTGCAGAGCGGGCTGAAGGTCGAAAAATGCAGAATGAGGATTTCAAAACCGTCATTCCCGAGGCAGTACGTTTGTTGAATGGAGAGGTCGAATTGACCTGCCTTGAAAGTGATGAACTCAGGGAGAGACTGCTGGCGGGTTATCGTTATATTCTGGTGGATGAGTACCAGGATATCGATTCCGACCAATACCAGCTTATTTCCGCTCTGGCCGGCCGAACGCTGAGCGACCCGGACAGCAAGCTGGCCCTTCTCGTGGTTGGAGATGACGACCAGAACATTTACACCTTCCGCGGCGCCAATGTGGAGTTTATCAGGCGTTTCCAGAACGACTATCAGGCGGGAATCCACTATCTGGTTGAAAACTACCGATCATCGGCCAATATCATTGCCGCGGCGAACGTCTTGATCTCCCATAATCGCGATCGGATGAAAATCCATACCGAAATACGCATCAACAAAGGAAGGGAGCAACTCCCGGCAGGTGGACCGTGGGAAGATCTTGATCCAGTAGCAAAAGGCCGGGTGCAGATAGTACATGTCCCTGACGCAGGACATCAGGCCGTAGCCCTTGTGGAGGAGTTGCTGCGTTTAAAACAACGCAATCCCTCCCTGCAATGGTCAGACTGCGCCGTCCTGGCAAGAACCCGTGAGGAACTCGCGCCTATTCGTGCTTTTTGTGAACTGAAAAATATCCCAATAATCTGGAGTATTGACCGTGACAAGACCCCGCCACTTTATCGAATCCGCGAGATTCGCCAATTTTTTGCAGAACTGAAATCCCGTCATGACGAGCTGCTGTCAGCAAAAGATTTACTGAAAATTGTTAATCATCTCGCAGAAGGGCATCCTGTCAGTCCATGGTGGGAGTTGATCAGAAAGATCCTTGACGAATGGCGTAATGAAAGCGGTAATGCGCAACAATCTCCCAGCTACGTCACTGAATATCTTTATGAAAGTCTGGCGGAACAAAAACGAGAGCAAACAATCGGCACCGGGGCTTTCCTCAGCACGGTTCACTCCGCCAAAGGGATGGAATTTCCCCATGTTTTTGTCCCCGGAGAATGGAGATGCGGAAAGGCCCCAGCAGAACAAGAGGAAGAACGACGGGCCTATTATGTTGCCATGACCCGTGCCAAGGAAACCCTCTGCCTTTTTAACCGGGAGGACAGCACCAATGTGCACACGGGACTTCTCCAAGGCAATTTCTTACTAAACCGTCGGCCATCCCTGGCCCATGCCCCGGATAAACATCTTCATCGCCGCTATAGCATACTGGGCATGGAGGATCTGTTTCTTGATTATGCCGGGCGCATGCCTCCCAAAAATTTTATTCATGAGCATCTTGCCTCACTCAAGACGGGAGATACCATCAAGGCAGTAACGAAAGGTAACCACATCGAGTTGCATGATGCCAGGGGCAGTATCGTCGCCCAACTCTCCCGATCCGCATGTGAGATATGGAATGGACGATTGGAAACTATCGAACGGATAACGGTGCTTGCCATGGTGCAGCGCCAATGTGAGGATTCCGGAGAGGATTATAGACGGCTCTGCCAGTGTGAGCAGTGGGAAGTCCCTTTGGCAGAGATTACGTATCTTGCTTGACAAGCAAATGATTAATCCAGAGTTCCCAGGCAATCATCATTTGCCGGCCGCCGAGAGAAATTTTATTCTCGACATATTCCCGAAACAGAGAACGGAGCGAGTTTGATTCCCGCTCGATTACCCGGCTGTGTGTCTTATAACTCATGCCTGAAAGAGCCAATGTCACAAGTTGTGTCGCGAGTTTGTCGCAAGATTCTGTCACAAGATGTCACAAGTTTACCCTCGGAGCATGTAGGTCAGCTGGTTCGTTGCCCCTTCGCTTAAAACCAGTTCTTTTTCCAACATTCCTTTAAGATCACGTTGCAAGCTTCGTCGATTTACCTCAGGGCAGAGGCTCTCAAAATCTTGAATGGTTAATTTGCCATGGACGAGTAAAAATTCAATAGCCTTTCCCTGGCGTTCATTCAGGCCGTGTTTCTGCACCAGAACATCCCGGCGGATAACCTGCTCACCCCGCTCTTTGACCTCGATCATCTGGGTTTCCAGACCGGTGGTGAAGTAATCGAGCCAGCCGGTCATATCCATGCCATTTTCACGTACACTCTGGATCGACCTATAAAAGGTCGGCCGGTCGCGATCATAATATTCACTGATGGTGAACAGCCGCTTGAAGTCATACCCGGCCTTGTAGAGGCAGAGCGTGGAAAGCAGGCGCGAGGCGCGGCCATTGCCGTCGAGGAAGGGATGAAATGCACAAGTTGAAACTGGGCGATACCGCTCACCAGCACTGGATGGATATCCAGCTCGCTGTTCAACCATTTCACCATTTCGGACATCATGATCGGCACTTCCACCGCAGATGGCGGCGTATAAATCACTTCCCCCGTAGATGCGTTTGCCATATAGTTTTGAATACGCCGGTAATTACCCGGATCCGCTTTGCCGCCCCGAACGCCTTGAACCAGCTTTCTGTGGATTTCACGGATCATGCCTTCGTGAATGGGATCACCGCTGTGCAGGCATTCAGAGACAAACTCAAAGGCCGATCGGTAATTGAGGAGTTCTCGTGTATCTTCCGGGTCGGCTTCCGGCACTGCTTCTCCCCGCCATAAACGTTCCGCCTGATCCAGCGTCAGCCGAGTGCCTTCAATGTGGGTGGTATGATGCGCTTCCTTGATCAGTGCCTTGTTGCCCATATCACGCAGCCAGTCATCTGAAAGCCTAGCCGCTTCCAGAAAACCGCGTGCCCGTTCAATCTGGGTGATAGCCGCAGTCATCATGAGCATTTCCTTTAGAGGGCTTTCCCTTTCCGGAACTTAGGCCATTTGTGCATGACTCCAAAAGCAACATAACCATAACATGCCATAATTATTAATAATTATACCTCTTTCACAGCAACCTTTCAAAGCTTTCCTCCAACTTTTTCAACAGAAGAATAAAGATGGTCGGATCGATATGCAATCACGGCATCGGATGTGTCTGAGCTGGGTACCGGCATAAACCACCTCAATCTGCCTAGATCATGGTCAATAGTGACAAGGTCTTTTATTTTGAGGTGCAAAAGATTCATTTGATCGATGACAAGCGAAAAGATGCCAGCAGCCAGTGGCTAAAAGAGGGGAGTGTTTTGAAACAGGCGAATCCGCTTCATGCAGGAAGAGCTGACGATTCACAGTCTCTCCAGTGCCTGCCGCAGCCAGTCAAATCCAACTTTCTCCTGTTCCAGGCGCAGTTGATTGCCAAGCCTGTTTTGCCGCAGATCGTCGTACACCATTTTCTCCTCATCGGTTAACCGCGCAAGATCACGGATTTCCGGTTTCGGCTCCACCCCCCAGTGCAATCGGTGGGCGAGCAGTGTCTCCCGGTCCATCAAAAAGGAAACAGCCTGGGGAAAGTGAGCCCGCAACTGATCAAGGATGGCAAATCCGTGGGTGTCCAGATCCCCCCAGTAGTAAATATGGCAGTCCCCCAACCAGCCCGCTTCGGCCAGGGTCTCGAAACCGTAGCCGGCGCCAAAGATCACCATGCTCCGGGTTACAGGGGGAAAGGCGAGAAAATTGATCTCGTTCTCCGTGATGAAAACCCTTGCCACCGGCAGGTGCAGTCGGGCAAAAGTATCGTGGGTTACGGTGATATCCTGATCGGTCCCGGTGTTGAACAGGGCGAGGTCCGCATCAAGGATGCGAAACCGCAGCCGCAGCGGTTTGTCGCGGAACCCATAGCGCCGGCAGAATCCGCTGGCCCCGCTGGCACCGGCATCAATCGCTTCCGGTGCCAGCACCAGATCAAACAGCTCCGCCAACACGGCCCGCCGCCCCTCGATGAACTTGCTGTGCACCCCGGCAATATCCACCTGGCGCACATAAACTCCGGGACGGGGATGCCCTGCCAGCCAGGCAACCACCGCCAGCAGACGCGGCCACTCCTCAGTCAGTTCAAGCGCGCGCAACGGTCGCCTGGTCAGCCATGTGAGCAGTTCCGGTTGCCGCTGCCGGGTCAGCGCCACCAGCTCGGCAAACCGCTCGGCATCCCGGCGCCTGCCGATCAACCCGAGGGCCTGGTCCGCGGAATCAATCCAGATCTCGGCCGGCACCGAGTTCGTGCCCAGGATGCGGTGATTGACGCTGCGCCACACCACCCGGTAGAACCCGGCCTCGCCGTCAATGCGGCTAATCCAGTCCCGCGCCTCGGCAAAACGTTCCGCCAGTTCCGCCGAGCTGGGCACTTTCAGATTGAGGCGCCGGGGGAAAATCGCCTCACCGTCGGCCAGCAACGCCCCCCGGTCCCAAAGTTTTTGCACCTGGGCGCGCAGGTCAGCGGGCGTCGTCCAGCTCACGGCCGCCCCCTTGTTTTTCGGCGCGATACTCCTCGATGGTGAGGTTGCGCAGTACCGAAGCCCGGCCGTCCTCGTTGTGGACAAAGCCGACACCGGCGACAAAAGGTTCGATGATGTGGATCTTCTGCAAGGGGGTGACGATGAGCAGCTGCAGGTTCAGCTCCTGAAAAAGGCGCAGCCCGTACTGGGCCGATTCGTCCGAACCGCGGCCGAATGCCTCGTCGATCACCACGAACCGGAAGGAACGAGAGCGCAGAGCGCCCCATTCCAAGCCGAACTGGTAGGCCAGGCTGGCAGCCAGCACGGTATAGGCGAGTTTCTCCTTCTGCCCGCCGGATTTGCCCCCTGAATCGGCGTAGTGTTCGTATTCGCTGTTGTCCTCCCGCCAGCGCTCGCTGGCCGCAAAAACAAACCAGTTGCGCACGTCGGTCACCTTGGCCGTCCAGCGCCGGTCCTGCTCGGACTGCCCCTCGCGGCCGCGGAACCGCTCAATGATGCGCCGCACCTGCAGGAATTTTGCCTCGGAATACTGCACGTCTTCGGAACCGGTGAGCGCTCCTTCGGTACAGGCACGAAGTTCGGTCTGAAAGTCGCGGATATCCGCATCAAGGGCCGCCTGCGCTTCCAGGGCGATATAGCGGCCGGGATTGTAGTCAATGTGGGTGAGTGATTCGTTGATGCGGGCAATACGCTCCCTGATGGTTTCCCGCTCCCGGGCCAACTGTGATTGAAAGTTGGCGACCTCCCGGATGGTATTCTCGTTAAGCAGCTCTTTAAAACGTGCCTCGAACCGCGGCAGATCGTCAGCCTGTAGCTGCGCAAGCCAGGCACGGTATTCAAAACCGGCCGCGATGCTGACATCCACATCCCGGGTTTCGATCTTCCATTCCTCCTTGAATTCGGTCATCGCCTTGATGATTTTTTCCCCCAACCGGCCGATTTTTTTGTCTTCGGCATCGATCAACGCCTGGAGCCAGTCGCGCATGTCCCGCTCCCTGTTGTCGCAGGATTCCACAGTCAGCAGCTGCTCACCCAGGGCCTCGGCCCGCAGCGTTGCCAACCGTTCAAAATGCCCTGCCTGGCCCGGCGTCGCCTCCTCATAAATGGCCCGGGTCTGCTGCTGCAGCTCCTCGGCAGAGCTTTTCCTCTGTTCGGTTTTTGAACGCCTGTCCTTGCGTTCATCGAGTTCCTGTTCGGTTTTTTTCAGCGCCGCTTCCAGCTCTTTGAGTTGGCCGGTCAGTGTTTTAAGCAGATCGGAAGCGGCCTCCAGCCGATCTTTTTCCTCCTGCAGCCTGGCGATCTCCACGGCCTTTGGCCGCCAGTCAAGGTCACGGAAGTCGCGGTATTCATCAAGTTTGGACAGGGTTACCAGCCGCTCCTTGATCCCCTGCTGGTCTTTCTGCAGGTTGGCGATGCGCGTACCGATCTCCCCCAGCCGCGCCTCGCTCATCCGGGCCTTGTCCTCCAGCGCGGCGATCTTTGCGGCATTGGTCCAGCCCAGCACATAGCGGCTGCGGTCATCGATCCGGTGGCGGTCATCCTTTTCGTGACGCTCGCCCGGCGCCTTGATCTGCCCGGCCCGGGTGATGGCCCGGGCCTCGCGGCGAAACTGTTCCTGACCGGCACAGCAGGCCATATCGAAACGGTGGCCCACCTCCCTCTCCAGCCAGTCGTAGTAAGGTGAATCAGGTTTGACGGCAAGCTTGCGCGCCAGTGAGTCCGGATGGAGAGCCGGCAATTCCGGCCGTTTCCCCGGCCGCACCCGGAAATAGACCAGCCGCCCCCTGAGATGGGTTCGGTCCACACATTCCGCCACCTGGGCATAGTAGCGATCCGGCACCAGCAGCGAGAGGGCGAAATTGCGCAGCAGCCGCTCCACCGCACCCTCCCAGTCACGCTCCTCCTCGCGCACCTGCAGCAACTCCCCGGCAAAGGGCAGTTCCTCTTCCGGCAGGTTAACGGCGCTGCACAGAACTCGGCGGACCCGGATCTGCTGTTCATCGATATTGCTGCGCCTGGCCTTCAGCCCTTTGATTTCCGCGGTCAACTGCTCGTGTTCCTGCCGCTCCCGGGCAAAAAGCACCATGTCTTCATTGAGCCGGTTTTGCAGCCGCTCGTCGTTGAGTTCCGTCTCTTCCCGCATGGTGGCGCATTGCCCGCGCCGGTTAAGAAAATCCTCCCCGCCCTCAGGGGGATGAAGCCCAAGGAGCTGCACCAGTTCGGCATAACGTCCGGCCTTCTGCTGCCGGCGCTGCAGCTCCTCCTGCAGGATACGGATCTCCTCGCCGATGCGGGCGATGCGGTCCCCGCCGTTTTCGGCGATGGCAAGCCGCAGCTGGCGCTCGCGCCCCTGCTGCTGCCGCCGCTGCTCCTCCAGACTTTCCACCCGGGCATTATGCCGGACAAGTTCCTCGGCAAGGGTGGCGAGACGGTTTTCCAGCAGTTGCAGTTTGAGGCCGGCAAACCAGGGCCGCAGGGCCTCGCGGCAGGCCCGCAGGGCCTCAACCCCTTTCACCAGTTCTACGTGCCGGTCGCAGTCGGCAACCAGGGGCTCCAGCATCTCGATCTGCCGTTTGGCCTTGAGCACCGCCTCGTGGGCCCGGTTCAGGTTATCGAAATGTCCGATCAGGGCGGTGATGCGCGGCGCCACATCAAAAGGCTCGAGCATATGGCTGCGCACGAAGTCGGTGAGATTGCCCACCGACTTCAGAGACACGGTCTGATGAAAAAGATCCAGGGCCTGTTCGTTCTCAATGCCGAAACGCCGGCGGAACCATGCCCCATAGGGCGGAAATGTGTCGAACAGCTCCACCCCGGCCCCGCGCAGACGCTTGCGCAGATTATTGATCTCGGTGCCGAACCGGGAAAAATCCCCGGCAATTGACAGCTCCCGCTCGCAGGCCACATGGAACCTGGCCGGCTGCCCCTGCGCATCCTTCATCCAGCACACCTGTCCCAGGGTTACCGTCTTATTGTAGCCTGCGTTGTGAAAGACGCCGAGAAGCACCGAATAGCTGTTGTGATCGCGCAGGGCCACCGGTTTGGCGCTGCCGAGAGTATCCTGGCGTTCCGACTTGTAATACCCCAGAACATAGGAACGGAGAGTGCGCTCCCGGATGTCCGCCCCGGCCGCCTTGTTGTAGGCGATACGCTGGCTCGGCACCAGCAGGGTGGTGACCGCGTCCACCAAGGTGGACTTGCCGGAACCGATATCGCCGGTGAGCAGGACGTTCCTGCCGCCAAGCTGCAGCTCCCACACCCGGCCGTCAAAGGTGCCCCAGTTGAACACCTCAAGACGCTGCAGACGGAAGCCGGCCAGCCGGTCATCGCCGATAAAGTCAAGCGCCAACGGCCTAGCCATTTTCCGCATCCTCCCGCCGAACCAGCAGCTCCTGATACTCCACCAGCCGCTGGTCGAATTCGGCCAGCCACTGGGCATCGACAAAGGCCTTGAGGATCCGCCGGACTTCAAACATCTGTTCCTGACCGCGCAGGCGGCGAACAAAGCCCAGCTCAATGATCTTGTTGAGATTGAGGTCTATCTGATCGATCAGTCTGGCCTCATTGCTGCCGGCAGGCAGAAAAACCCGGATCAATTCCACCACCTCATCCCGGGAAAGGATAAAGCGGGTCTCGCCTCCGCCGGCATCGAATTCCGCCAGCTTCTTGCGCAGCAGGGCCAGCAGCAGACTGACCGGAAAGGAGAGCTGCCGGCGCGCCACCAGACGGGGAAGCTTAGTTGAGGTATTGTCACCTTCTTCATCCGCCTGTGACCGCAGAAAGGCATACCCCTCGGCCTCGTCCAGTATCAGTTCCAGCCCCAGCACCGCCACATAGTCGCGCACCCTGGCCTGCAGACCAAGCAGGGCATTCCACAGAACCGGGCTATCCTCCTGATAAAGCACCCCCTTGAGAAGCGGCACCACCACTGACGAAAAATCGAAGCCCTCACCCTGGAGAGCCGCGGTCTCTGCAGCCGAAGTATCATCCATCATCCGTTCCTTACAAAAATAATGTGCGGCAGGCTGGCGCGCCGCATAGTTCCGGCATCCGTCCGCCACGCGATCTGCTCCATATTCTTCTCGTCCACGGCGGCGTGGGGCCATTTGCTTGCCAGCTGCAGATAGGCCACCAACTCCGCCAGGCCATGGCTGAGCGGATGCCGGTCGATCACCTCGCTCAGGCTGACCAGGGGGCGAACCTGCAGCGCCTGGCGGATATGTCGTTCAAGTTCCGCCCGGTCAACCACCACCTGGGCATAGAGAGCAGCCGTATCAACCTCGGCATCGCCGGTCTCAAGCGCCACATCGGCAATCAGCGGCCTGACCGGCGGCCGGAAAAGAGGCCGCTCAAAGGGCAGTTCAATGCCTGCGCCGATATCGGCCAGCGACATGAAATGGCCGGTCGGGGGCGTCTCGCGCACGACCAGCGCCCTGGCCTCGATATCATGCAGGATGTCCATGATGCGACGATTCTCCAGCCAGGCCCGGTCATCGAGAAAACGGCGTAGCTGCTCCGACAGGCGGGCCACGGTGCGCTGGGCGTGCTCACCGGCCTCGAGCCAGTCGTAATGGATGCGCCGCAGCCGCATCTCGGGGCCCATGTCGACAATCGGCGGCAGGGCCAGCACCTGCTCCAGCAGACGACTCAACTCTTCCTGGCGGCTCTGGGACATGAGAAAATCCCAGAAGGCCCGGAAGCTTTTCCCCTGGTCCGAATCAGCGATGGCGTCGCGTTCTCCCATGATCTCTTCAAGCAGAGCCCCCTTGGCCCCCTCCCAGAGCGCGATGCGTTCGCGCACCCGCCGATCGAGCAAGCGGAAGTTGTGCTCAACCTCGCGGAAATCGCCAAGCAACTCGCGGGCCAGCTGCAGAAACTGCTGGAAACGCTCCTTCAGCGCCGTATCATCCAGAAGCGGGATGTCTCCGTCGAGGATGCGGGAAATCTCGGCATCGATCTCGTCGCGGCGTCTGCCCAGCTCGGCGACCCGGGCCTGGGGATCGGTCTGGCTCCCTTCGCTCATCTGCCGCAGCAGTTCAAAAAGAGTCAACAGCCGTGACTCGGTGCCGATAAAGGCCCGCTCGGTCAGGCTCGCCAGCCAGGCCAGCGCCTTTTCGGTGGCCGGCGTCAGATCAAAGTGGGGCTCGTCCGAGCCGGACGGGTAAAACTTGCGCAGCCAGCCCCTGTCATTGTCCGCCCATTCGTTGAGATAAGCCAGGGCGGACCGGGGGAAAACCTCCGGGCCTAGCTGGCCGCGCAGGGCAAACAGCTCATCCTCCAGCGCCTCGGCCAGATCGGCCTGGGACAGAAACCGCACATTCGGGGCGATAAAGACCCGGTGCAGAAAACTCGCAACCAGGGAGGCATGGTCCGAACGCAACAAGCGCCAGGCAGGGTGGTTCTGGCGGAGCAGCTCTAATGTGGCGTAGTTCAGTGCCATGTCGTCATCCCGGGGTTACACCCAAAAGGCTTAAGTTTCATTTAAGCAGACGAGCTGCTAACTCAGCTTTATCCATTGCCATGCTGCGCCAGCCACTGGCGGCCCTTGTCGGTGAGGCGGTATTTCTGCAGGCGGCTGTTGGGCTTGTCCGGGATGGTCATTTCAATCAGGCCATCGGCCAGAGCCGGTTTGAGGTAACGCTCGCGGAAGGATTTACGATCCAGCAGGCCGAGGGCGTTTTGCAGCGCCTCGCGGCTCATTTCTCCTTGGATTAACCCAAGTAACTTGCCGACTTGGGGGGCAACTTGGGGTATGACTTGGGGGGCGCCGGTGGTAACGGCATCCAGGATCATCCGCAGCATGAAGGCGATGAACGGCGCGGAGTCGACCTGATCGGTGCTCTCCTGCAACGCCTGGTAATAGTCGGCCTGATGTTCGAAGATCAGGCTTTCCACAGGAATATCGGCTAACAGGGGATTCCAGCAGGCCAGGATCAGGCTCTGCCACAATCGCCCCATACGGCCGTTGCCATCGGCAAAAGGATGGATGAATTCGAACTCGTAGTGAAACACCGAGCCGGTAATGAGCGGATGCGCATCGGTGGCCGCCAGCCAGCCGAACAGATCACCCATCAGTTGCGGCACCCGGTCCGCCGGGGGAGCCATGTGGATCACCTGCTTGCCTTCAATCACCCCCACACCGCCGCGCCGGTAAACTCCGGCCTCGTCGATCAGCCCGGCCATCAGAAGTCGATGCGCATCCAGCAGGTCTTTTTCAACCTCCGGCCGCCATGTATTGAAACGGTCATAGGCTGCCAAGGCATTACGCACCTCCTGAACCTCACGAGGTGGGGCAATAACCCGCTTGCCGTCCAGAATCGCGGTGACCTGCGCCTCAGTCAGGGTGTTTCCCTCAATGGCCAGTGAGCCACGAATGGTGCGGATATGGTTAATGCGCCGTAGCCGCAGCAATCTGGATCGGTCGATGAGCACGGACAGCCGCCCGATGGCCTCGCTTATCTCGGCGACCCGATTCAGAATCTCCGGGGTAATAGTGTAGGGCGGTTTGTAGTTGTTCTTATTCACACGCTCCTCCCCAGCGTCCGCTTAATATGCGATTATGACAGACTCGCGGTTTGTGATGGTAAATTGATAAGAGAACACCCAATAACTTTTATTCAACTTTCGGAGCTGCTGAACTATCCGAGATTACAGCAAGTTGTATGAACCAAACAGCTCGTAATTCCTTATGCTAACTCCGAAAGTTGAGTCAAATATCTAATGCCGCGCCATTGCCACGCAGCCACTCCTTTCGCTCAAAGTAATCAGGCATGATCTTGTCCACCTCATTCCAGAATGCATCATTATGGTCACGATGGTGCATGTGGCAAAGCTCATGCACAATGATGTAGTCGATAATTTTCGGCGGAGCCATCATACATTTCCAGTGAAAACTCAGCTTGCCATTTACTGAACAGGTAGCCCAGCGATAGCCTGTATCCTTTACCATAACCGATGAAGGAATGACTCCCACTTTAGGGGCAAAATAGTGAACCCGTTTCGCTATCCGCTCCTGGCCTTTCCGGCAATAAAAGGCCTCAAATGCTGCCTTGGCCGCATGCTCTCCTCCAGTCTCAACAATATCGCGGCGCAGACAAAAGCGCCCATCTTTCAACATCAGATCAGTATCCTGCCCAGCAGCAACCAGTGACAAGCGATAAGAGCTGCCCAAATATAGAAAGGATTCACCATTCACCCATTCCCGCACCACGGCCGTGGCGTTCAAATCACGCCATTCTGCCAGATTCCTGTAGATCCACATGCGTTTGCTTTCAACCACGGCATCCACCTGTTCAGGACTGAAACCTATGGGCGGGCGCACCGCAATAATGCCATTACGTTCAATAACAATATCCGTGGTCTTTCTGTCTGTGCCGGGCAAAAGCTGGTAATCAATATCTCGTATGCGTCGTGCATTCATTCCTTACTACCTTTGAGTAATTCATCATGGCGGTTCTTCGCCAGCTTCATTATTTCCACTGCTATCCGCTCCCGTTTTGGTTTGAGCTCGTTAATGCCGGTAAGCATCAATGCAGTTTTAATCTTGCTGCGGGTTTTCTTCTGTTTATCACCATTGGACCAGAAATCAATGCTGCCGATACTCTCTTGCAGGGTATCAACAATGGCCTCCATCAAGGCCTTCATTTTGGCCCTGGCCTCATTGGGTACTTTGCCACCCTCAAAGGCCTCACCCGCGATATGGGCGTAAAAGGTGGTGGCTTCCCTGCTCATACCATCTTCGCCGGTTTTGCGCCCCTCAATTGCCTCTGTCCGCAGTTTCTCCAGAGCTTCGGCCAGCAGATCCCACTGCCCCTGATACTGGTCAATCAGCTGCTCTACCTTCTCGGATAAGCTCTTATAAAAAGCCGGGTCTTCATCATGGTGCACGGTGCAGTGCTTGCGGATGGCATGCTCCATCTCACTGGCCTTGGCCTCAAGATTGCCGGCCGCGTGCCTGTTCAGGTTCTCGATAAAGTCATCGGCCAGCAGCTCCACCGGCGGCACCTTGGGGTTGATGCCCAGGCTGATCAGGTGAGCGTTGATCAAATCTTTTACCTTTTGCCCGGCATCGCCAAGATCCAAGCTGGTATCCTTATAGCGCTCCTTGGCGACCCGCAAAATATAACCAAATCGTTTGGCCGGCACACGGTATGGATGCGCTGCCTGGTGCGGCAAAATAATATCCATGCTCATCAAGAATTTTTTCAGGTACACGTCAAAGTCGGCCCGGATTTTTTCATCCTTCAACAAAGTCACAGCCGCATGCACCACCGCCGCATCGGCTTCCACATCCGGCAGCTTGCCCTGCACGAACTCAGCAACTTGCTTCACCTTATTCGCCGCAAATAACTGCAGCAAACGCTGGTACCGTTCCTCCAATACCGGCACCTCGGAGGTGATGCTTTTCAGCCCGGCGGCCAGCTCTTCCTGCTCATCGCTTGCGGCATACAGGGTCAAGGCCTGGGTGAGGTGGTTTGCCAGGCCGATATAATCCACCACATAGCCGCGCTTTTTTCCCGGCTTGACGCGATTGGTCCGGGCAATGGCCTGCAGCAGGGTATGCTCCCGGATTTTCTTGTCGATATACATGACTTGCTCAATCGGTGCATCAAAGCCGGTGAGCAGCATATCGCAGACGATCAAAAAAGCGATGCCGGTATTCTCCTTATCCGGGTCGTCCATATCAAATGGTTTGCAGAAATTTTCAACCGCTTTCCACTCCTTGGCTTGTTTGCGCGCCATGGTGACATACGCGGCCTCGTTGGTGCCATCACTCGAAATAACAACCGCTGCCTTCAAAAAGGAGAGCTTTCTGATCAATTCCAAATCAGGTTGCGGTTCTGCCTTGGCCATTTCTATACGCGCAAGCAAAGCTTCCTCAATAGCAGTTTGATACCGCTGGGCCGCCAGCTTGGAGTGGCACACCACCTGGGCCTTAAAACCGTTTGGTAAGATATGACTGATGTAGTGATCGACCATATCCCTGGCAATGGCCCTGATCCGTTGCTCCGCTTCCAGGATATCGCCGGTGGCGCCGTATTTCTTCTTAATGGCCAGCAAATCCTCTTCACTGCGGTCCTTGAACAGATCCTCAAAGGCGGTCTCAAAGCCGTGCTTATCATAGAGAGCGGCATCAGCGGTTTTCCCTTCGTAGAGGATCTGCAGGGTTGCGCCATCACCCACCGCATCCATCAGCTTGTAGGTATCAATATACTGGCCGAATCGTTTGTGGGTCTTTTTCTCACCGTGGCGTTCGGTAATAAGCGGTGTTCCGGTAAAGGCGATACGCACGGCATTGGGGAAGGCCTCAAAGATATTATCGCCAAGATCAGACCCTTGAGTGCGGTGCGCCTCGTCGATCATCAGGATGATGCGCTCGGAGTCGTTGACCACGCCAAAGGTCTTGCCGG
>JAHIVT010000022.1 GCA_018816555.1 Pseudomonadota bacterium
CAGGGCCTCCTTGACCACTTCCCGGGGATGGACCGTGGCGGAATTCACCGAGCCCCGGAACATCTCCACCCAGGCCAGCACCCGGTGCTTGCTGTCCAGAAACAGACAGGCGAACATCTCGCACTCGTTGCCGCTGAGTTTTGCGGAAATCGCCAATCTGGCCATATCCGGCGATCTGATGAACACACCGCGTCTGAGCTGATGGCTGCTGAGCCGTCTGGCCTCGGTGAGTACCGCGTCTTTGGGAGCGGGAAGATAGGACCCGCTCTGGTCTTGGATAAAAAGCATGTCGTGCCTCCTTGATTGAAAAAGAAAGGGGGCACGACACCCCGAGGGGCGTGGTGCCCCCTTGGGGAAAAAGGTCGTTTGTCAGCTGGTTGATCATTCAACTTCATTTCTCTGGGTGAGCAAGGCTGCGCCGGCAATGTAGTCTCCCGGCAAGCCCCCTGCCTGATGCAGCAGTTCGGTGGCAGAGATGTTGACGCGGTGCGGCTTGAACTTGCCTTCCTCGTCAATCCACATGATGCGGCCGTCCAGAAGGAAAACCGCCTGCAGCAGGGAGCAGCTCAAAAACGAGTGCATCTCATCCAGAGTGAACCTTGCCCCCTTGGCGGAGACCTCGGTCCTTATACCATCGGGTGTTATGAGTATTGCCATGTTTGACTCCTTAAATAAAAACGGGCAAAACAGCCCATGGGGCGCGTTGTCCCGTCCCGTGGGGAGAGATTGAGCCGTTATGCCGCATCTCGGATTTCGGCCAGCACGAAATGACTGACATTCGCCGGCCGATAGATCCGGATCGGTTTGTTGTTGATTTGTCCACGGCCCTGACGGTCGTAGCTGCCGATCTTGCGGTCGTTCCAGTACACATCCCCGGAACGGAGCATGAACCTGTTGCCGGCCACATAAGCCACGGCGTTTTCGCCACGGACATAGACCCGGCCGCGGATGATCAGTTCATGGCTGATCTGTGCGGTCAGTCCCTCTTCCGTGGTCATGGTTGTGATGGTTGTTATGGTGGTTTCCTCATCGGTGGTGATGCCATGGTCGTCATCGATGGCCAGCATGGTGGTCAATTCCCGCTGCCGGTAGCTGTTCCAGGCCGCGTTGACATCGGTCGAGGTCTTGCGGCCGGTCAATGCCTTGGCCAGCTCGTACACCATGCTGTTTTCCGATTCGGACAGAGCCGCCAGACCCTGGTCGGACAATTCCCCTTCCACGGCCAGCGATGTCTCCATCTTCTGGGCCATGAGGGCCAGAGCCCTGTCCTGCATGGTTTCGCTATAGGCCATAAAAAAGACCCGCACCGGCAGCTTCTGGCCAATTCGCCAGGAACGGCGGCTGGCCTGACGCAGGGTGAACACCGAATAGCCGCATTGAAAGAAGATGATGGTCGGAAAATCCAGCAGGTCCAGCCCCGTCTTCACCAGGTTGGGATTGCAGAGCAGGCAGTCGTATTGACCTGTATCCAGGTTTTTGCGCAGCCACTCCTCCCGGTTTTCCGGCCTAACCGCTTGCCCGCGCAGAACCAGCGGTGAAAAGCCATGTGCTTTCAGCTTCTCCTGCAAGGTGGGGAGCAGGTCGCGGCTGCCGGTATGTTCCAGAAACACGGCAGCCTTGCGGCCCTCTTTGCGTTCCGTTGCCAGGATTTCCAGCAACCGCTTTTCCTTGGGCAGCAAATCGATGTCAAGTGCCGGAGCCGAGGCAATAATCTCCTCGACACCGTTGCGTTCAAGAGTCACCTGTTCGGGATAGCGGCAGCCGTCCGGGTAGGCGAGCAGGCTCTGCAGCATCTTGCCGAGCAGACGCATGTCGCCACGGGCCAGTGCCTTCCTGGTCGCCTCCGTCAGGGTGTCCGCCAGTTGGTTGTAATGTTCACGGAGTTCTGCATGCATCGGTGTGGAGACGATGATCTCGTCATAGTCCGGCAGGGCCTCGCTCACATCGGTCAAACGCACAAAGGCGGATCGTTCGAGGAGCAGGTCCGGCAGCAGCAGGGGCGAGACGCCCGGTGCTTCCTTGACGCGAGCCCGTCCCGATCTGCGGCCGATACTGGCCTGATTGAAGTCGCCGTCAAAGTCATCGGCGGAGTATGTCCGCTGGACAACGCCATACCGTTCGGCAAAACCCAGGGTGCGGCCGTACTCGAAGCCGCACTGCACCATCTGCCGGGGAAACATGCGCCAGAGCAGAAAAAAGAGATCCTTCGAGTAGCCGCCCATCAGAGTGCCGGTCAGGGCCAGGACCTTTTTCGAGCGGGCGATGAGACATGACATCGCCTGGCCCTGGGCCGTGCCGCCGCCTTTGAGTTCGTGCACCTCGTCAAGGATCACCAGATCAAAAAAACCCGCCGGCAGATACCGCTTGATGAACTCGGCCTTGGCAAAACGCCGGTGCCGGGTGCAATCCGCCGACCACATCCTGGCCTGGCAATGTTCGCAGACCGGGGCCTGGTCGGTTATCCGGTAGAGAACCGGGTGGCCGCAGTCCGGGCAGCATTCCGCGCCGAGCCGGGTGATGGTGCCGATCTTTCGTTGATAGTGGAGCTTGGCCCGTTCCTTGCCCAGAACCCACACCTCAGTACCTGTCGGCTGCGTGGTTTCGAGCTTGTTGACCAGAAGTATTCCCAGGTCGCGATCGTTGAGGTTGACGCAGGTGCAGGCCGGCAGGGTCACTTCCGCCTCCCTGATCCATTTCCTGACCAGATGTCCCGGACACTGGATCAGTATCCGTTTGGCTGGTTTCGGATCGAGAGAGGCGATGGCCAGACTCATCAGAGTCTTGCCGGTGCCCATCTCGCCGACCAGAAAAGCGCCGCGCCGGTCTTCCTTGTAAAGCGCCCTGGCTATCGGCAGAATGCCGCGCCTGGTCTGGGCCTCGAACGGCGGCCGCGTGAGGCGGGCAAGCCGCTTGCGGGCCTTTGTATCCCAGCCGTCTTCATCCTTGGGCCGGTAAACCGGGTTCATGTCTTTGATCACCTGGGATTTCAGTACCTCGCCCCATTGATCGAGAAAATGCGCTAAGGCGATTTGTTGTGTCATCGTTTGTCCTCCTTGGCAGGGAAGGCAAACGAGTCCCGCCAGGGGAATCGTGTTGCTTCCCCTGGTGGGTTGATTGGTGTGTTTATGTGAGATGTTGTTGTCTTATCCCTTCCAGGATCTGTTCCTCGAAATTTTCTTCCTCCCAGCTGATCAGCCATGCCTCCTGGAGTTGACTGTTACCGAAGGAAAAGAGCTTCTCCGTATGCAGGATCTCGTCCCACAGCCAGTCCCGCCACGCGGGTTTCAATGGCATGGTGGTGCTGCTGTCCAGGCGCAGAAAGGCCCGTTCCTTGACAATGGCCAGATCCGGGCCGAAGACGACCGCGGACATGGCCGCCTCGGAAGATGGGTCGGTCCTGCCCGGGAAGTGCTCAGCGCTGATCATTATTTTGTTGACGATATCGCCGATCTTCTTGGCGCGGATGGCATGGACGGTGCCGTTTGATCGGCAAAGTTCGAACACTGCATTGCCGGCGTCGGCAACCCGGCACAGGCCACCGCTGATAAAATGGGCCGAGGCCGCCTGGACGAGAGCCGGGCTGCCGATCAGGCTGAAAAGGAAGGATTGGCCTGTATCACCGGCAAATCGCGCGATAAGCGCATCGCAATAGGTGACGAAGCCGTTACTTTGGACTGTGAGATAGTCTTTCATCGTGTCTCTCCTTTGATGGCGTCGCCAAAAGTCCGATTTACTGCGTCGTGGCGGGATCACGAAATGCTCGACATACCTTTCGTATGCCTACGCTTTCGCGACGCCACCACTTCTTGTCTATCGAACTTTTGGCTTAGCCATCTTCTTGGTAAGGGGAGACACCCCAGGCGGGGAAGGCTCCCCCTGCATGGGTAATGTTTGAAAAAATTGTTATCGGTTACTGGATAGTCATTATTTCCGCTCGCTTCATGTCTATGGCTTTGACAGTGGGCAGATACTGATCCCGTGTGGTTATTATGGCCTCGCCCTTGGCGTTTTCGCTGACGCTCTGCACCTTTTCCGTTTTGCGCACCACGCCTTTGATAACCAGGCGGCTGCCGTTCATCTCGATCTCGCCGTTCATGTACCCGCCGGCCAGCATGAGAGCCAGATGGCCGTTTTTGAGCGGGGCCAGTGGACGGATCGAGTTGCACCGTCCGGGCACAAGGTCCTTGCCGAGGATGTCGTTAAGCAGGCCGCATTTGCGGACCAGCGGGATGACCTCCAGCGGATCGATGCGCGTGGACTTGAAGGTGAGCATGGGGCTTTTCGGGGCGGGGATAATCACCCGCGCCGAACAGGCCGCAAGCTGGGGCGTGATAGTGAAAAATTCTTCCGGGTCCCTGCCGCTAAGCCAGGCCAGACTGCGCTCGGTTTCGGCGGACTGTCCCTTGGGGACCAGTGACCGCTTACGGCCCAGAACCACGCATTGTTTGAAGACCTGAAATTCCTCTGCCGGGAAGGCGAACACCTGCAGCATCTCGAAATGCCGCGCCAGAACAGCGGCACAGAATTTCAAGACCGTGTACGGGATAACCAGCACGAGCCAGCCGTCCCTCTGCAGGGTTTCCTGGTAGCGCTTCAGAAAGCGCGCTTCCAGACGTTCCGCCTTGCTGTCCGGAGCCATTTCATAATCATAGGGCGGATTCAGATAGAGCAGACCGAAGGAGGCCATGGAGATCCGCATCTCCACCAGGGCGTCGCCCCAGAGCAGACGGGATATTCTGGTCCGTGCCTCGATTGCCCGCTGATGATCGAGTTCGATCCCAAAGGGTACGGCGCTGGTTCCCGCTGCCAGTTTTGACAGGGTTTTCCCCTCGCCGCAGCACGGGTCGAGTAGTCTGGCATCCTTATCGATATCGAGTAATTGTTTCAGTTGGCCGCACACACTCTCCGGTGTGGGATAAAAGCCGGCTTTTGCCTGTGAACCAAGTCTTGCCATGGTTATTCACCTCGTTTTCTGATTGTGGTGACCGATTCCTGCCAATTCGGGCTGATACTGCCCATGACTTCCACTGCATCATTTCTTCCTCTATCGGGGAGGAACAGCAGATTTTTAAGGGCCTCGAAAAGCAAAGGTGCGGCCTGGATGAGGCGGACGTTACTTCTGTCCCGCTGCTCCACGATCAGATTACGCCGGTCGCCCTCTTCGTCCGAGATGTCGTAGCCATCAGGTCCCCATATCTGTTGCTCGTGGCGGGCCTCTTTAACGATGTAAGCACCTTCCGTATCCGGGTGAGACTCCACCGTCCAGGGGCCTGGGGTAATTTCGAATGCGATATTTTCATCCGGAAAAACATTTTTCATAACGGTTTCCTCGCAAAAGACCGGGGAAACCGCCCCTGACCGGGAACTGGTTTCCCCGGCGGGATTGTGGTTTATATAGTAAATCTGCGTTTGATCAGTGTAGGTCCTAGAACGGCACGTCATCGGAAAATGGCGGTTCCTGGCCGTCTTTCGGCAGGGCCGGAACATTTTCCGCCTTGTCGCCGCCACCGAGCATCTTCATCTCCCGAGCGATGATCTCCGTGGTGAACCGGTTGTTGCCGTCGCTGTCTTCCCATTTTCTGGTCTGCAGGCGGCCTTCGAGATACACCCTGGAACCCTTGGCAAGATACTCGCCGCAGATTTCCGCCAGGCGGCCGAAGGCCACAACGCGGTGCCATTCAGTGGCTTCCTGCTGATTGCCCTCCGAATCTTTCCACCGTTCAGTGGTCGCAACCCTGAAATTGGCGACTGCCACCTGATTTTTGGTGTAACGGGTTTCCACGTCAGCGCCTAAATTGCCGATAAGCATGGTCTTGTTCAACATGGTTTTTCTCCTGTAATTTGTGCCAGGGCTGCATTCCCCACTATTGGGAAGTGCTTTGTCCTCGGCAGGGTCGATGGTTGTGAAAAGCTGGATTATGCTGCATTCTTGATTTCCAGAAAGGAATAGGAACTGGTCGTCTGAAAATCAGACAGAGACTGCGCGTAACCTTTGAGGAACTCGGCAAGCCGGACAGTGTCCAATACCTTTCTGCTGCGATAGGCTTTTTGCAAAAATTTGCCATGTGCCTTCAGCGGGCCTCGTTGGGCAACGATGGCCAGAAGGTTGTTTTTGCGGATATTGATCTCCGTCTCTAATGCCTTCTGTTGTTTCTGCAGTTCGGTAAGGATCTCGACACTCTCGGTCAGTTCCTGGACTTCTTCTGCGTCAAATTTCGGGCAGTCGGCCACAAAGGGGCAATAACCGCATAACGGCCCGGCTTCCATAACCGGCGTGGTCAACTCACCTGCCGCAAAACTTTGGTAATCATTCCAGATGGTGGTTGCCCGGTCGATCAATCCTTCATAAATCGTGGTCTGCGGGGTGTAGCCGTTGAAGAGCTGCATGCCCTGTTCACCGAAGTTGACCGCTAAGATCGCGCCTTTTTCCACGGTGTATTCAGGGTTGCCCGCGGCCAAGAGTCCCATCTGCAGATAGAGCTGACTTTCCCAGGAACCGTATGGATCCGCCGGCATGGTTTCCGGTGATTTCACTTCCAGCACGGCCATGGTTTTGCGTGGCTCAGAAATGAAGACAAAATCGATGTGGGCCGTGACCGGGACATCGCCTGCATAACGGACCTCCACCTGTCGCTTGAAATTGCTGAAACCGGCGGCGGTCAATGCTGCTGCGACGATATCTTCTGCCATGTGTCCGCGTCGGAAACGAAGCAGAGTCACCAGATCGGCTGAAGGGGGATTGAGCTTACTGAGGATTGTTTTGCGTGGACACGCCCCGATATCGGATGCGCCGAGATAGGTGGCCCGGTCGCCAAGCGTTTCCACGGTTTGCTGAATTGCCAGCTGCTGAAGAGCGGCCTGCATGGTGATCATGAACTGGTCTGACATGGTATCCTCCTTAGGATTGAGATTAAAATGGGGAGGATACACGGATTCCCGCCGAGGGAATGGTATCACTCCCTCTGGTTATTGGGTGGTTGGGTGTTTGGTTCCGGTAAAATCACGGCATGAGGTCGGTCAATATGCAAGGAAGAGCATGATTCGCTATAGTGAGCTATGCGAATCAGCGGATAACGCAGCAGATGGGCCGAAATCGTGTCGCCTCCGGTGAACGTTTCGGAAAACAACAAGACCAAAACGGCTATTGACACTGTGCCATGAAAACTCTTACCGGCGCTTGACTGAGCCTCAATGAAAGTTTGAAAAACAGTAAAACATTTCCGAAAATTTCATGATTTTGCTGGAAGGTTATGCAGCTTTTTTAATCCATGTTTTCTCAGTTTTATCCCACTGGAAACCGGCGGCCTTGAGCAGTTCCTTCTTGTCGAACAGCCTGTCGCCGATGGCAACGATGACACCTTGACGGTCTTCAAAGGTGACGCCGGCAATCTTGGGCATGGCCGAAAGTTTGCTACTCTTGTCCGCAGTTTGTTTGTCCGCTTGATTCTTGCCAGACTGGGTTTTTGGGGGATTCTTCTGATAGACGTTTTTCAGCAGACCCTTGTAGGAGTCGCTGCCGATTGACAGAAGCGACATGCATTTCTGGATGGCATCGGTAATCGCGCCCTTCTGGGCATCACCGACATTGCCTTTGACAATCTGCATCTGGCCTTTCTGCGATCCTTTGCAGAACCAGTCACCGTCGATCTTGAGATAGAGTTTCACCTCGGCAACCGCCTGGCTGTCGAAGATTTCCTCCTTGGTCAGTTCGTACCGCCAGTTTTCCGGGCCAAGAAATTCATTGACGCTGTCAAAGACATACTGAGGCCGGTAGCCGTATTTTACCTGGCCGATGACCTTGCCGTCCTTGCCCGTCATTTTGATTTCCTGGACCGCCTCGATGCCGAAAGACCGTAATCTCTCGTTGATCAAATCGATTTTTTCCTTGAGTGTTGCTGCCATTGCTGTTTCCTCCTGTTTGCTGTGGAAGAGAAACAACAATGCTCCGGCAGGAGCAAAAAGTTGTTTCGCTCCCGATTGATGGGGTAGATGGATTTACATTGAAAAATAGAGAAACGCCTGACGAACCTGCAGATTCACATCGTCGCGTAAATACAACACTGCCGGCGATAAACCTAGGACCACGGCGTTAATAAGAATAGGGGAAAAATTGGATAAAAAATGAGGCAGCCACGCGAGAAAATATGGAGCTGACAGGTTCGCATCCGCGATTAAACCTGTACGCAACAATACATGCAAGGCTGTGGTACCAAGAATTCAAGAACACTAAAAATGTGTTCAGCTAAGCCCTTGGAAAGGGATATCTCATTGTGAAATGAGCCGGAATTATGACCTTATTCTTATGCGTTACGGGGAAAAAGGCAAGGGGAAAATTGTAGTTCAGCTAATTCGTTATTTTTAAGGGAGACATCATGCCCCATTAACAGGCAAACATTTAAGGGAGATATATTGACTCTTACTTAATCACCCACCAGGGACCTTTCCCATGTGAGATTAGTCAAGCAAAGATCATCTTGCTTTCGACCTCTCTTGATTTAAAAATTTATCGCATCGGTCCCAGGTAAATCAGCAGCCAACCCAACTTGGGGACCACGGGCCATTCATCGACCACAATATGCAGCCGTTTTTTGCCGTCCATTGCGAAAAGGAGAATTGCCTCATCCTGTTGGGCTTTTTTAAAGTCCTGGTAGCTGAAGGAGTCGGTCAGCCTGGTTGTCCTGGTCACCGCACCCCGGGAGATCATGTTCGCCAATTTGTCATAAGTGATGTCCTCGCCGAACAGGGTCTTGCCGCGCAGGATAGCGGCGGCGGTCCGGTTATCGGTGCTATTGATCGCTGCTTTAGATTGGATCGAAAAGATGGCGTTGGGTCCAAGTTCCAGGCGATAATGCATCAATGATGAGACGTTCATGTTC
>JAHIVT010000023.1 GCA_018816555.1 Pseudomonadota bacterium
ACGTAGGCAGATGGCGTGCCCGAATAGGGGAAGAGGGTGTAATAGTAGGTGGTCTCGCCCTTCAGATCACCATCAATAAGCAGGTACTGAGCCTGGCCGTCGGCAGTGAAACCGGTGGCGAAATCAGTGCCTTCGGCCACCACGACTCCATCTTTGGGGGAGATGGGAAAGGTCCTTTCCCGGCGCACCACCCTGATGCCCGGATATCCGACCGGATCGGGGTTGGTCCAGGAAAGCGCTATCCTGTTGCCCTCAGGACAGGCTGATGCGGTTATCCCTGTGAGACGCATGGTCAGCTTTCACCCTCGATAACGATTCTGATGCCCTTGGCATAGGCCGGAACATCGGCAGGAATGATGGGGATCTCGTTCTCCTTCATGGTGATCTTGCCGGTCGGGGCGACATAACCCGCCGGCTGGTTCCGGCGCCTGAACTCGCTGATGGTGACATAATCCACCCCTTCCACCGCCTCGATGGCCTCGTAGAATTTGGAGAGATAGATGGTCTGGGCGAAATCCACATTATCAAAGGCCAGCAGGGCCGCCGCCGCGGTCATCACCTTTTCCTTGATATCCTCGTGGGGGTAGTAGCTTTTTACGCCGATGGAGGCGGTGATGAAGAGCTTGACGTACTCCACGTCCTCGATGGTAATGATGGTGGTCACCGGCCGCTTGTCTTCAAAATAGGCCAGGAGGCCTGCCTCCAGCACGTCGCTCACCCGGCCGCCGCCCTCGGGCGCCACAAACAGGGTGACCCTGTTCCAGCTGGAGGAGACGGCCCGCACCTTGCCCACCCCTTTGAAGTCAAGGGCCAGGGCCTTGTAGTCATCCTCGGTGACGGCCCGTTTCAGGGAGCGGAACACGGCAGGGGCGTGCATGATCGCATGATCGATGCTCTCCCGGTCCGCGCCGCCGGTGGCCGCCTCGGCGTTGGTCACCTTGATGCCGTTCAAGACGAGCTGGGAGGCGTCGACAATGGTCTGGATGGTGTCTGTTGGGGTGTTGCCCTTAAGGCCGCCGCCCACCCGGTAGGTGGCCCGGATGGTCGCGCCGCCCGCGGGTATGGCACCGAAGGCGCCGTCGCCGAAGATGACGGTGGAAACGTTCTGATCGTCGATCTCAACCGTGTAGTCTTTTTGCTTCTCCCGGCTGAAGGCCAGGCTTTCCTGCAGGGTCCACTCGTCGATGGTCTCCCCCAGACTGGTGGTGATGATGATGTCCCGGTTGATCTTCTGGGTGGCCCCGGCGGAGCGCAGGATGAGGCCGGCATGGGCCAGGGTGAAACGTTGATTCTTGCTGCCGTCGGAAAAGCCGATGATCTCGTTTTTCACCAGCCGTCCTTCCTCCACCGGCAAACCTTTGAAGTATTTCTTATGGGTTGTCGGATCAACGGTCAGGGTGCCGCAGTTAATCACCAGGTTGTCTTCCCGGCTGTATTCAAAGCGGACACTGGGTTTATCCTTCTGGCTTTTGGTGGCAAAGGCATCGCCGCGGCGGATGGTGATAGTGGCAGTGCAGGCGGCCGGAATGGTCAGGTCAAGGGTGGTGGAGGCGGGAGACGCCGTGGCCAGCCGGTAGCCGATCAGTTTCAGATGATCGATGACGCTTCGTCTGCTCTGGGCTGTTCCCAGGAAGCTCTCGTTGGCCACCCGGTCCTGGTAGTAGCTGAGGATGTCGCCCATGTGGGCAAAGAGCTGCAGCAGGACATTGCCGAAGTCGGCCTCCGAGGTATAGCTTTTCCACTCCGGCAGCCGGGCTGGAATGAGTTCCCGCATGGACTGCAGCAGACTGTCATAGTCGCGGGCCATGTAGTCCACAATTGTGTGTTCGTCTATCTTCTTGATCTCTGCCATATTTTGTCATCCTTTGGCTGACAGGCGTTCCAGCGTGCAAACGTTCCAGCGTTCCAATGTTGAAGCGCTTAAACGTTTAAACGCTGGAACGTTTAAGCGCTTGAACGTTTCATCTAAAATGTATCCGCACCGTCTCCCGGCTCAAATCCTGTCTTTTGGTATAGGAGATCTCCACGGTGATGGTCTCCTCCCGGGACTCCACCTCAATGCCGTCGACGATGATGTCCTCATCCAGCCAGCGGGCCAGGGCCTGGCCGATGGTGAACTCCATGGCTGCGGCAAGAATGGTGTTGTTGGCCTCAAAGACCAGATTAAAAATGCCGCAGCCGAATTCAGGCATGTTCACCCGTTCGCCGGGCGCGGTAAAGAGCACCTGGATGATCTTGCCCCGGATGGCCTCGTCGCCGCCGCTGGCGCTGATGCCACCAGCCTTGTTCACCGCAAAGGGGAAACCGAAGGTGCTCAGGTCATCTGCCATGGCTGTTACTCCACATGTCCCTGTCCTGCCTGATAATTGGTCTCAATAAATTCCAGATCCGCATCTTCCGCCGCAATGGCAACAGTGTGCGAATGGGCGCTGGGGGTTGCCGTGCCGGTGGTGCCCTGCACGCTCACCTTGTCGATGGTCTTGATCTTTTTGATCTCCATATTGGACTTGATATGGCTGACCACCCCATGGGCGATGGCAAAGGAGAGCTTTTTCCAGCTGCTGCGGATATCCGTCATCTGCTCTTCGCTTGTGCCGTCAATGGGCTCCATGACCTGGCGGATCTTGTCGTAGATCGCCTTGGTCATGCCCTGGGTGGCGTTTTCATCGCCGATAATCAGCCCCATGGTCTACTCCACCTTTATTTTTTTTGACAGAAAATTGTTGTTCATGCCGGTGACGGCCATGATGAGATCACCCATGTTGGCCGGGAAAAGCGGGGTCGGCGCCCCCAGATTCCCGATATGCTGATGGGTCAGCAGCCAGGTTATCAGCCCTTCCATGCAAACCCGGCCGGTGCCGGCATTGATTTTCACTCCGGGGCCTGCCGGGAAACCGCTCATGGCATCCATCTTGATGGTGTTGCCGCTGGCGTCGCTGAGCTGCACACCCTGGCCGTCCATCTTGATCTCATTGCCATTGGCGTCGGTGCCCTTGATGCCGGAGCTGTCCATTTTGATCTCATTGCCCGACTTGTCGGTGCAGGTGATGCCCGAGTTGTCCAGCAACATCTGGTTGCCATTGGCATCCTCAAGGGTGATGGTGCCGGCCCCGTCATGTATGGTGATGCCGTTGGCATCCAGGGTGATGACATGGCTGTTGACCGCCTCGACAATGGTGATCATCTCCTCGCCGTCCTTGTCCTCGAACTGGATGGAGTGGCCCTTGACGGTTTTGATGATCTTGCGGGTGGGCGGGTCCTGCACGCTGCCCTGCTCCGTGCCGTCGGCATCATTGGCTTTGGGCAGTTCGCTCTCACCGTCCGGCTTGCTCCAGAAGGTGCCCACCCAGATGGGGAACTCCAGATCCCCCTCTTCAAACTCCACCCAGACCCCGGCATTCACCTCGGGGATGAACAGCATGCCCTGGTTCATCTCGCCGCCGTATGGCACGCAGGGCGCGGCCCAGCCGCTGACAATGTCATTGCCGAGAATGCTGGGCACCTTGAGTTTTAAGCGGCCCAGCTGCTCGGGGTCGGTGTTGTCCACCACGATACCACGGTATTTGCCGTAATAGCGGTGTTCCACCTTGTCGACCAGTCTGGAAACGATCTTTTCAAGTGACAAGTGAGCTCCTTAAAAAATAACGTTCAAGCGTTCAAGCGTTCAAGTGTTTAAGTGTTTAAGTGTTTAAGCGTTCAAGCGTTTAAGTGTTTAAGCGTTCAAACGTTTCAACGTTCAAACGTTTCGGCCCCGGTGGGCAGCAGGGCGTTGCGTTTTACCTTAAAGATCTGCCGGTAGCCGTTCTCGGTGAAAACGTGGGTGACGTGGCTGACGTAGTAGACCCCGCTGTATGTCTCACCAATCCCCCTGATGGTCACTGTTTTCCTCGCTTTGAGCACATGGCCGTACTGGTTGGCGGTGGTTTCACCTTCCCCTTCCACAAACCATTCGCCCTGATGGTACAGTTCCCGGCACAGCGCCGTCATCTCCGGCGTGCCGGTGGCCGCGGTGCGGCTGACGAAAATCTTGGCCGGATCCATGCCCGGACCGAGATGGCTTTGCGCATCCTCAGCCCCCAGGGCTGTCTGTTCGCTGGCGGTGGCCTCGGCCTCCAGTACCTCCTTGCTGGCCCGGTCGATCTGGAACATGGCCACATTGGCCGGAGTCAGGGCATTGACCGCAAGCGCGAAACGGTTGACCGTGGTCTCGCTGCCGAAGTGCACGGACAGCACCGGCTGGGGCGGATCATCCAGCCGCGGTTTGCGGAAATAGGCCGTGTCGCCCTCCACATAACATTCAAAGCCGTTGCGCAGCGCCAGCCGTTTCAGGAACTGCATATCCGTCTCCCGCTGGATGATGGTGGACAACGCCTCGTCATGAATCACCTCGGTGTCCTCCACCTCGGGCAGCAGGCCGTAGGCGGCGAAGATCTCCGAGGCGATGTCGCTGTCTTTCTTGTTCGGCCAGTCCTTGAGCTTGTCTTCCCGGTCCATAAGCACACTGGCGTCCATGCCCCACACCTCCAGCACGCACCGTGCCGGGTCGTCGTCAAATTGCGGCCTGACATGGGTGATGTAGCCGGACATCAGTTCCTCGTCAGACTCGGCAAGTCCTGCGCGGATGCTCACCTGCTTCCAGATCCGCAAACGCTCGTCATCAAGAATGCCCCATGAGCCCCCCTGGTCCAGCAGCAGGGAAAACTGCAGGCGGAACATGCTGGCCAGCTCAATGTCATGTTCAACCTCAAGACTGATGAGCCGGGGATAAAGGTCGCCGGCCTCGGCACCGTCGATCTCGATAATAAGATTCTCGTTCTCCATGTCAGTCTTTTACGCCGGCGCATCCGGCGGGATAATGATCTGCCTGCCTATCCTGCCCCTGTTTTCCGGGGTGCCCGCGACAAACCCCGACGCGTTGATGGCCGTGGTCAGCGCATCAATGGTGATGGTGAGGCTGTTGTAATCAATGATCACCGCACGCAGATAGCTCTGGTCCGCCACGGGAATCTCCTCCCCGGCCACGGTCAGGGTGTATTCCCTGAGCAGCACCTTTTCCTCAAACTGGTAACTTACGATACCGATCAGGGCCGAGAATTTCCCGGCCAGCACGCTCCAGGGCGGTTCTCCTGACTCGTCATCGTGACCCAGGGAAATGCTCACACATTTTGTGACGCCTGCGCCGAGCAGATCAAGGGGCGAGAAGAACTCCGTATTGCCGTCAACAATTCGCCACCACTTGCGCGGGGCCTTGTAATATTTGTATGCCAGGTGATCAAGACGGTCACCCTGCTCGATGGTGTGCAGAAAGGTGCCGTCTGTTTCCGGCGCGGCCCGCAAGGTCAGGGACTTGAACCTGCGGCCCTTGGCATCGATGGTCACCGCGAACGGCTGTTGTCTGTAACGTGAGTTTTTGAAAAACATGGCTTATCCCGGAATCACCACATCGGTAATATTGATGAGATTGGTCACATTGAGTACCGACATGACCTCCTTCATCGCCTTTGAATACTTGAACACCGGGTTCGGACCCTCGATCACCGTGAGACTCACCGCCACGCTTGCCCGGATGGGGTTGAGGTCCGTACTGAACTCCGTCTCCGTGATGTTCATGCTGTTGATGTTCACCGGCAGCACCCGTTTGCGGCCCCAGATAAAGAGGATCATGGGAGGGTTCTCCCCGCGGGTGAAGGAGAAGCCGCCCGCTGAGCCCAGCAGCGAACCCAGCGCCGCGCCCAGCATGCTTTCGCTCTTGGGATAGACCATGAGTTCCAGGGTGCAGAGCTGGGGCATGATGCCGAACTGCTCGGTGATGGGATCGCCGTCATTGAGCTTGTCTGTTGCGTCAAGGCGGATGTCAAAGGTGATGGTCTCCTCGCCCACCTTCACCTGCTGTTGTCGCTGCAGCTCCAGCAGATCGGAGAACTCCTCCCTCTGGTGAAACTGCCTGAGCGTCGATCCGCTGGTAGCCAGCCTGGTCCTTCTGGCCTCCTCGGTCTCGCCTGCCGGCGCGGTCTGGGCCGGGGCATTGGGCACGGCAAAGGTCAGACTGCGGTTGCGCACCAGCTGCACCGGGTTGAACTGGAACGGCACAATCAGCGGTGGGATGCTGAGCCCGTACTCCACAAAGGCACCCCGCAGAATTTTTGGTTTATTGGAAAAGCCGCCGGACATGTAAATTCCTTATTAATCTTTATTTTATAGGGCGGGCATATATGGCCGCTCAGTAACTGCTTTCCACAGGGCGGTTCGCGAACCGCCCCTACTTCCTGCATTTAACTAATGCCTAATGCCTTATGCCTCTTGGCTTTACAACATGATCCCCTGCAAACGATCGAGGATGGCCTGCAAAGGATGCCTGTTTTCCGGCGCCAAGGCATCACGCATCAGGTTCAGGGTCTGCAGGGTCTCTTCGGTCAATCCCAGATAGCAATAGCCAAGTCTGTCATTTGTCCGGAACTCCATGCTGTAGCCGAACTTATCCTTATGGGAGAGCACGTCGATTTCCAGCCCGCGCTGCTCCAGGATGTCAAACAGGCTCTTGTATTCTTCGCGGCTGATCACCGCATTGCCCCAGAAAGGTTTGTCCACAAGCCGTTCCCGGCGCGAGGCCGAGACCAGATGTGCCCGGTAGAACGGTTTGTCTTCGTGGCCGTTCCAGAGGAGGCGCACCGAGAAATCCTGGCTGTTTTTCAGCTGATCATGCATGGTGGCAATCCCATATATATTTTACTTTGCCCATTACTCTCCTCAATTAAAGGTCCAGCCCGGAAACTCAGACCGCAGGGTGGACTGGTGAGTGCCTACCAGCCCTCCCCCTGGACTGGTGGGGCTATGGGGCGTTACCTTCCCTGTCGTGTCGATGGAAAAGCCGTAGGACAGGGAATCGAGCCGGCTCACCGTGGCGCCGTTCACGCCGTTCAGCGACAATACCGCATTCCAGTTGGTCGTGCCCGCGGCCGGAGCATTGCGGGAGGGATGATCAATAAAGGTGGTCGGCCTGGCCGCTGCCTCGGCGTCGGTCCAGTAAAAGGGTTTGGTGTCATCATTGGGCCGCGGATCAACATAGGGTGAGGTGGTCCCGCCCAGGGGCACATTGGTATCGATGGTCTGGGTCCAGCGGTAGCCGTCCGGATAGTCGGCAGAGCTGGTGCCGTTGGTGATTTCCACCTGGATGCCTACTCCCGTTGCCTCGGCGGCAAAGGAGGTGAGGGAGGCGTTCTGGTCCTGTTCGCCGGTGGTCTGGCCGGTACTCTTGTCCGGCAGTCGCGGCGCAAACGAACCGTTACTGTTCATCTGCTCAGTTGCCATATCGGCCGAGAAGTGTGTCAGCCGGATACTGGGCAGGGACTGCCCGGTATCATGGTTTTTATCTCCCATGGCCTGCATGGCATAATTGCCGACCGACCGCTGCAGGGATTGGCCTGCGGGAGGCAGGGTGTATGCAGGGGTAGTGGCAGCGCCGGTGATATTGCGGCTCTTGCCCTGGTTTTCGTGATCTCGTTTCTGTTTCGTATTTCGTGGGGCAAACATTAAAGATTCCTCCTCAGGTTCTGGTAGGATCAGAGCGGTTGATGGTTTCCTCATTCCACAGTTTGCCTATTTTCTCGAACTCCCGTTTGACCCCGTGCATGATATGCTCCATGCTGATCTCCTCATTGCTTTCCGCTGCAAGAAAGGCGGTATTCAAGACAATGTTGCGGATGCTGCCCCCGGCGACCTGGAAGCGTCGGGCCAGAAAATCATAGTCAATGCTCGCTTTGACCGGCGCCTCCCTGGGAAAATGGCTCTGCCAGATGCGGGCCCGCAGGGCGGCATCCGGGAAGGGGAACTCGACAATGAAACGGATGCGCCGGGTAAAGGCATCGTCCATGTTGGAGCGCAGATTGGTGGCCAGGATGACCATCCCCTCATACTCCTCCATCTTCTGCAGCAGATAACTGGTCTCGATGTTGGCGTAGCGGTCGTGGGCATCCTTCACCTCGGTCCGTTTGCCGAACAGGGCGTCCGCCTCATCAAAGAAGAGGATGGCATTGCTCAGTTCAGCCTCGGCAAAGATTCTGCTGAGATTTTTTTCCGTTTCCCCGATATACTTGCTGACAATGCTGGACAGATCGATCTTGTAGAGATCCAGCTGCAGCTCACTTGCCATGACTTGGGCCGCCATGGTTTTTCCCGTGCCCGGCGGCCCGGAGAACAATACGCTGAGCCCCCGGCCATAGGACACCTTTTGGGCAAAACCCCATTCGTTGAACACCCGGTACTGATGCTTGACCTGGGCGCAGATCTCTTGCAGCAGCGCAGTCTTTTCTTCAGGCAGCACCAGGTCGGACCAACTGTATTGCGCCTGGGTCTTGACGGATAGTTCCGCCAGCTTATGATGGGATTGGCTGCGGCAGGCGGCGTACAGCTCAGACAACGAAAGTTTTCTGTTCCGGTCGCCCCCGGCTTTCAGCGTCCGGGCAGTCCGCATGGCTCCCGCGATCTGGCCGGGAGTCAGGGCGAAGCGTCGGGCCAGCTTAGCCGACCATTTCCTGCTGATGTCGGCAGGCTCCGTGGCCAGCATCTCCTGCCAGACCTGCTCCCTGATGGGGACCTGAGGCGCAGGCACGGCAATGGACAGGAACTGCAGCTCGCCAAAGCAGCCCGCCTCAAGCCCGGCCTTTTCCCCGGCCAGGAAGACCAGCCAGCCATACTCGGCAATGGCCCGGGCCATTTTTTTCAGCAGCGTTCTGCCCTTGTCCGCCCGCTCTGCCAGAACGTCGATGTTGTCAAAAAAAAGTATGGAGCGAGTCAACAGGCCTTCCCGCAGGGCCAGCCCCATGGTGTTTTCCCATTCCCCGTCGTCTGCGGGCAGCAGGTCCATATCGACCACCAGCATGGAGCATTGCAGTTCCCGGCAGATGGCCTGGGCCAGCATGGTTTTGCCGCTGCCTGCCGGACCGTTCAGTGCGATCATCATTTTTTCTTTGATCATATCCCGTTTGATGTGGCGGCTGACAAGGCTCAGGAGCCGGGTCTTGATTTCCGGCGCCGCCGCCACCTCATCCATGGTTACAGTGGGGGAGAGAAGCCGGGCGCAGCGACTCAGCCGGCTATCCACGGCGTTATGGCCCATGATTAAATCGACAATCCTCCGGTCCACCTTGAGCAGCATGGCCAGATCGCTCGAACCGGACGGACTGTGGGGATCGGGCACACTCTGCAGGATGCCGCTGCGTAGCAGCTTTGCGTTGCTCGCGAGGAGCTGCCGGAGCTGCCAGCGCTCTTCGCGACTGTCGCCCAGTAGCTGCAGAACCAGATCCACCGACGGTTTTTTACGGGTGATATCGTCCTGCAGATAGGCATACAGTGTGTCGTATTTGCGGTCCAGCTCAGGCGCCAGGCAGATGACCAGGGACTGCATTTCGGTTGCCGACAGGCCGAACATCTGCCCCAGACAGGGCAGGGCAAGAAATATCTTCCCCTCCTGGCTGGCTGCCAGCCTGGCGCTGATCTCCTGGTCAAGCAGCTCAAACTGCCGGCGGATGGCCAGGATTTCCGGGGTGTCGGGGCCCATGTCGCCGCCTTCCTGCAGTAGCCGGTCAACCTCGGTGTGGGAGATATACATGCCACTGTTCGAGTGCTGCTCATTTATCCCGGCCCGCAGCCTGAGAACCTGCCGGCTGATCAGCAGGTCGAGTTTGTGCAGTTCGTCTCTGAGATGATCAAAGCTGGACCCGTAGGGCAGGGGCCGGCTCGCATCTTTTTTTATGGCCTGCACGCTCACGCCGTCACCTCGAAAAACAGGGTTTGTCGCGTCAGATGGGAGATATCAACCCGCATTTCGTAAAAGCCGGGGGCGAGATCAGCCGGAATAGTGACACTGAAAGAGTCAGCCGTGAGATTTTGGCCGGCAAGAACCGGTCTGCGCATCAGGGACACATAGGCCTTCCAGCCGGCGAGATTTTTGCCGGTGACGATCACGCTGGCCCCTGCAGGGGCGGCCATGGGAGTGATTGCCTCCACTGTGGGCGGCAGAAACGGGGCGGATACCCCGGGCACGCCCACCTGGCGTACCCGTTTGGCCATGGTCCGCTCGCTGGCGGACTGCATGTCGAGTTGCACCACCGCCACCTCATAGGCCACGGAAAGCCGGTAGGGCTGGGAAAAGGTGCTCCATACCGTGCTCATCTCTTCAAGCTCGATGGTGCTCTGCATGACTTTGATCTGTTCCCTTGCCCCGGCCAGTTCTTCGACCAGGTAATCCGCCGGGATGACCGGGTTTTCATACAGGACCCGCATGGCCTCCCCCAGAATCTCATGGGTGGCGGCATTGCCTGTCTGTGGGTCGTTATGGGCATAAGGGGTCAGCAGATAATGGAGATGCAGGGACAGGGGCGGCGGCACCAACCGGCCCGGATTATCGGCCCTGGCCTGCCAGTCCATGTTTTTCAGCAGGGGGCTTTCCAGCACCTTGTACAGATAGAGGTTGACGCGGCGGTCCACGCCCTTCTCGTGGGGTGAAAGGATAGTGACATCCACCTCCGGGTTCAGGGTCATCTCCCCGAGCAGGAGGTTGCGCAGGGATTCGCTGACCAGTCCTATTGCTGTGGATACGCTCACGTGTGGGTCCTTTACCTGCTCATCTTTAACGTTGTGCGAGCCATATAGCTCCGTTCCCAGAAGGCGGCCGGTAAGCGGCCCGGGCTTCTGCTGCCTGCCGTGCGGTTGATTACCACGATCTGCTGCAGAGGCGGCGGCGGGGTTTGCCCCTCGGCTGTGTCGGTCTGTTCCTTGGCCTTGGACTCGGGGGCAGAGCTTTTTTTATTGACCAGCTCATAAAAAGTCCGCCGCAGTTCCTCGATCTGCCGGGGGCCATCCTCATCCGGCCGCCGGGCCGGGGTCACGGATGGCTGAATCTCTTTGGCTCCTGGTTCTGCCTGGGTCGGCGGATGTTGCTGCTGCTGCCGGGAGGAAAGGTTTGGTTCAACCTCCGGCGCTGCCGCAGGCATTGCCGCCTTGCCTGTGGACCCGGCGATTCTATTCGTCGTGTTCTGCTCCAGGCGGCCTCGCTGCCCTGTCGCCGAAGGTGTTGACTCCTGGGTTGCCATACCTTCTTCCGGGGCGGCAGCGGGGAGTGACCGCATCATCCCCTGGGTTTGTCGGTCCAGGGTCGGCTGGGCAGCTGCCGGCCGACGGGGCAGGGGCGCAGAACGTTCGTCCAGATCCACTGCCGCACTCTTTGGCCTGGCCTGCCCGGCAGGCAGCGGCGAGGGCTGCTGCGTCATGGCGGGTTGCCGCCGGTCCGCTGCCGGGATATTTTCATCTTCCTTGGCGGCCATGAGCGAGCTGAAGACCTGTCTGACCGTTGATCTGCCGGGGATGGCAATCTCCTGTCTGTGGTCTTGTTCCGCCTTTATTTCCCCCAGTGCCGTCGGTCCGTGGTCCGGAACGGGCGGTCGGGGCTCTTCTGCCCCATGAGCAACAGGCTTGGTCGGCATCTGATCCGGCATTATCGGTGCCGGGGGCTGCGCCTGGAGATGTTGTGCTGCTTCTGCGCCGCTGGGCCGGGCAACGGGCTGCAGCCTGGCCTGCTCCCCATTATCAGCCGGGCGGTCAACCTGTGGGGAATCGTCCGGAACCACGGCCTCCAGCCGCTCCTCTTCCCTTTCGGGCACGTCTTCCTGTCCGGACAAGGGCGAAGGGGTAAAGAGGGACTGACTGCCTGACTGTCTCTGGTAACGGAAGGCACCCGGCGGCAGCGGCATCTGACCCTGCAGGCTGACGGCCGCGCGCTCCGGCAGTCCCAATAGCGAACGCACCAGCCGCCTGGCCGGGCTGACGCCCCCGCTCTGCTCATTGGGCTTTAAGGTGCTTTTGTCAGAAGGCATGGTTCAACCGTTCCATTTCCGCAGAAAGTACCTCGATATAGCGCCGCCGGTTCTCCCTGGTCATGCCGAGGATTTCCTTTTCGCTCCAGTGATAGTGAAATGCCAGATAGTGCACCTCTTTCAACAGCAGATCAAGCCGGGTGTTCAGCTCAGCCAGCACGAACTCCTGCACATCGAAGGCGGCGGTAAAGCTGCGCCCGCACTCCGGGCAGACCGCCGCAAAGCTTGCGCCGATCCTGGGGGCCAGCCGCTCCATTTCCTGCTCAATTTCCGTCTTGGCCGCGGCGGACAGCTTGGCAATACCCGCCAAGTCCGGCAGATATACAGCATCGATGCTCTCCACGCAGCGGGCCATCAGACTGTCCGCCGCCATCTCCTCGTCGCTGTCCAGTTGGTGGGCCAGCATTTCCTGATCTCCGCCGTTGGGCAGCCGGAAGATGATGGTTTGGCCGCCCGCTGCCGGCGTAAGCTGCAGCCTGTACCACAAGGCCTGCTGCGGTGAAGGGGTCACCGGGATGTTATCCGTCACAAAGTCGATATCCACCCGCGCACCGCAGTCCGGAAAGCTGCAGTTGATGACAGCCTGGATGTTGCGGCCGAAGGTCATCTCCCTGAGTTTCAGCAGGAGAAAGAGTCGGTCCCCCACCAGCAGGCGGCGGACCATCCCCTCCGACACCTCACCCAAGGTGCCGATCCTGTCGATGCAGCGGCTGAGCAAGGCGGTAACCAGTACCGCAGCTTGAGTCTGACCTCGAGCGGCAATCATTTTCTCGCTGAAACCACTGAGCGGCGCAAGAATGATCCGGTAATGCACCTGGCCGTCATCATCAACAAAGCCACCTGGCAGTTGAAACGCCATGCGATCCATGGCTCACCTAGCTTTCTGTGGGTTCGGTGACGGCGGTATCTCGCTCCCAGCCCTCGTTTTCCAGTTTGATGGTCTGGATCATCACCTCGTTGCCGCCGGCATCAAGGCCAGGCAGGGCCTGGTATTCGGAGACCCAGCAGCGGTAGACCTTGTAGGATAGCACCTTGCTGCCCTGCAGGTTGAAGACGTCGATGACGATATCCTTGCGGAAATTCTTCAGCGACATGGAGGCGTCGCTCTGGAAATTATTCATCAGGTTGGCCCACTCCTCAAAGGTGGTGTCATGGGTGACCCCTGCCTCCAGGGTGATGCCGTCATAGGAGGTCTTGCCCGGTAGTTTGCGGCTGGTGCTGGGATCCCCCCCCTCCCGCCATTCCTTGACCTCGGTGCTTTTTTTCAGGGCGCTGCATTTGGAGAGCCCTGCCACGTATTTGCCGTCCCACTTGATTTTGAATTTGAAGTTCCGGTAGGGATCAAACCGGTGGGTGTTTACTGTAAACTGTGCCATATTTTTTCTCCCCCATCGCTCTTGGGCTTTATTTGATTTTTCACCACGGAGCACACAGAGATCACAGAGAAATATTTTTTATTCCAGTCAGTCAGCTCTGTGGGCTCTGTGTTCTCTGTGGTAAATTTTAAGTTTTTATGAATCCGCGTTCACAAATCAGTTCTGTCCGGCCTTCTGGCTGATTTTCACCACCACGAACTCCGCCGGCTTGAGTGGCGCGAAACCGACCAGGACGTTGACGATGCCCAGGTCGATGTCCGCCTGGGTGGTGGTCTCGCTGTCGCACTTGACAAAGAAGGCCTGGGAAGGAGTTGAGCCCTGGAATGCGCCCTGGCGGAACAGGGTCATCATGAAGGAGCCGATGTTGAGCCGGATCTGGGACCAGAGTTCCTCGTCATTGGGTTCGAACACGGTCCACTGGATGCCGTTGTAAATGCTGACCCGCATCATGATGGCCATGCGGCGCACCGGGATGTATTTGTATTCCGGATCGGAGCTGAGCGTGCGTGCCCCCCAGAGAACAATGCCTGAACCAGGGAATTTGCGGATAACGCAGACGCTCTTTTTATGTTTGTTGAGATTGCCCTGCTGGATATCGGTGAGATCCGTTACCAGACCCACGGCCCCGCCGAGAACAGCCTCGGTGCCTGCAGGCGCCTTCCACACCCCCCGTTTGGCGTCGATCTGGGAATACATGCCGGCAACATACCCTGAGGGCGGCACGCTGATCGGCTCACTTGACAGACCGGTGGGGTCTAAGGCCTTGAGCCAGGGAAAGTAGACCGCGCCATAAGAGTTCGGGGTATTGATGTCGTCTCGGTACTGCAGGGCGTCTTCCAGGCTGATGTCGTCCCGGTCCATGTCGGCGATGTAGAAGCAGTCGGACAGAGGCCGGTTCCGGCAGTAGTTCATGCCCGCGTCGGCCACGGCCGACGAGCCGATGCCCGGCACGGCGATGAGGGAGACGTCCCGGACGGTGTCGAGCCAGGAGAGGGCGTTGGCATAGTCGTTGTCGTTTATGGGCAGGGTGCCGTCACTGCCGGGCTGCACCGCGCTGACTGCGCCGGCCACGGTATCGTCCCCCAGGAAGAAGAAGTCATCGGCCGCGGTGTTCTGCGGACGCATGGCAGCTGCGCCGTAAACCTCGGTGCCGCTGTTCCGCTTGCCGAGCCGCAGAGCCCCTGCGGCATTTTCCAGCGGGTCGCCGGCCGCGACAACCTCCACCTTGGAGCCGGCGCTGGTGTTGCCCGAGGTGATGCGCAGCATGTTGGTGGCCTCGACGGTTACGGTAACGGTGTAGGCCCCGGCCGGGGTTGATTCCCGCAGCGGGGTCATGGCCCGGATGGTGGTCTGGATGGCCCCGCGGATAACGGCGAGATCACTGAGGTCGGCGCCGGACAGGGCCGTGGTCAGATCCACGGTCCGGTAGCCGTCGTTGTTGATATTGATGCGGAATTTGCGCTGGTTTGCCCCGAGCAGGGGGCCGCCCAGGGTGATGGGGGCGCTCTGGCTGTAACCGGCAATCTGGTTGCTGTTGGCCGGGTTGACCGTCACTGTGATATATTTGGAGCTGGTGTTGATCACCGTCTGGACATATTCCGGGGAGGCGGGATTCATGGAGAGATTTTCATAGGCCTCCACCTGCACCGGGTCTTCATCCGGGGTCGGGTTGTCCTGATAAACCGTCAGATTGAAATCATTGGCCGGATCATCGGCCTTGCTGCTGTCAACGATCACCATGACTTTGTTGCCCCAGGCACCGGATGATTTGGCGGAAATGGTCATGCTGTTCTGGGCGGAGGTTCCGCGGTCAAGCACTGTTACAGTTGCCGTGTCGGCCCCGGAGGCAACGCGCCCCACATAGCACTGGGTGCCGCCGTTGTTGAAAAACTGGAACACTGCATGGGCCAGGAAGTAGCCATTTAAAAACCCGCCGTAGATGGTCTGGAACTCGGTGAAGTTGAATATTTTTTTGACCGAGCCGATGGGCCCTCTTTCCGCCACCCCGAAGAATGCCGCAGTTGATGTGCCGGCAGCTTCGATCGGCCTGACGCCACTGGAAATCTCTTCCACATACACACCTGGATACGTTAAAACTGCCATAAATTCCTCCTTTTTATTTTAAGGATTTGCTTTCTTATTTTTTGTAACTTTTGGTGGTGCCTTCTGCGTTTTTGCCGTAACTGCCGCCGGTTTTTCAGCGTCTATTATTTCAACAATACCTCTGTGCTGCAGCCTGCTAAGCTTTTCATTGTGGGCGATTTCCCCATCCATGATCTCGGTTGAGCTGTCACCGGCATTCAGGTAGCAGGTGAGGCCGCTGTTGAAGCGGACCATGACAGGTCGGTTTGTTTTGTTGTGTATCGTGACGGCCATATGCAATCCTCATCAACGTTATAATGATAATAATGGGGCGGTGTTGCGGAGTTGACTTGCTGAGCGTGTAACGGAAAGCGAGCTGATAAAACGCTTTTCCGAAAATGAGCAAAAGGAGTGCCAGCCGAGGAAAGCAGCCGAGGGCCGCTGCATTAACAGCGCTGTTCCGGCAGCTTATTTTTTTCAATGTTTTTGAAGGGATCGGCGGCAAGGCAGGCGGAAGAGGCGATTTGTGACAGGCAGTTGTCACCTGTTGGTGTTACAGCTGGAGGAAAAAGACAGGCGGTATTTGGCCGCCGGCAAGCGAGACTGCTGCCGGGTAAAGAATCTCGGTCCACCAGGGGTCGCCGGAAAGTCGGGGTGGAAGGAGGTGTAAAATTTCTGTAACACGGCTTTGGGGAGGATGAAGAAGGCAGGCCTGCTGGAGCTGGTTTCATGACGACCCTTTAAAGCATCAGCCATGTGCAACTTTCAGTGGTGGTGCAAAGTTTTGCATTGCCTGATGGGTAATATTCGGGTTAGGTGTCATACGATGACGCTTCCCGCTTTTTGTGCAGTAAGCAGTAAACAGACGTCGGGTGCGGTGTAGAAAGGCGAAAATTCCGCCACGAAGAAAGCCGACAGTGTAACCTCTGCCGGGAAACAGGCTCCGGAAAACATCGGTAAAGGATTTTCGAAAATCTGCGGCAGGCGATCTGGTATCCCGGAGCTTGTGGGGCTGTTGCAGAAAACCATGTATACCTGCGACTGGGAGTACTGGTGCAGCGAGACAGGGGAATGTCTCTACAGCTTTTCCCCAATTCCTTTCTTGTCTTTTTAAAGAGATTCCCGTAACCCCCTGCGCGGGGAGAAAATTCCCACTTGTTTAATATTAACCGTTCTGAGCTGATAAGTTGTTCCTTTTCCGTTTTGCTGCAATAATAGCACAACTGATGAATGGATGGGCGCCGTATGGGTGCGCATAATTGCTAACTCCTGGGCATCTTTGCAGAAAAAGTGATGCGGCCAGGTGACGATTTTTGGGATGAGGTGAAGAGGTGCTGATCAATGGTTTCTATCTCGGAGTGGATCTCGGCTCAGTGAGTCTGGACGGCATGGTCATCGACGGTTCGGGCAGGGTGCTCTGGCAGAGCTACCGTAAGGTGCAGGGCCGGTCCCGGGATGCAGTGGCCATGTTGTGTCGGCAGCTCTTGGAGGAATGGCTGCGGCCCAACAGGGTAAGCACCTTCACCGGCGCCCTGGCCACCGGCAGCGGCAAGGAGATCGTGCAGGAGATGCTGGGGATGCCTGCGGTGAACGAGATCGTGGCCCACGGTACAGCTGCGGCGCAATTTGCCGGGGGCAAAGCCTCGGTCATTGAGATCGGCGGTCAGGATTCCAAATTCATCCTGGTCGATGAAAAAGGACCCTATGATTATGCCATGAACGAGCTGTGCGCCGCAGGCACCGGGGCTTTTCTCGATGTGCAGGCGGAGCGGCTCGGGCTCGCCATTGAAGAATTGTCATCCATGGCGGCCACCGCTGAGACGGTGCCGTCCATGGCCGGACGCTGCAGCGTGTTCGCCAAGTCGGATATCATTCATCTGCAGCAGCGCGGGGTACCGGTGGACCAGATCGTGGCCGGGCTCTGTCACGCCCTGGCCCGCAATTACGTGGCCAATCTGATCCGGGGCCGGGAGGTGATCAAACCCGTGGTTTTTCAGGGCGGCGTGGCGCTGAACGACGGGGTGATCCGCGCCTTCAAAGACATTCTGGACCTTGACGAGGCGGACATCATCCGGCCGGCCATGCCGCACATGGCAGGAGCCCTTGGTGCTGCTCTGCTCTCGGCCGGGCTCTCTGTCGGCCTTGACGGGAGTGCGGTTGAACGGGCCGCGGCCCAGGCCGCTCCGGACCAGGCGCAGGGTGATCTTTTTACCACCCGGGGCTGGGAGATGGATGAGGCGGCGGCCCGCATGCTGAAAGGCCTTGAGTCCTTTCAGTTGATCCGCCCGCCGACTGCCGGCGAAAAGGTGTTCATCGGCCTTGATATCGGTTCCATCAGCACCAAGTCAGTGGCGCTGACCACCGCAGGCGAGCTGTTGGCTGAGGTCTATATCTTTACGGCGGGCAAGCCCCTTGCTGCGGCCAAAAGTGTGCTGGACAGCCTGGCCCAGAGCATCCCCGAGTCGGCCATTGCCGCGGTGGGGGTTACCGGGTCCGGTCGGAAGCTGGTGGGACATGCCGTGGGAGCCGACCTGGTGGTTGACGAGATAACCGCCCAGGCCAAGGGGGCCTGGCTGGGTTCGGCCCAGGCGGAAACGGTTATTGAAATAGGCGGGCAGGACGCCAAGTTCATCCAGGTGGGGCAGGGCGGCACGGTGGTTGATTTCGAGATGAACAGGGCCTGTTCAGCCGGCACCGGCTCGTTTATTCAGGAACAGGCGGTGCGGCTGGGGGTTGATCTCAAGGAGGATTACGCCAAACTGGCACTCAGCTCCGTTCGGCCGCTGCCATTCACCAGCCGATGTACTGTTTTCATGGAATCCGATCTGGTGCACCACATCCAGCAGGGCGTGCCCCTGGCCGACTTGCTGATGGGGGTTTCCCAGGCGGTGGTGGAGAATTATATCGACCGGGTGGCCCAGGGCAGGAGCTTTGGCCGGCATGTGGTGCTCCAGGGCGGGGTGGCCTGGAACCAGGCCGTGGTGCAGGCCTTCAAGACCAGGCTCAAGGGGACGGAGGTTGTCGTGCATGGCCATCCCGGCGTTTCCGGGGCAATGGGCGTGGCCGCCCTGACCATGGAGATGTCCCGGGAAAAAAGCGCGACAGAGCAGGGCTTCACGACATCTTTCAAGGGTTTTCGTTTTTCCACCACCAACCGGGAGAGCATCTTCGAATGCTCGGGCTGCGAGAATCGCTGCCAGGTAAGCTCGTTTCATTTTCAGGAAGGGCGGTTTCATTTCGGCGATTTGTGTGGCAGATATTCCGACGCCATAAGTGGGCTCACGCCGGGTCGAGACATGACGCCGGACATGACTGAGATGATGGGCGACGACGCGCAGCCGGAGAATTTCATTGCCACGGTGGGTATCCCCAGAGCCCTGCTGTTTCGTGAGTTCTATCCCTTCTGGAAGGAATATTTCCGTAAGCTTAACATCCGCGTCAAGGTGTCCGCGCCATCGAGCAGCCACTGTCTTTCCCTTGCCATGTCCCGGCTGCCGGCTGAAACCTGTCTGCCGGTCAAGCTTCTCTTCGGCCATGTTGCCTCCCTGGAAAAAGAGGGTGTTGACGCAATCTTTATTCCTTCCATGTACCGGCTGCTGGATGGGGTCAGCTGCCCCTATATCCAGCATGGGGCCTCCATGGTTTCCGCCAACTTCGATTCCCTCCATGTGCTGCCCCTGCCGCTGTTGCCGGACCTGCCGGCGAAGGAAAGGGAAAAGCTCTCCCTGCGGGTGGCGGAGGTGTTCGGGGTGGACAGGGCAGCCGCGGACCAGGCCTATGAGGCGGCGGCAAGGGAGCTGGAATCTTATCAAAAGAGCATCGAGTACGATCCGCTCTCCGCCGGCCCAAGGACAAAGCCTCTGGCAGTGCTGCTCGGTAAGCCATACAATATCGGCGACCGTTTTGCCAACATGTCGCTTGCCGCAAAGCTTGCCAAGGCTGGATTTGACGTCATCTCCTATGAACAGCTGAGCCCTTCTCTGGAGCGTCCATTGCCCAGCCGTTTTAACAGCATTACCTGGGCCTTCAGCCGGCGCATGCTCAAAATCGGCATCTGGATAAGCAGCGCCGTTGACATCTATCCGGTGGTGGTCGGCAATTTCGGTTGCGGTCCGGACTCCTTCTCCTTTCCCCTCCTGCAGGAGATTTTTGTCGATCGCCCCAGCCTGTTCCTGGAATTTGATGAGCACCGGGCCGATGCCGGACTGGCGACCCGGGTCGAGGCCTTTGCCCATCGGGTGGTAAACTGGCGGGCAAAGGCGGGACGCACCCTGCCGCAGGGCAAAGGGGAAGACAACCCTGCTGCCCGCAAAAGAAGAGTCAGTCACCAACAAGCCCCGGGAAAAGCCACCGAATACATCATCCCCTATTTCTCCGACCATGCCCATGCCTTTGCCGGGGCGATCAGGGCCGAGGGCGTCAGGGCGCGGGTGCTGCCTCTGCCCGATCACTCCACCTATGAGGCCGCGGTGGAGTTTTCCGGGGGCAAGCAATGCCACCCCTTCCAGCTCATTGCCGGTGACCTGATCAAACTGGCCCGGTGCGGAGATCTGCCGGAGGGCGCCGCCTACCTTTTGCCCACCCTTGAAAGCAACTGTATGATCACGCAATATGTGCCCACCATCCAGCTGTACATGGACCGACTGCAGAGAAACGATGTCCGGGTGATCAACGCCAATTCCCTGGAGCTGTTTGAGCGGTTCGGCGCGGTGTTTGTCTTCAAGCTCGGCAAGGCCATCCTGGGGATTGAGTACCTGAGCAGAATGAGGTTTGAGATGCGCCCCTATGAGACGGAAAAGGGGGCGGTGGACCGGGCCTATTTCGCCGCGCTCGACATTATCCTGCAGAGCCAGCTTGACAACAAGATCAACCGGGGGATCATGCGGGCCGCCCAGCTGCTTGACGCCGTCCCCACCCGGCCAAGGGGCGGCAAGCCGGTGATCGCCGTGACCGGTGACGTCTACACCCGGGTCAACCCGGTGGCCAACGGCGGACTGTTTGACCTGCTGGAGGAGCTGGGCTGCGAGGTCTGGCCGTCACCGACCCTGGTTGACGTGATCATGACCGGTCAGGAGGTGCGCGCCCGCCAGTTCTGGGAGGCCGGCAAAACACTGAATATGATGTCATCCTGGGGCCGGGTGCTGGTCAATAACCTGGGGGCCGGTTTCGTGGGGAAGAATTTCCAGGGACGTCTGGCCAATTTCAGCGAGCCCCATGCCGCGGAGATTCTGCGCTATACGGAAGGGATTCTGCCGGGGGAACCGGAACTGCTCGTTTCTCTGAATGTGGCCAAGCATGTGGATTTTGCCAATAAAGGGGTGGACGGCATCCTGAACGTTTACTGCCTGAACTGTCTGGTGGGCACCACTACCACCTCGGTTTTCAAGCGACTGTCCGAGATCACGGCCGGGGTGCCGATCATGCCGCTGGTCTTTGATGCCATGGGCCGCACCCACATGAGAAACAGGGTGGAGGCCTTTGTCCATCGGGTCGAGCGCAACCGGGAGGAAAAGCTCGATCGCCTGGCTGCGGCAGCCAGGCAGGATCGCGGGAACGGCGGCGGCCATGTGGCCCGGCTCAAAGAGCTGCTTGATCAGAAGCTCTCGGATGTGAAGATGCCCAATATGAAGTTGTCCGAAATCAAGCTTCCGGATATGAGAATTCCTACTGTGCGGATGCCCGAAGGGCTGTGGAACTGGAAAAAGAAAAAGGAAAACGGCGCAGAGGTGCCCAAGGAATGAAGCAGTCCCCGGCATGTGGTCCTGGACTACGAAGAAAGCAAAGTATAAAGTTGTCTTGCGCGTGGCTTTATATTATTGATAAAAGAGAATAATTGCTTCGGAGCGAGGAGTCTCCTGTTTTTTGTTTTCACTTTAAAAAACAAAAGGGTTAAAGTCGCCCCTGGCGGGGAAGAAATGATGCATGAGACAATATTTACCTGGAATTTATGAAATATTTACCGCCACTTATCCTCTACCTCATCCAGAACAGAACGACCAAGAGGAATTTGCTTCTCTTGCTCAAGTTTTTCACCCTGCTTGTTTTAATCGTCACATTTTTTAGTATCATTTTTCATGTACTCATGGGCTTTGAGGGCAGGCAATACAGCTGGGTCACCGGGTTCTATTGGACTCTCACCGTCATGTCCACTCTCGGTTTCGGCGATATCACCTTTCATACCGACCTGGGACTGCTGTTCTCCATGGTGGTGCTTTCCACCGGTATTATTTTCATGCTCATCATTCTGCCCTTTACCTTCATTCAATTTTTTTACGCCCCCTGGCTGGAGGCCCAGACCAAGGCCAGGACGCCGCGGGAGATCCCGGAGACCGTCAAAGGCCATGTCATCCTGACAAATCTTGATCCGATCACCCAGAATCTCATCAAGAAGCTCGAACAGTACAACTACGAATATGTCCTGATTGAGGCCGACCTGCAGCAAGCGCTTGCCTATCATGACCTGGGTTATCAGGTTGTCTTGGGTGATCCGGGCGATCCGGAGACCTATAAGCGGGTCCGGGTGGACAATGCCGCCCTGGTGGTAGTCACCAACGACGATATGATGAACACCAATATTTCCTTTACCATCAGGGAGGTCTGCGAATCGGTCCCCATTGTCACCAATGCCGAAGAAGAGCATTCCCTCGATATTCTTGAGTTTGCCGGCAGCACCTATGTGTTCCAGTTTATGAGGATGCTCGGAAAATCATTGGGACGCAGGACGCTGGGCATCAGCATGGGAACCAATATCATCGGCCGCTTTGATCAGCTTCTCATAGCCGAGGCTCCGGCCATGCGCACCCCCCTGGAAGGAAAGACCCTGGCTGAAATGCGTCTGCGTGAGGTGACGGGCATCACCGTTGTCGGGGTGTGGGAGAGAGGGCGGTTCACCATCCCCCATCCCCAGGCACCCATTACCGCCAACATGGTTCTGGTGCTGGCCGGAACCGCTGAACAGCTCCATAAATACGATGAACTTTTCTGCACCTATGGAGCTGAGCCGGGCAAAGACGCCCATGTGCTCATCCTCGGTGGAGGAAGGGTGGGGCGCGCTGCGGCCGAGGCCCTGGAGGAACACCGGATCGCCTATAAAATCGTGGAAAAGAGTCAGGCCCATCTCGAAAAAACGGAAAAGTATGTCCACGGCAACGCCGCTGATATCGATACCCTGCACAAAGCCGGCATCAGGGAGGCCCGGTCAGTGATCATCACCACCCATAATGACGCCATCAATATCTATCTCACCATTTACTGCCGGCAGCTGCGTCCTGATATTCAGATTATCAGCAGGGCAAATACGGACAGGACCATCTCCAAGCTGCACCGGGCCGGCGCCGACCTCGTCATGTCCTACGCCTCGCTCGGGGCGGATACGATTATCAATCTGCTTAAACCCAATGAGGTGCTGACCATTGCCGAGGGGCTCAATGTCTTCAGGGAGCAGGTAAAAAGCTCACTTGCCGGAACGTCTCTTGCCGAAAACCGTATCAGGGAAAATACCGGCTGCAGTGTCATCGCCATCAGCTCCCAGGGAAACCTCAACCTCAGCCCTGACCCCTTCTCTCCCCTGCAGGAAGGTGATGAACTGATCCTTATCGGCCTATTTGAGGCGGAGAAGAGTTTCAGACAGCACTATTTGCCGGTTAAGTGATAGTAAGCGATAGGAAGATTTTGATAAGTTCTCCCCTCAAGAATAGGGTCGACAATTGGAAAATGGCTGTTATACTTGAAGTAATCGAATTTCCATTAATTTATTATTCCTGGTGAGCTTCATGACCGCTGATCTGATCGAAAGTGAAGAGATGCTGCAGAAAATGAGAGTTGAAGGACCTTATTATGGCCCGGAATAACAGAGCGGTCTATGTCACCCGCGTCATTGTCGGGGCAATCGTCAAGAAACTGCGGGCCGCCCTGGCCGATCTCCTGCCGATTATTGTGGTTATCGCTTTTTTTCAGCTGGCCGTACTCAGACAGCCTCTGCCCCAGTTCGGTGAGGTCCTCTTCGGTGGCCTTCTCGTGGTCATCGGTCTCAGTCTCTTTGTCCAGGGGCTGGAGATGGGGTTATTCCCCTTGGGGGAAGCCATGGCCCAGGCCTTGGCCCGCAAGGGGAGTCTCTTGTGGTTGCTGGTTTTTTCCTTTTCCCTGGGCTTTTCGACCACCGTGGCCGAGCCCGCCCTCATCGCCGTGTCCCGGGAAGCCGCGGAAATCGCCAGCAGCGGCAACCTTATCGAACCTGGCGGGAAATCCCTGCGTACCTATGCCTGGGGACTGCGCCTGTCCGTGGCCCTGTCCGTTGGTCTTGCCATTGTCATTGGTGTCTTGCGTATTCTGAAGGGCTGGCCGATCCATTACCTCATTATCAGCGGATATGTTATGGTGATGCTCATGACTATGATCGCGCCGGAGGAGATTGTCGGTATAGCCTACGACGCCGGCGGTGTCACCACCTCCACCATCACCGTGCCACTAGTCGCGGCCCTGGGGGTGGGGTTAGCCTCAAGCATCAGGGGCAGGAACCCCTTACTGGACGGTTTCGGACTCATCGCCTTTGCCTCCCTGCTGCCCATGATATTTGTCATGGCCTACGGGATAATTGTCTTTCATTAACACGAAGAACGTAGCCATGGAATTTCTCATTGAATTTGGTCACATTCTGCTTGCCACCTGCCGGGATGCCATGCCGATTTTCCTCTTGATCTTCTGCTTCCAGGTCTTTGTTCTGCGGCAGCCGATTCCCCATGTCCGCAGGGTGGTGGTGGGTATCGTCTATGTGGTTATCGGCCTGGCCCTTTTTCTCGCAGGATTGGATAAGGCCCTCTTTCCCTTGGGCAAGATTATGGCCAATCAGTTGTCAGATCCGGCCTTCATAGCCGGTCCGGGGGCCTCTCTCGAGGGAGCAAGCTGGACCGCCTACGGCTGGATTTATCTTTTTGCCGCCCTCATCGGTTTTGCCACCACCATTGCCGAGCCGTCGCTCATTGCCGTCGCCTTTAAGGCCAATGAGGTGTCCGCCGGCACCATCAGCCAGTGGGGGCTGCGGATTACCGTGGCTATTGGTGTTGCCGTGGGCATTGCTCTCGGCGCTTTCCGCATTGTCACCGGCACCCCGCTCTATATTTATATCCTGGCCGGCTACGTGGTGGTTATCATTCAGACATTTTTTGCTCCGAAGAGCATAATCGCTCTTGCCTATGACTCAGGCGGGGTGACGACCTCGACGGTAACCGTGCCCATTGTCGCGGCACTGGGGCTGGGCCTGTCCGAGGCTGTGCCCGGCCGTAATCCTGCCCTGGACGGCTTCGGCCTCATCGCCTTTGCCAGTCTCTTTCCAATTATAGCCGTAATGGGGTATGCCCAGTATATGCACTGGTTGGAACTCCGCGCAAAAAAGATCGCCAAGGAGGATCTCAATGCGATTTAAGACCATTTTTGCAACCGTGAAGGCCACAATTTCCGATAAAATCGTCGATGCCGGGAAAAAGGCCGGTGCGACCGGCGCCACCATCATTCCCGGCCGCGGTACCGGGATCAATGAAGCAAAAACCTTTTTCGGCCTTACCCTGGAAGCGCAGACCGATATTGTCCTCTTCCTGGTGGAAGAGCATATTGTCCAGGATATTCTCAAGGCCATCGGTGATGCCGGAGAGTTTGACAAGCCGGGCACCGGCATCGCCTTTGTGGTGGCGGTGGAGCATGTCATCGGCCTGGAGAGTCAGATGGAGCGCTTTAAGGAGGATGTGCGCAAACAGTATTTTTAGGGTGTCAGGGAAAAAATGATAATCCGGGAGCCGAGTATCCCGTTTTTAGATGATTTCATTAAGTAAATTACCATGAGAAGGGGGAGTTATTATGGTGTTGTCAAGAAACTCTATTGTCCGGGCCAGAGATGTCATGCAGAAGAATGTCGTGACCATTGATGGTATGGCAACGGCCAAGGAAGCTGCGCAAAAGATGCGGGCCAATAAGGTCTCGTCACTGCTCGTTGATAAGAGACACGCGGACGATGCCTGGGGGATTGTGGCTGTGCAGGACCTTATCAAGGGTGTCTTGATTACCGACCGGACCCCGGAAGAGGTGAACGTCTATGAGGTCATGAGAAAGCCGATTATCACGGTACCGGCCGATATGGATATCCGCTATGTGGCCCGTCTTCTTTACCGGGCAAATATCAGGCGGGCACCGGTCGAGGAAATGGGGAAGCTCGTCGGCATGGTCACCCTGTCATCTCTTATTCTGGACAACGATTTCTTTTAGCAGCCCCGGTCGGCAACATAAATCAATTGAATACAAGCCCCATTGGATGACGGTTGGCCGGGGTGTGAGGAGCCTTTAGTGAGGATTCTTTACATTCCGGTCAGGTTGATCCCGGGCATTCCATGTCCCTGTTCGAATATCATCAAAAAATCTTATACCACTCTCTCTCTGCTTATTTGCGCGTGAAAACGTGCCGTTTTTTTCTCGTTGACCTAATGATCGCAAAATATCAACCGCTTTGTGTCGGTTTTCCTTCGCTGTTTAAGGCCGACAGACAGTCGGCTCATTGCCCTTTTTTACGGCTCGGGTCTATGCGCCAGGTGAAGACCGGCGACAGCAGATAGAGGAGAAGATAGAGGAGGGCGATATAGCCGAAGTAGGGGGTGAAGAGGAAAACCAGCAGCAGCGTCATGTTGAAGCGTCCGAACCATGGATTGCTGTCCATAAAACGGCCGATATGCAGATAATGCACCGGATAGAGGTTCATGGCCAGGGAGGCGATGATCATGATGGAAAAACAGAAAATTCCCCAGAATGGGGCCGTGGCCATGTCGCCTTCAGTCGCCTGACTGAACATCAGCAGGGGAGCGACAACCAGCAGGGCCGCCGCCGGGGTGGGCATGCCCTTGAAAAATCCGGGGATGGGGGCGCGGTCGAAGGTGAAATAGATGAGACGGGTCACGCCCAGGAGAAAATAAGCCGCCGCCACCACGGTGGGCCATGGTTTATCCAGTCCGGCGGCCGGGTAATCGGCCAGGGTCATGGAGAAAATAAGGGCCGGAGCCAGGCAGAAACTGATGCCGTCGGCAATATCATCCAGGAGGCCACCCAGGGTCATGCGCGATCCGGGTTTCTGCAGGGGCGAAGGCTCCGTCAGTCCGAGTTTGCGGGCCAGGGCGCCGTCAAGCTTGTCAAAGATCGCAGCGCCGACCAGAAACAGATATGCCTGGCGAATCAGGCCCTGATGAGTAAAAAGGACCGCCAGCAGACCCATCAGGGCATTGAGAACCGTCAGGGCATTGGGGAAAAAGGCCAGAATGCGCCGCCGCAGCAGGTCATCTTCATGGCATACCTCATCGAGCAGTAATGTGCCGTATTTTCTGCACAGACCCGCTATGGAGCCGAAATTGATAATCAGGAAGATGATTTCGATGATAAAGTAGCTGCGCAGCGGCAGATCGGCCAGCCAGGAAATGAAAACGTAGATGGCCGACTCCCCCTTGCCGGGCAGGTAAAAGGCATGGATGTAAAGCAGGGCTCCCACCGGTGCCGCAACCATGGTACGCAGGCGGGTGAATTCCACAGTTTCCGATTCAAAGCCCTGCTGGATTGCGCAGCCGCGCACGAAGTGGGCAAAACTGTCCCGGATCAGCACCGTGATGCACAACACCAGCACCAGTATGGCATGCAGGACTTCCGGCCGGGTATGATCGGGTGCAATGAAGATGAGGCGCCACATCATGCCGACGGCAACAAGCGGAAAGATAATCGAGTAGACGATTTTATCCATGACCCGGTCAGCCAGGCTGGCCATGGTCGCATGGGGAGGGTAACGAGCCGCGAACCAGCCGTCGACAACGTCAAAGCTCATGGAGATCAGCAGCAGAAACACCCCGGTCACATACAGGGAAAGGCTGCGGTTCCACATGACGGCAATGGCGCACACCATGCCGCCGAGCACCAGTGGCGGTCTGCCATATATCAAAAGGGCGGTGAGCTTTTGCGTGAAATTTTTTTTGCTCTGCATGTTGTTTTATACTCTTTAACCGCTGGATTGGCAAATAACGGCAAGACCGGAACAAAACGTAGGAATCATGGCAAATTCATAAGCAGCGGCAAAGATTTGTCATTGGGCTTCCCTGATTATTTCTTCCCTTTCCATTTTTCATAAAATAAGCTGATCAGTCAAATGTATTTGTCGGCGTCATGACCAATTTGTCCTCTTCCGGGGAGACGGCAATGGGGCATGTCTCAGTGAAAATAGTTGATGTGCCGAATGTGGGCAACTTAAAAAACAGCAAAAATCTGCAAGGAGACACAGGCAGGTCTGATGAAAACACCGTATGCCCTCCTTGGGCTGCAGATTCTCAGCATGATGGTATACATAAAATGCATGGAGAGCTGCAAAAAAATAAATCACAGCATATCGTTATGGTGGCAAGGAGTGACCCGGCAGCAATTTGGGGACGGGTGTGAAGAAAAATAAAGCGGATCTACCGGGATGAGCAGGGGGTTGTTCGGGAAGTGAGGAGGTGAGCGACAGTTTAATTTAACCGCAGGCAATCCTGAGCAAATCGTTTTTCGCCAGGATGATACTGTCGATTTCTCTTTGCGCTTCTTCCTGGGTGCGGACCACCCGGATGTCATCTGCAGGCTCGTAAAGTTCATGAAGATTTTTCATCATCCTCGCGATGCCATATTGCAGCTGCGTCGCGCCGATGAGGATAGTGACCTTGATGTGTTTTTTATTTTTCATTTCCGCGAAACGAATGGGAATTATTCGGGCGGTATGGCTGTTAAAATCGAACTCAACATCATCGGAAAAATGAACGACCTCAAAAAAACCTTCATGGATGGTTGGATCATGGGTAATTTTTTTGAAATAATCGCAAACGTCGGCAACGGTCTGAATTCCGGTTTGATAGGCATGCAAGATGTTGCTGCCTGGATCATATTTATAGGTGACGGGCATCTCTTACTTCCTGCTGCGGTGATGTTTCATAAAAAAAAATAATGAGAAATTTCGACGCTCAGATAGATGAGGGGCTAAGCATTCATGTCAATCATGGTTTTGTTGCCGTGAAATGGAACACGCGGCAGGAGCGGCCTTTTCGGCACATGACTGCATGGATGAATCTATTAAATCCCACTATATTTTTTTACCCCATTTCAATCACATTCTGCAAGTGTAATATTTGCCAGGGATGAGAAAAAAATCAAGATAGCTGCCTGATTTAAGCGGGATGGCGGTCGAAAGCACAAAGCGGGATTCCTGGGATAGCACCTGGGCTACGGCAGGGGCGGTTCGTGAATCGCCGCGATGGCTGACGTCGGGGCGCAAGGGAGGGCCTGGGGCAGCTCTGGAGATATGAAGGGGTGTTTTCTGCCAATTTTGTCACATGGATGACAATAGAGTGCCAGGGATTACATTTATGTATACCTGATGAGCCCATTTTGTTTCATAAATGTCCTTTCTGTCTTTTTAAGAAAAATGTGCCTATTAGCGCGGCCACAAAGAAAATCGGCAAACGAAACGCATCCCTCGTGGCCCTGCTGCAGATGAGCTGAAATCTGCTGGCGCGGGCCTTGCACTGCTGCTTGACAAAGTCGCCTTGTTTTATTATGCGTTATTCCGGTTTGGAATAACGGTTCGTTTGGGGTCCTTATGCAATGAATACAAAAAAACAGCAGCGGTCAACCGCAACTGCCCATGGATTGCACCATATGCTTGGTTGGCCGGGCAGTGAAAACCCGGCCATTGGCCTGCTTGAAAAAATTGAGGCCTGCGGCTCCATCAATCAGGCGGCCAAGGCCGTCGGCATCAGCTATAAATCAGCCTGGGAGCAGCTTAATGCCTTGAATAATCTGTCCCCCCGGTCACTGGTGGTGCGCCAGGCAGGTGGCAGTGGCGGGGGCGGAACTATCCTCACCGACGAAGGGCGGGTGTTGCTGCAGCGGGTGCGTATGCTGCGCCGCGAACTGCAGGCCTTCATGACCTTTTTCGGTGATCAGCCGGAAGAGGCCTTTAACACTCTTAAAACATTGCGAAGGATAGAAATGAAAGTAAGTGCCAGAAATGTCTGGACCGGCAGAGTGGTCTGCGTGGGAAAGGGAACGGTAAACAGCATTGTTGAGGTCGCCCTAAAAGGCGGGGATACGGTTGCTGCGGTGATCACCAACAACAGTGTTGAGCGGCTTGGGCTTGCGCCGGGTATTGAGGTGCTGGCCATGGTCAAGGCTCCGTCGGTAATGGTGGGCCGTGATTGTCAAAAAAGTAAGCTCTCTGCCCGCAATATTCTCACCGGTACCATAAGTCATATTGATCACGGTGCGGTCAATGACGTGGTGACTATTGATCTGAACGGCGGCAGTACGGTGACGGCGATTATCACCAGCGAGAGCGTGCGTAGCCTCGGCCTTGCTCTGGGTGTGGAAGCCTCGGCCATCATCAAGGCGTCCAGCGTCATTCTGGCGGTCAGCTGAAAGGGAGCCTTGAAAAATTGCCCTCTGACCCGATAGACTTTGTCGCGTCAAAAAGAAAAATGCTCACATATACCTAATTTGCGGAGTTTATAGCCCTTTGGGTGCTTTTTTATTTTCACCGCTCCTTGTCCTCGAGCCAGATGCCTAATTTTTCAAGGCACCCTTTGGGTGTGGTGATGCCTTTGTAGGGAAATTTTTAGCTAAATTTTTGATAAGACAAGGAGGGAGAGAGATGATGAAAAAAGAAATAGTTCTATTGTTGTCCGTGCTGCAGATGTTTCTTGTTGCCATTGTGCCGGTTTGGGCCGGAGAGGTGCATCTGTCGGTGGCGGCCAGTATGACCGATGCGATCAAGGAGCTTGACGCCGTGTTCATGGCCGATCATCCGGGAGTGACCATGCTGCCTAATTTCGGTTCCTCAGGCTCTCTGGCCAAACAGGTGGCCCAGGGGGCGGCAGCCGACCTCTTTGTTTCGGCCAACCCCAAATGGATGAGTTATCTGGAAACGGAAGGAAAGATTGCCCGGCAAACGGTGCGGGATCTGGCCAAAAATACCCTGGTGGTGATCGGCCCGCAAAGGGCACCTCTCAAATCCCTCAACGATCTGCAGGCCATGGAGCGCATTGCCCTCGGCAGTCCCGGGAGTGTGCCGGCCGGCCAGTATGCGGCGCAGGCCATGCGCGCAGCAGGGGTATATGACAGGTTAGTTGAGTCAAAGAAGCTGGTGATGGCCAAGGATGTACGTCAGGCCCTGCTTTATGCCGATCGGGGCGAGGTGGATGGGGCCTTTGTCTATGGCACCGATGCGCTGCTGGTGCAAAAGGCTGTTATCCTCTATACGGTACCGGCCAATCTGCACGACCCCATTTCCTATCCGATGGGGCTGACGGTTGAGGGGGAGAAAAACAGTGCGGCCCGCGCCTTTTACGACTTTCTCGCCAGCCCTGCGGCAATCGGTATTCTCGAAAAATACGGCTTTGGCACCCCGGCGGCGGGGACGGCCGTAAAATAATGAACAGGATGTATGCAGGAGATTAAACCATGCTGAACCTTTCTCCCCAGGATATGCAGGCCATCTGGCTGTCGGCCCAGGTGGCCACAGCGGCGACGCTGATTTCCGTGCCGTTCGGCTTTGTGGTGGCCTATTTTCTGGTATTTGTGCGCCTGCCGGGCAAGGCTCTGATCGAGGGGGTGGTGAATCTCCCCCTGGTGCTGCCGCCGGTGGTGGTGGGCTATCTGCTGCTGCTGCTCTTCGGCCAATCAGGCCTGATGGGACCGGTTTTTCAGTCCCTGGGCATCCGCATTATCTTTACCCTCAAGGGGGCGGTGATTGCCTCGGCGGTGGTCGGTTTTCCGCTCCTGGTTCGTTCCATCCGCACCGGCATGGAGGATATTGATGAGCGGTATCTCCAGGCTTCCCGGACCCTGGGGGCGCGCTGGTGGGACACCCTGCTCACCATTATCCTGCCTCTGTCCGGCCGGGCCGTGCTGGCCGGCATGACCCTGATGTTTGCCCGCAGCCTGGGGGAATTCGGCGCCACCATCATCCTGGCCGGCAACATCCCCGGCGTCACCCAGACCATTCCCCTGGCCATCTACGAGTACACCAATACACCCGGCGGCGACCGCATGGCCCTGTCCCTGTGCCTCGTCTCCATTATCATCTCGTTTGTGGTGCTGCTGGCCAACGAATCCGTATCCCGCAAATTCAGACAGAGGGCGACCCGATGAACCTGAATGTCTCGGTGCGCAAAAAATACGGCGAATTCCAGCTGGATGTCGCCTTTTCTCTGACGGAAAATCGCTGCGGCATCTTCGGGCCATCCGGCAGCGGCAAATCCACCCTCATGCATCTCTTAGCCGGTCTGCTTGAACCTGATGAGGGCCGGATTGAGCTGGCCGGCGATACCCTTTTTGATTCGGCCCGCCACATCAACGTGCCCCCTGAAAAACGCCGCATCGGAGTGGTCTTTCAGCACGCCCATCTTTTCCCCCATATGAACGTGCGCCGCAATCTGCTTTACGGCTGGAAGCGTACGCCCGAGGTGGAACGTCGGATTGATCCTGAGGACCTGGCCAGGGTGCTGCAGATTGACCACCTGCTAGAGCGGGGCGTCAACTTGCTCTCCGGCGGGGAGCGGCAGCGGGTGGCCCTGGGCCGCACCGTGCTCGCCTGTCCGCGTTTGATTCTCATGGATGAGCCGCTGAACGGGCTGGATGAAGAACTGAAATTTCAGATCATTCCTTATCTGAAGAAGGTCTTCAGCGAATTTGCCGTGCCGTTGCTCTTTATCAGCCATTCTCTGCATGAAATGCGCCTGATGGCTGAGGAGGTTCTGGTTTTTGAGGGTGGCCATATGCAACAGCGGCTGCCAGCCGAGGAGCTGGCCCGCAGAAGTCTGGTAACGGGCAGCCGTGGCTACGCCAACCTGCTGACCCTGAGCGGACCGCGCCCCCACGGCGACCTCTGGCTCTACCGCTGGGGGGGAACCGACCTTATCCTCACCGAGTCCGGTGCGGCCGGCGATAATGTTTTTGAGCTGGCCGCGAAGGATATTACCCTGTTCAAGCGTCATCCCGAGGCCAGCAGTGCCCGCAACATTCTGCCCTGCCGGGTTGCCGGGATCTTCGGCGCCGGCAACCGCATCGGCGTCGAGCTTGCCTGCGGCGGGGGACACCTGATCTGTCAGATTGTGCCCGAGTCTGTACGTGAACTCGACATCCGCCAGGGCGCGGATGTGATCGCCGTGATCAAGGCCTCCGCCTTCCGTCGTCTCTATTGAACTTCCGCCAGGCCTTCATCCGAACATTGGCAGCCATCTGTGGTTGGACAGGTTCCATTTGTTAATAATGCTTTCTTCTTGAAAAAACTTTACTTGCTGCGCCTGGATAGTTACTCTTTTTGTAGCAGTGAAGAAGATGCAGGCAATCTGATCTCGGCAGATTGTGAAATGCTTTATGCACTCCACAGGTATTGAAATAGAATCGGATATCTCGGCATAACCCATTGAAATTACATTACGACATCTTGAAATAAACCACGCCTATGAATACCGTTCAGCTCCTGTCTGTCATTATGGTTTTCGTCGGTGCGGGTTTTCTGCTGGCCTCGATTTATTTCAGCCTGCACCTGCTCAGGGATGTGCCTGCTGCCTTTCTGACCAAATGGCGGGTATTGTTCGGGCTGATGCTGTTTTTTCTCGGCGGCTATCTGTTATTTATCGTGGGACAGCTCAGGCAGATTGATTTATCCGCTGAACTGGTTACCGGCGTGGTCTTTTTCGGCGGTGCTCTCTTTGTTTTCCTGATTATCAATCTCACCGAAAATACCATAGCCGCAATTAGAGAAGGCGAGCGGTTGCTGCGCAGCGCCCACGATCAGCTGGAAGTCCGGGTTGCGGAAAGGACAGAGCAGCTTCAGCAGGCCCTGGGGGATCTGAAAAATGAAATGGGCGAGCACCGGAAGGCTTCCGTGTCCCTGGAAAATACCAATGCCGAACTGCTGCAGGTGTTGAATTGCGCCGCAGAGGGCATACGGGTTGTGGATCGGAATTTCATCATACAGCGGGCCAACCGAACTTTTGCCCAGATGGCTGGGGTATCTGAGGAGAAATTGATCGGCATGCCCTGCCATGTGGCCTTTGAAAACGCCGTCTGCCATACCCCGGATTGTTCGCTGCAAAAGATCCTGCATGGAGCCAAATATGTTGAGAGCGAAAAGGCATTAAAAAGAAAGGACGGCAAGGTGTTACCCTGCATTGTCGCCGCCTTTCCCTATTACGATAGGGAAGGTGAGCTGATAGGCATTGTCGAGAGCTTCCGTGATATTTCCCAGCGCAAGGAAATGGAGAACATACTCAAGGAGATGTCAGTTACCGATGAACTCACCGGTTTACTCAATCGCCGGGGTTTTCTTGCCGTGGCTGATAAACACCTGCTACTGGTGGACAGAGTGGAGGAGTCGCTCTATCTCCTTTACGCCGATCTCGATAATATGAAGGGAATTAATGACAGTCTCGGCCATGATTCCGGCGATCAGGCCCTGGTTGAAGCGGCGGATGTGCTGAAAAGGACTTTCCGCAAATCCGATGTGTTGGGGATAGGCAGACTGGGAGGCGACGAATTCGCTGTCCTCATGTTCAGCAGCTTCGAGCCGTGCTGCGATCATCCTGTTCTGCACCGCCTTGAGCAGCAAATTGCTGAAAGAAACCAACAACCGGACCGCCGTTATGGGCTGTCAATGAGTGTGGGCATTGTCCGCTATGATCCGGAGAATCCATGTTCCGTTGAGCAGTTTCTCGCGCTGGCTGATAAGGCGATGTATCAGAGTAAAAAAGAGAAGAAAAACGTTGCGTTTGATTCTGAGAATGTGGCGCAACTGACCCCCTGAGCCGAAGAGCCAATGAAGCAGCCAAGGGCAGCTGCATTGGCTGATGGGCATCTTGAATAATTGGCTTTTCGCCCGATCTCTGTGTCACGGCAAAAAATGAAAAATGCTCACATATGCCCAAGTATTTTAAAAATTTTGATAATCCCAGGCATCAGTATTCTTTGTTTTGCCTGGTGCGCCTAAACGCTTGCTTGGCCGACCCGCTTTCTGTGCTGAGTTTTTATGGAGAGAGTGTGTCTGCGCTGTTCTTGTTTCATCGATGTTGCCGGAAACAATTTTCCCCAGTCTTTTCACCGTATCATTTAATTGAACGGAAAGGACATTGAGCTCCTCCGAGGCAGCGGCTGACTCTTCAGCATTGGCGGCATTTGTCTGGGTGACACTGTCCATTTCGCTGACTGCTGTGCTGATCTGGTTGATTCCCTGGGCCTGTTCTGCGGCAGCAGTTGCGATTTCATTAACCAGTTTATGCACTTTTTCCGCACCTTGGGAAACTTCAGCAAAGTCGGCATTGCATTTTTTCACCAGTTCCGCACCGTGATGGATTCTGTTAACCGATTTTTCAATCATTTCGCTGGTGTTTTTTGCCGCTTCACTGGCCCGCATGGCAAGATTTCTCACCTCATCGGCCACAACGGCAAAGCCTGCTCCCGCTTCTCCTGCGCGGGCCGCTTCAACGGCGGCATTAAGTGACAGGAGATTGGTCTGGAAAGCAATCTCGTCAATGGTCTTGATGATCTTCTGGGTTTCTTCGCTTGCCGTGGCAATGTCGTGCATGGAAACGGTTAATTCCGCCATGGATTCATTGGAACGGCTGACAACATTTTTTGTTTCCGTCATCAAGGCGTTCACTTCCCGGGCATTGCCGGCATTCTGCTTGGTCATGGATGAGAGTTCTTCCAGTGAGGAAGAGGTTTCTTCAAGGGCGGCAGCCTGTTCGGATGTCCCTTCAGCAAGGATCTGGCTGCTGCTGGAAACCTGGCTGGAGGCATCGGCAACCGTTACGGCGGCCTGATTGAGTTCGTCAGTTATCTGATTAATGGGTTTGACGATGGAGCGGGTGACAAAAAAACCAAGAAGCATTAAAGTGCTCAGAAGCGATGAGCCGCCGATCAGCATGACCCAGAAGGTGCGGGCCATTTCCTGTTGTACATCATCAACATAAATCCCGGAACCGACAAACCAGTTCCATGCCGGATGCAGCTTGACAAAGGAAATCTTCGGTGATGGCTGCTTTTCGCCCGGCTTCTCCCAGTAATAATCGACAAAACCACTGCCGTTTTGCCGGCAGATATCCGCCATTTCGGCAAAAAGTTTTTTACCGTTTGTATCAGGCATACCGCTCAGATCCTGTCCTTCCAGTTCCGGTTTCATGGGGTGCATGATGCTGATTCCGCTGGTGTTATTGATAAAAAAATATTCATTTTGATCGTAACGCATATTTCTGATGGTGTCTTTTGCTGCGGACTGGGCCTGTTCCTCGGAAATGGTTCCGGCACTGCTCAGTTTGGCATAGTGGTCGATCACCCCCCAGGCGGTCTCGACCACCTGTTGGGTTTTCACATTCTTGGCGGCATATTTTTCATACTTGAGTCCGAAGTAGCCCGCCACCAGAATTCCGGTAAAGGTAATGACGACAATTAATCCGATAAAAAGCATGCGGAACGATAGTTTGAGATTGTTCAGGTTAAACATATCAGGCTCCTGTCACTGTTGGAAGAGATGAGGGGAAGGGGGACTGTTGTAGTCTTCGCGATATATGCGTCAGCACTGAAATGAGTTCCTGGAAATCGATCGGCTTGATCAGGTGGTAGGCCACTTTGTGCTTTCTCGCCTTCGCCTCAATGGCTCGCGGGTTGTCGCCGGTCATGGAAATGATTTCAATTTGTGGCGAGAATTTTCTGATCGGTTCGATAAGATCCAGCCCGTTGCCGTCAGAGAGATTGACATCAACCAGGGCAAGGTCGTAAATGCCGGCCACGGCCTTGCCCAAGGCCGCCTGGCACGTTTCGGCAATGTCCACGTCATATTTGCATTGTCCGAAAACCCGGCGCAGCATACGCTGGATCTGTTCGTCATCATCGACAACCAGCGCATTTAATCGCCGGGCCGGTGAAGTCGCCCGGGTTTCTGTTCGCTTGCAAACTGCAGCCATTATCCTGCCCTCCACAAAAAAAGAATAACAATCGGTGTGACAGCCACTGTAAAATAAATTCAAAAAGCGTGCCATTAACTAATTGTGCTATAACTTGCTGAAATAATAATATTTATTTCGTTAGTTGCAATGGGATGGGAAATGATCGCTTGGGGCATAAGTGCCCTTTCCTGAGGGGAGGTATTGTTTTAACTGATTGAAAATAAAGGAATTGTAAGGAGTGGGGCAAGGTTGGCCGATATGGGGCGTAAATGCCCTATTTTTTCAAGGGTGTCCGATCGATGTCGAACTGTTTCATCTTGCGGTAAAGGGTTTTCCGATCAATCTGCAGGGATGCGGCTACCTTGCCCTGGTGCCAGTCGCCTTGTGCCAGAATTTTCAGCAGAACCTCTTTCTCCAGTTCTTCCAGGATGGTGCCGAGGGACTTGCCCTGGTAGTCGATCTCCAGGCCGGCACCCATATCCCCAGGTGATTGTGCGGCAAGATCCAGGCCGAGGAAATCAAGTTTTTTCAAGGTTACCAGGCGGTTGATCGTGTTCTGCAGCTCCCGCACATTGCCGGGCCAATCATAGCTCTGCAAGGCTCTGTGTATCTCGGCGGTGATGGGCGGAACCCTGTCAGGATCGTATTCCTTGAGAAAATGTTCCACCAGCAAGGGGATATCTTCTTTTCTGGCGCGCAGGGCAGGGAGATGAATGGGGATAATATGGATGCGGTAAAGAAAATCCTGGCGCATCAGTCCCTGCTTGACAGCCTTTTTCAGATCACGGTGGGTGGCGGCAATGATGCGGATATCAGGCTTCTTCACCTCTGTGCCGCCCACCGGGGCATAGCCGCCGCCTTCCAGGGCGCGCAGGAGTTTTACCTGCATGTTTAAAGGGATTTCCCCCACCTCGTCCAGGAAAAGGGTGCCGCCGTCCGCCAGATCAAGAAAGCCGTGTTTGTCTTTGCCTGCCCCGGTAAAAGCGCCTTTCTTGTAGCCGAAAAATTCACTCTCGATGAGGTTTTCAGGGATCGCCCCGCAGTTGACATAAACGATTTCTCTGTTCTTTCGGTCGCTGTTTTCGTGGATTTCCCGGGCGACCAGTTCCTTGCCGGATCCTGTTTCGCCGTAGATGATAACGCCGGCATCGGAGGCGGCCGCGTTGATGATGGTCTCGTAGACCTCCTGCATGGGCTTGCTTTTACCAACAAGGGAGCCGAATTTGTAGCGATCGGCCAGGGAGGAGCGGAGGCGGATATTTTCCTTGCGCAGATATTCCTCCCGTTCCCTCAGGTCGAGTTCGGTCTTTTTCCGCTCAGTGATGTCATTGAGGATAACCTGGATTTCCGTAACCTGACCGTTCTCGTTTAACACAGGGGAATGAACCGCGTAATACCATCTGCCGTCCTGCTGATTCTGTATTTCCTGCTTAAAGCTCTGGCCGTAAAGGAGCTGATCCGGACTGCACCATTGACATATTTCGTCTGAGTTGAAAAGGGCCTTATGGCAATTTTTTCCTGTGGCGTCATGACCGAGATGGATGATGAGTGACGGATTCATGTAGGTGATGCGGAAATCCTGGTCAATGGTGTAAACAAAACCGTCAAAATTTTCGATGACGGTAAAAAGCTTTTTCTCCAGTCCCTGCTGATAGGCCTTGTTTTCCCGGATCAGGCGTGCCTTATCCAGCGCCTGCTGGACCGAGTGTTCAATGAAGGCAAAATTATCAATGGATTTGATGAGGTAATCCCAAGCCCCTAAACGAAGGGCCTGGATCACATCTGCCCGCTCGCCTTCACCGGACACGACAATAACCGGAGTGTCCGGGGAGTTCTGCCTGATGGTTTTCAGTACCTGAAAGCCATCAACCCTGGGCATTTTCAGATCAACGAGCACGATATCAGGCTGCAGGCTTTGATACAGCTCGATGCCGATTTCTCCGTCTTCGGCAGGAAAGACTTGAAATCCCTTTCTGGTAAAATAATTTGCCAGCATTTTGAGGATGGGTGGGTCGTCATCTATACATAAGAGGGTCGGCTCTTTACTCATAATTGCTCCGGTTGAGTACTTTCCTGATGGTGCGCAATATCTCACTCATGAAGTAAGGTTTTGCGACATAGGCTCTGATGCCCATGGCCAATGCCTGTTCTCTGTTCACCATGTCGCTGTGCCCGCTGCAGAGGATAACCGGCATGGACGGTTTGATCTCCATTACCTGCCGGGCCAGATCAACTCCGTTCATGCCGGGCATGGCCATATCGGTAATGAGCAGGTCATATTTTTCCGGATGCTGTTGGAAATCCTCTAAGGCTTCGGTGCCGGTTCTGTGGGTCGTGACCTGATAACTGCTGTCCTCGAATATTTCTTTGGCGATCTTGACAATGTTTGCTTCGTCATCGACGATCAGAATGTGTTCCTGCCCCCCTTGGGCCGGAGAGTCTTCAAGGAAGGAGGTGGGTTTCGCCATATTTCCGTCCATGCGGGGTAGAAAGACATGAAAAGTGGTGCCTGTTCCCGGTTCGCTGGAAACAGTGATGTGGCCGTTATGGCCCTGGATAATGCCATGCACCACGGCCAGGCCCAGACCTGTTCCTTCGCCGATCTCCTTGGTGGTAAAATAGGGTTCAAAAATTTTACTTAAGGTTTCTTTACCCATGCCGATGCCGGTATCGCTGACTTCCAGCCTGATGAATGGTCCCGGGGCTAGGCCGGGGAAGTCGGAATCCTCTTTGCTGATTTCCATGTCGTGTAAGGTAAGGGTCAGAATTCCGCCGGTATGCCGCATGGCATGATAGGCATTGGTGCAGAGGTTCATGATGATCTGGTGAATCTGGGTGGGGTCTGCCATGGCCGTACCGGTGGAGCGGATATCCTGCCTGATCTCAATCGTTGCCGGAATGGTGGCACGGAGAAGCTTGAGGCATTCCTTGGTGAGCAGGGCCGGCTGGAAGGCTCTTTTCTGCTGTTCCGACCGTCGGCTGAAGGTGAGGATCTGTTTGACCAGATCCTTGGCCCGCAGGGCGCCTCGGTAAATTTCATCAATATTTTTAACGACCTTTTCAGGATCGTCCTTATCCATGCGGGTCAGTTCGGTGAAGCCGAAAATGGAGGTAAGAATGTTGTTGAAATCATGGGCAATGCCGCCGGCCAGGGTGCCGATGGCTTCCATCTTTGACGCCTGGCGCAGTTCTTCTTCCAGCCTTGCCTTATCTTTCTCCATCACCTTGCGTTGGATGATGCCGGCCAGGGTGTGGGCAATGGAGGCGAGAAATTCTTCCTCTCTGGCATCACGCTTATGCCATGCCGGTAAAAAAATGCATATCAGACCGATGGTTCTGTTATCCAGCAGGATCGGCACGGCGTAGTGGCCATGGGGCGGCATGTTTTCAGAGCGCAGGGTGTGGCGTTCATCAGCATGGTCGGCAAATTGTATCTCCCCGGTGGAGGCGGCCAGACCACACAGGCATTTGCCGAAGGGGACTGCGGCGCAATGGGAGGGCAGCTGTTCCGGCAGGCCGGTGCCTGCCTTGAGAACCAGCACCTCCGGGTCATCTTCAACCAGGAAGATAAAGGCCTTTTCCTGGTGGGAAAGCCAGCGGAGAGAGAGGATTTTGTCAATGGTGATGGAAAACAGCTCATCAAGGGAAATATCCTGCAGGGAAAGTTTGAGAAGTGAGTTGATGATCGTCTGGATTTCGTAGTTGCGTTTGATCTCCTCCTCGCCACGTTGCCGTTCGATGATTTCGAGCTCCAACTCCCTGTTGGTTTTTTCCAGCTCGATGATTTTCTGCCGCAGTTCGGGATAATAACTTTTTCTGATGGATGTTTCGCCCAGGCCGATAATTTTTTCACGCATCATCGCCCATTTTTTCTCATCATCAGAGCGCCTCGGCATAGATGACCTCGATATCCCGTTTATTAAAACGCCTGGGATTGGTGACCAGGCACGGATCGCGCAGGGCTTTATCAGCCAGTTCCGGTATATCGCTGATGTGAATACCTCTTTCCCGCAGTGTTTTGTCAATGCCTGAAGCGAGTTTCAGTTCGGCGATTTCTTGAAGAATCGCCGTCCTTTTGTTTTTTGCCGCCATGCCCCGCATATCAATGCCCAGGGCCTCGCCGACCTTCAGATAACGTTCCTCCGAGCTTGCGTAATTAAAGGAGATGACATGATCAAGTAGAATGGCATTGCATTCGCCATGGGGACAATCCAGAAACCCACCGAGACTGTGGGCCATGGCATGCACCGCGCCAAGGCTGGCATTGGAGAACGCCAGCCCGGCCTCAAGGCTCGCCTGCATGATTCTGCTGCGCAGTTCCAGGTCCGTGGGGTTGGCGATGGTGTTGAGAAGATTGGCGCGGATCAGGCGTATGGCCTCCAGGGCGTGCATGTCGAGTAGTGAGGAATGGGCGCTGGAGACGTATGCCTCAATGGCATGCACCATGGCGTCAATGCCGGTGCAGGCGGTGAGATAGGGATCCATGGTCAGGGTGGTGGCCGGATCAATCAACGCCACATCCGGGACCACGGTCTTGCTGATGATGGCGATTTTTACCCGTTCCTCCAGGTTGGTGATAATGGCAAACTGGGATACATCGGCTGAAGAGCCTGCAGTGGTGGGGATGCAGATCAGCGGCGGACCGGGCACGTTGACATTGTCTATTCCCTCAAATTGCAGGATGTGCTTGCGGTTCATGCTGACAATGCCGATGCCTTTGGCACAGTCAATGGCACTGCCGCCGCCCACGGCAACAATGACATCACAGCCGTGGCTGCGGTAGAATTCAGCTCCGGCCATCACCTCTTCGGCCCGGGGATTAGGGGAGACCGCGGAGAAGACAACACTGGCGATCCCCGCGGCATCAAGAACGTCCTTGACCTTGCCGCACCAGCCGGCGGCAATGACCCCCGGGTCGGTTACGATCAACACCTTCTCGGCACCGAAATTGATGGCATATCGACCTGCGAGATTCAGGGAGCCGCAGCCGAAAACAAATTCCGGTGCGACAAATTTTCTCAGTTCCTGCATAATAAGTCCTTTAGTGGAGAAAAGGTGTGATGAAGGCCATGCTCAATACCGGGATTTTATGGTCACAACCCATGCCGTAGTTTTATGATGCGATCTGAGGCCAAAAAAAGTCAAGGTTAAAGCGGTCGGGAAGAGCATGGTCACAGGGGATTATTGATTTTTTCCTCGGGCTGGCCAAGGCTTGAGTTGCCATTTCCCGGATCGGTACGCCGCTGCTGCCCCCTGCTGTTTTTGTCTTATCGGCTTCCAGGACTTGCTATGAAATGATAGAACAGGATATAAGATAGATTCTTCAGAGTACTTGAAATGCCTAAAATGCCCTTGTGCCCCTTGAGGGTATAAAGTACTTAAAGTTATGGTGCTTTCTGATCAGAGAACAGAGAAAATTTTTTAGGGCCTCAAGTCACTTGGCCAACTTCAAGTATTTCAAGTACGTGAAGTATTTTAGGCGCGTCAAGCAGTCGGCATAATCTTTTGCAATGACGTTACGACATCAGGAGTTTTGATGGGACATTTTCTTGAATCGCATCTGGCGGTGATTGTCGGCGTTCTGCTTGCCGTTGCGGCCATTGGCCATATGCTCCAGCAGCGGCGTGCTCCGTCCAGCGCCCTTTCCTGGCTGCTGGCCATGATCCTGCTGCCCTATGTGGGCATTCCCCTGTACATTATGCTCGGCGGCAGAAAGATGGCGCGGATCGCCCGGCGGAAAATGACCGTGCAACTCAATGAAGACCATATCCTGCCGCTGTCCCAGGCGTCGTCTGTGGACCGTGCCCTGCGTTCCCATAATGTTCCGGCCGCCATGCTCGGCAATAAAGTAAAATTCTGCCGCTCAGGCCGGGAGGCGTATGATTGCCTGGTGCAATTGATCGACCGGGCCAGGGAAAGTCTCTATATCTCCACCTATGTTTTCGCTAACGACGCAACGGGGCGGGACATCATCCACAGGCTGGCACAAAAGGCCGGACAGGGGGTGCGGGTGCGGCTGCTGCTTGACGGGGTTGGTTCACTGAAAACCGGGTCAGCGTTTTTCCAGCCGCTTGCCCGTGCCGGCGGAAAATTTGCCTATTTCATGCCGGTATTTTATCATCCCCTGCGGGGGCGCACCAATCTGCGTAATCATCGGAAAATCGCCCTGGCGGACGAGCGGCTGCTCATGGCCGGGGGGACCAATATTGCGGATGAGTACCTCAACCCTGATCCGCATTCGCCGAACTGGCAGGACATCTCCTTTGCCATTGAAGGCCCGGCGGTGCGTCCCTTTGTCGAGCTTTTTCGCTCCGACTGGTCCTTTGCCGGGGGTGAGGAACTGCCCATTAAGGATTTTCCCGCAACCCATGCTGTCGATGCTGAGCGACAGGGCATAGTGCAGGTGGTGCCTTCAGGCCCGGATTGCCGCCATGACGGGCTGTACGAAGCAATTCTGTCCGCGGTCTTTGCGGCCCAGAGGCGGCTGTGGATCGTGACCCCCTATTTTGTGCCGGATGATGCGCTGACCCAGGGGCTGGCCATTGCCGCCCGGCGTGGGGTTGATGTGCGGATTATCATCCCGGAGAAATCAAATCATCCCTTGGCTGATCTGGTGCGGGGCATTTATCTGCGCAATATTGAAGAGGCCGGCGCCGGCATCATGCTCTATCCCGACGGCATGGTGCATGCCAAGGTCATGGTGATGGATGACAAATTGGCCATGATCGGCTCGGCCAACATGGACCTGCGCAGTCTGTTTCTCAACTATGAGGTGGCGGTTATCGCTTACAGTCCCGCTGAAATCGCTGAACTAGCCTTATTTATTGACAATCTGACCGCAAAGGCCGTCAGAGGCTATCCGCCTGCCGGTATGATCAGAAGGCTGCATGAAGGAATGGCCCAGATTGTCGCACCACTTGTCTGATGTGAAATTCTGCTCGACATTTTTGCTTCACTTTGTGCATCATAATAAGAAGATAATTTTTAATAAAAATGTGATTTTCGCGTAAAGGATAGATCAATGTACAATGTTTCTCAGGAACAGTTGGAAACGATAGATGTGGTTCTCAAGGAAGATCTCCTTTCAATAGGAGTGCACTGTGCAATTATCATCGATGTGGCCGGCAACACCATTGCCCAGCTGGATAATGGCCGCTGCTCCTTTGATGTGGTTTCCTTTGCAGCGTTGGCTGCGGGGAATTTCGCGGCGGTGGATGCCATGGCCAAACTGGTGGGGGAGCAGCAGTTTTCCCTGCATTTCCATCGGGGAGAAAATGAGAGTATCCATTTCAGCAAGGTCAATGAGGATATTCTGCTCATCTGTATTTTCGGCCAGGATGTTTCCCTGGGCTTTCTGCGGCTGAAGACAACAGAGGTCATCGATAAGATAAGATTAATCTGGGGCAGATGATTGCGTGAGAGGTAACCTGTGGGATTTATCAATGTAAAGAAAAAAGAAGTACAGATTAAGATCGTTTATTACGGTCCCGGACGGGGCGGCAAGACAACCAATCTTGATTATATCAACAAAAAATACAAGCAGCGCATCAAAACCGAAATGGTGAGTATTAAAACTCACGGTGATCGGACCCTCTTTTTTGACTTTCTGCCGGTTGATATCGGCAAGATCCATGGCTTTGACATCAAGATTCAGCTTTATACCGTTCCCGGCCAGGTCAAGTATAACGCCACCCGCAAACTGGTGCTCAAAGGGGTGGACGGCATTGTTTTTGTGGCCGATTTGCAGAAGGAGAGAAGGGACAGCAACTTGAAGTCCCTGGAGCAGATGAAGGAAAATCTGCTCAGTCATAATAAGGATGCCTTTAAGATTCCGCTTGTATTGCAATACAATAAGATTGACCTGCAAAACCAGGGGATCCCCCTACTTACCGTTGAAGAAATGGAGCAGGATCTTAATCAGGAACTGAGGGTTCCCTATTTTGTGGGAAGCGCCTTGGCCGGAGATAATGTGGTGGAAACCCTGAAAAAGATTATCTCCATGACGCTCATTTCTTTCCGCAAAGAATTGCAATAGGAGATTATTCATGAGCACTGGCGCAGAAAAGATAAATGATTTGAAAGCCGCCATTCTGGCAATTGAGTGGGAGATAACCGATGAGGTCATGGACAATCTGACCCGGACAATCGAGCCGTTGAAAGAGCAATGGGCCGGGAAAAAGCCGCTGCTTGTCTGTCTGCAGGTCATCGGTACCCTGGGCCAGTATATCAAGAAGGCCAGGGAAAAGGCTCATCCGGATGCCATCAAGCTGCTGCCGGACGTATTTGCCACTCTGGAAACGGTGATCACCGATGAGAGCATGGATGATGGCCGCAAGATCGTCCTGGTGCGTACCGCGGTGGACAAATATAACAAATTAAAGACTCAGCTGGCAAAACGGCGCAAAGAGCCGGGGCGGGAAAGCCAGCCGGTTGCCGCGGTGAAAAAAACCGGAGTCGAAGCCCCATCCGGCGCAGGCCAGGGGGGGAGTACCATCAGGGATCTGATGGAGCAGAAGGAAGATCAGGCGGTTGACGGGGCGTTTAATACCATCTTTCAGGAAATGGTTTCCGATGACCGGGCCCCGGCCGCAGCGCCGGCGCCGCCGGCCATGCCCTCTGTGGGCGGAGTGGCCGGTCCCGATGCCAAGGAGGTCGTGCTGGCCAGGGTTGATGATGAGGAGTTCCCGGAGGCCGACAGCCTGCTTGATGATTTCTTTGCCGATGACGGGCTGGCTTTTTCCATTACAGAAGCCAAAGCTGAGAAGGAAACCCACGCCGCTGAGACGGTGGAAGTAGACCTTGGGCAGATTGAGGTAAAGAAAGAAAAGGCGGCCGAACCGACGCCACCGGTTGAGCGTATGGAGGAAGAGGAGATCACCGTCGATAAGCTGGCCAGAATTATTCAGAACATGAAATACGGCATCTCGGCCACGCTGTTAAAGCAACTGGCCGAGGAAATCGCCAGTCTGCGCAATCAACATCCGGATCATTACTCGGTGTCTCTCTTCATGGAGGTGATTGGCGCCGTTGGCCGCCATCTTGTCAGTCATGGTGATGTGGCCGTTGATCTGTCGCGCAATATGCTGCAAACCGTCTATGACCGACTGGCCCATTCCCTTTTTACCATGCAGCCCCAGAAGAACCTGCTGGCTTCCCATCTGGAGACGGTGCATGATTATGGCAAATGGCACGAGCAGGTGGTTGCCGAACTCGCAGAGCGGGCCGCTGCCGAGCCCAAAAGGGAACTGTCCGCGGAAATGGAGGAGACTGTCAAGTTGATTGTCCGCCGGGAAGTGGATGAACTCCGCAAGGAACTGTTGGAAGTCATAGAAAAAAATAAAATAGCTGAGGAGTCGTAAAACCGTGCTTGTATTTTGTGAGGAGTGCGGAAAACGCTATTCTTTTCCACCGGAAGAAGTCGAAGCCGGCAGCGGTCAATTCCGCTGCCGGGCCTGTGGTTTTCTCATGACCACCGATTTGCTGGCGCAGGTGGTCCACAAGGAGGGAGAGGCCATGCCGTCGCTGCCCTCTGAGACGGACAGCGACGGCAGTTATTCTCCCACGTCTGCCAAAAAACACTAAGGAAAGTGTCTAGCAGCCTTCAATAGCCTTTTTCTTTTCGCTTTTAATCTTCACATCGGTGCCCACCGGAAAATCCCCGGCATTGCTGCCGCAGTCCAGAGTCACTTTGTTGTCGTCAACCGCTACTACAGTGCATTTGCCGCTGGCGGCAAAGACAGCTCCTGCGGTACTGAGAGCAAATGCGATGGCCAAGAGGGTGCTGGTGATCTTTTTCATGGTGTTTCTCCTTTTTTCCGTTTGTGTTTCTGTGCTGTAATGTTACTTGCTGTGGCATTCATTGCACTTTGCCGGTCCTGACTTGCTTTCACCTGCTTTCTGCATATTTTTGTGACAATTCTGGCAGACGGCGTGCATCATCTCTTTGTATTTTTTCGGGCCGCCTTCTTTCTCGATTGCCGCTGTCAGACGTTCGCATTTGTCGGCACCGGTAATCGCCTCAGGTGACTCAGCCCCTGTATGGCAGGCGGCGCAGGTGAAGGCATCGGTGTAAGGGTGCGCGGCAAAGGCGCTCTTGCCGAGCAGATATTTCTCCGCATGGAGCTTGTGGCTGAATTCCTTCACTTCTTTCTTGTCCTGGTCAAGATCTGCGATCTGCGGGCAGCTTGTCTGGACATTGATGGTGATCTTCTCCGGTATCTGTCCTGGGGGAGTTGCCTCGCCGGCCAGTAGTTGCACCGGCAGGGCGAGCAGCATGGCAACAGCACAGGCTGAACCGAGCAAGTTGCGCAGGCTGTATTTTTTGTGGGCAGATTTTTTGTTCATCTTTTCCTCCTTTAGGCTTGAAAACAAATTTTTTGTATTGCTGTGGAAGTTGCGGCGTTTGACTAAACTGTACGGCACAGCTTTGGGAAAAAATAGAGGACATCGGGCTGAATCGGGCGGAAAGCGGGCCGATGTCTGGTAGACATCCCAGTAAAATCAATAGGTTTACTGTGAGATTTCACAAGGGCTGCGGGACAAAACCCGCAACTCGACATAATGTTTTGCGCAGGATAATTTCTTTTTTGCGGCCAACAGGGTTTTCATGTGCTGAAAAAGGTGCGAAATCCAGTGGCGCGTTTGCAATAGAATTGTTTATGATGGGGGCTGCAAAATTAACTGAAAGTTGGTGGATATAAAAAAATGGATATGAGCAAGATGACCAGTGGCGTGCCAATGGTCAGAATAGATGGCGCCAAGGTAAGAAATCTGCGGGAATCAAAAGGGTTGACCCAGCTTTTTCTTGCTACTTCGGTGGAAGTGACCACGGACACGATCTCCCGCTGGGAAAATAAACGCTATCCGACTATCAAAAAAGAAAACGGTCTGAAGCTCGCCGAAGCCCTTGAAGTTGATCTTGAGGAAATCCTGGAAAGCGTTGAGGAGGAAGAAGCCCAGCCTGGTCTTGCCGAAGAGCCTGCTGACGATTCCGCGCCCGCCCCTGACCAGGACGTTGATGAACAATTGGCTGCGACGGCTGCCGCCGCACCGGTTCCGCCTGCCGGCAAGCCAAAGTCCGGGACAAAATTTGCCGTGGCCGGGGTGCTGCTCCTGGCCCTGTTGGCTGGTCTCGGCTGGTGGTTTTATCCGGCCGGCGAACAGTTCACCATAACCGCCAGCCGCCTGCTGCCCAAACATACTGTGGCCGGTCAACCCTTCCCGGTGGCCATCACGGTTGCCAGTAATTCCACCATGCCACTTTCCCTGATTGTCAGGGAGAATCTGCCGAAAACAGCGGTGCTGCTGTCCGCCGTCCCTCCTTATTCCGCCTATGATGCCAAAACCGAAGAGTTGAAATGGCTGAAAAAAATTGATGGCAGCCAGATCTTTGCCTATATGGTCAAGGTCGGACAGCAGGAGGGCAACGTGTCCTTTGCCGGCAAGGTGGCCCTGCCCAAGGGAGCCGGACAGCAGATAGATGTCAGCGGCGATTCCACGGTGCAGATATCCAATTTCCACTGGGCCGACACCAATGCTGACGGCCGTATCAGCGATGAGGAAATTCTCACGGTGTATGATGAGTTCAGCGAAATAAAAGGTCTGGCCCTCAATATCGACCAGATTGAGGAAATCTGGCTCGGCTCAGGCTATGTGTGGAATGCGGAAAAGAAAAGATTCGAGGTGCTGCCCTGATGATACCGGATGGAACAGAGTCACAACGCTGCGGTGCGAAATCTACCGGCAGGACATGGAGCCGGCTCTCATGTATGGTAAATGACAGGAAGGAGGTCATCATGATCTGTCAGCAAAAGAGGATGTTCGTGTTGGTGATGCTGCTGGCCTGCGTAAGTCTTTTTGCCGTGCGGACGGCATCTGCCGAGGATCTGGTGAGCGGCAGATATATCTCTTCCGCCGGTAAAAATATCATCCTTGATCTGGATGTGAAGGGACCCTCCGCAAGCAATCTCATCGTCCACCAGTTCCTGTCCGCCCAGGTGGATATCATCAGCTCCTCCCCCAGCCTGGTAAAATTTGACAGAAAAAAAGGCAAGGTGCAATGGTTGATCAAAAAGGTGAAGCCGGGCAGCGTTCGCATCACCATGGAACTCTCCGAGCCGATCCCGCCCGGCCTGGTCAGGGCGGAAGTGCGCTGCCGGGACCAGAAGACAGGGCAGATGATGGATATTACTATTAAGCCGTGAAAAATTGTTTTCAAAGAATTGCATAGTATGCATATGTTAAACGTAATGAAAACTTATAGTTACGTTGATTTGTTTTTTGTCTTGGCCGGATAAAAAAATCTGTGCTATGGATATCCGTCTAGCTAATAACTGGTTCTCCTGGCGCTTCGCACCGGGAGAATACCGGGGCACGAAACCGACCGCTTCGCGGCGGCTCAGCCCCGGTATTGGGCAGGAAAGATTGAGAGTATTGAAAGCCGCTGAAAGCCCATTTGGGATCTGCGTGGAGGTGAAAATATAGCTGGTGGCGCAAGAACATCAAAATATTAAAGACATTAGAGTTGATTTGAAAAACGAATAATGAGAGTTGTTTTGTTTCTCAGTGAGACTGACAAGCTTATTGTGCCATCTAATTAAACACGCTTAAACATCTTATTATACGCGCATATTAACTACCCGGAAGGGCGATGGAGGAGCACAATGCTAAAAAGATTATATGCAAATAACTATCGTTGTCTAGTCAACTTCGAAATAAATTTCGACGAGTTGACATTATTGATGGGGGGGAATGGGGGTGGCAAGTCCACACTTTTTGATTTGATTTTCAGGATTCGCCACCTGCTCGTGGATAATGCCAAAATTAGCGAAGTTTTCCCACTGGAGGATCTTACCGCGTGGGTTAACAAGACTGAACAATCCTTCGAACTCGACGTACAGGGCGAGTATGGTTTGTTTTCCTACAAGCTGGCTATTTCGCACAATCCAGATATGAAGAAGGAGCGTATCGAACTCGAATATCTACTATTTAACGGCAAGCCGCTGTTCGAGTTCAAGCAAGGCGATGTGAGGCTTTATCACGATGATCACGAACCTGGACCGATATATTCCTTTGATTGGTCTGTTTCGGCCCTGGCCACTATCGTTTCGAGACCGGACAATAAGAAGCTGACATGGTTCAAAAAATGGGTAGAAATGCTATTTGTCGTTAGCCTCCAGCCCAAGGCCATGAAATCGGAAAGTGTCGAAGAATCAAGCTGGCTTAACCGCGATGGCACCAACTTCGCTTCATGGTACAGGTACATCTCTCAGGAACACCAAGATAAGATTTTTCAGTTGACGCAAGAATTACGCGATACCATTCCAGGCTTCCACGCCTTCAAGCTGGAGCATGCCGGAAAATATAAAATTTTAAAGGTTGGATTCATCAGCGAAGATCAAAAGGTGACTCCAATCTTTTTCGACTTCGAACAAATCTCAGATGGGCAGCGAGTTATTATCGTCCTATACTCGCTGCTGCTCGGCCTTCGGGATATGGGGCACACCGTATTCCTCGACGAGCCGGAAAATTACGTCTCTCTACCTGAAATTCAACCATGGCTCATGGCACTAAACGATGCCTGCGGTGAAGGCTTCCCCCAGGCTGTGCTCATCAGCCATCATCCCGAATTGATCGATTACCTTGGTCCAGAATGTGGTAAATGGATTGAGCGTGACCCGCTCGGGCCAACGCGAGTGAAGAAACTGCCAGAACTAATTGATGATGGCTTGAAGCTTTCAGGACAAATTGCAAGAGGATGGACGGAGTGAGCACGCGACGCGTTAGAATTGTGCTTCTCTGTGAGGATTCCCAACACGAAGCCTTTGCCAGGCGATTTCTCAAAGGGATGGGTTGGAATACAAGAGAAATCCGGGTGGAGAAAAGTCCGTCAGCCAGTGGCTCTGCAGAACAGTGGGTGAGGGAAACTTTTCCTGGTGAGCTCATGGCCTATAGACGTCGAACTCCACGGGCAGCTACTGCCTTAATTGTTATGATCGACTCAGATTCTTTGGGCGTACAAGATAGAATCAATGAACTAGAAGCTGAATGTGGATCTAAACAAATACCATTCCGAACCGAAAACGAGGCTGTGGCTATTGCGGGTCCCAAACGTAATATCGAAACATGGATTCATTACTTGAATGGCAAACAGGTAAATGAGACTGATACTTATCGTAAGTTAGACAAAGAGAGTGGTTGTCAATCGGCAGTGACTAATTTGGTAGAACTGTGCAGATCAAAAGGGCTTACAGAGGACGCACCTTCATCGTTGGTAGCAGCATGTGGTGAATATAACAACAAGATAAGACGGTTATTGACTCAATAGTATTGGGGGCCAGAGGACCGCTCATAAAGAACTTTGCTGGCAGAATGAGGGAGCGCAGGTAAGTGTGCAGTCGGTAAGGTCGGTTGTGTTGTAAGGCAGAATTGAAGTTTGAGTAAGTAAATCGCGAGGTAGGAATAATTCCAACTCACGGTTGGAGACGGACGGCGCGATAAGGCAGTGCCGCCGCTCACCTTGGCATTATAATGCAGGGATTGGTAGAGGGGGAATAGAAAGGCGGAATCTAAACGGGAAAAAATATGGGAGATTTTTGTAAATATCTTTTCTATGGCCAATCTTTACCACAAGAATGACCAGGCGATCGCCATGAATTTCATACACAAGGCGATAATCTCCTGATCACACCTTATGAAAATCATTGTCGCCTTATTCCTGGGCTGAAATATTCTCTCCTGGCTCAGCAAGGGCTTTTTTAGCAGCCTCAATGTCAATATGGTCTTTGATTTGCTGAAGCAATTCAAGCTCATCAATGGATATCAAGGCAGCGACACCCTGGCCTCGCCTGGTCAAAATAACAGGTTCCTTGCCGTAGGCAACCTTGTTGACAATATCAGCAAATTTTTTTTTCGCTTCTGCAGTGGAAATTGTCGTGGTCATAAAAGTATCTCATTACAAGTTGCAAACTTTTATGTGCAAAATGACAATACGTACAACCCATTGTCAATGCATGATACCAAACGGCTGTATATGAAAGTCCTTTCCGTGGCGTAATGCATCCTTCCCCGCGAACTTGCTTGCGGAGATGGCGGTTAGTCTGAACGCGAGAATGCGGGAGGGGGGAAGCGGAACGGTTATCGACGAGACAGGTTGGCGCAATCGGTAGCCGCCCATGCGGAAGGTGCAAGCCGGGAAGGCGACAAGCCCGAAGGGTACGCAGGAGGCAGGGGCCGCTTACGGAACGACTCTACCTCCTGGCCACGATGGGCTGCCGCCACATCACCTCAATTTTTTTCTCTAAACAACCTGGGCTACTCCTATTTCAGCGGCGCGAATTTGCCGTCTTTTACGGTCAGCATGGTAAAGGCGTCAATGCCCAGTCCGCAGTGATCCTCCGCAGTAAAATTAAACTCGCCGGCTGTACCGTAAAAACCCTTGATATTCTCTATGGCGTCCCGGATCTTTTTCGGGTCGGTGCCGGCGGTTTCAATGGCCTGCTTGAGGATCAGCATGGCATCATAGGCATGACCGCCAAAGGTGCTGACGTTTTCCCCGTATTTCGTCTCATAGTCGGTCTTGTATTTCAGCAGGAAATCCTTCTGCGGTCCGGGAGGGAGGCTTGCGGCGATCATCAGCCGGCTGGCGGGGAAGATGATCCCCTCGGCTGCGGCTCCGGCTGCTTCCACATATTTGATATTGGCAAAGCCGTGGCTCTGGAAGATGGGGATATTCCAGCCGGCCTGGCGGATGTTTTTGGCGATGATGGACTGGGCCGGCACAATGGACCAGTTGACCACTGCCTGCACCTGGGGATTGGCTTTGATCTTGGCCACCAGGGAGGTTAAATCCGTGGCGCTCTTATCATAGGTTTCGTTTTCGACAATTTTAATACCGTATTCCGGGGCAATCTTTACCATCTGGTCTTTGCCGGCCTTGCCGAAACCCGTGTTGCCGGTGAGCACCGCGATGCTGGTGATGGACATCTCGTTCATGGTCATGAAAATCCGGCGGGCGGCGAAGCTGTCCGTGGGCGCGGTTTTAAAGACAAAGGGGGTGACCGGTTTGACGATGAGTTCGGCCGAGGCGCAGGAAATGAGAATAACACCGGCATCTTCACATATTTTCTTTATTTTCAGGGTTTCGCCACTGGTTGAAGGTCCGATGATGGCAAAAACCTTTTCTTCCTCGATGAGCTGGCGGGCAAAGGAGACGGCTTTTTCCGGGGTGCCGCCGGAGTCGCGGAAGATAAGTTGCACCTGGTTGCCGCTGATGCCGCCGGCGCCGTTTATTTCATTTTCAAGCAAGCGGAGTGAACGAACCGCAGGTCCGCCGAGAAAGGAGGCCGGGCCGGTTTCAGCCAGAATGACCCCGATTTTCAGCTGGTCGGCAGAGGCCGGCGTTGGTGTCAGGAAAAAGAGAGCCAGCAACACCACCTGAAACAAAAGCATGAATCCCGAATGTGCAAATTTTTTCACGAAATTTCCTCCCCGTGCGCTTTGAGTTGATTTGATACCCTATGTTTTACGCAAAAGTTGACGAATCGGTATTTTTACCTATGCGACATGGGGTGTCAATGATTTTTATCAATAAGATTTGGCCATTATTTGCCGCATGATCAATACGGGTAAAGGGGGGTTAGAACAGGCTGACCAGCATGCGGGTGCCCACGATGTAAAGCAGGACGGCAAAGATGCGCTTCAGCCGCTGCACCGGCAGGCTGTGGGCCAGCCGGACGCCAAGGGGTGCGGTGAGGACACTGGTGACGATGAGTCCTGCCAGGGCGGGCAGATAGACGTAGCCCAGCGCATATTGTGGGAGATTGGCGGTTTGCAGCCCGTTATAAATGTATCCGGCCGTACCGGCGATGGCAATGGGGAAGCCGATGGCAGCCGAGGTGCCGATGGCCTCATGCACCGGAATATTGCACCAGGTCATAAAGGGCACGGACAGGGTGCCGCCGCCGATGCCCACCATGCTGGAGAACGCGCCGATCACATTGCCCACGCCGAACATGCCCATTGGGCCGGGAAGCTGGCGGGAGGGTTTGGGCTTTTTGTTCAAGAGCATCTGGCTGGCCACATAGAAAAGAAAGATGACGAAAAAAACCTTGAGGAAGTTGGTGGACATGCGGGCCGCCAAGCAGGAACCGATAAATGTTCCCAGAAAGATGCCGAGCACGATGCGGCGCACCACGATCCAGTGCACCGCGCCCCTTTTGTGGTGAGCCCAGAAACTTGATACCGAGGTGAAGATGATGCTGGCCATGGAGGTCCCCAGGGCCAGATGCATGATCTGTTCATTGGGGATCTGCTGCCAGGTGAAGCAGAAGACCAGCATGGGGACGATGACCAGTCCGCCGCCGATGCCGAGTAGTCCGGCCAGGACTCCTGAAACCGCGCCAACCAGTGAGTAGGTGAGAAGGATAGTAATCATGAAGTTCCTCCAGGGTTAATGTAGTTTTCTTAAGGTTCAGCTGATGGCTTCGTATTTATTCTCGTTGAGGGTAAAAAGTCTATTTTTAACCACAGAGCTCACAGAGATTACAGGCAAAAAAAATATTTTATTACAGTAAGTTAGCTCTTTGATCTCCGTGGTGGATTTGCAGTTATAGAAAGTCCTGCAGCCTTTGTAGATATTTTCATTCATCGCCATAAACGGACTGTTTCACCTTTTTCAGGTGGCCCTTCATGGCCAGGCAGGCACCGTCTTCATCGTGTTTTTCCAGGGCATTGATGATGTCAATATGGGATCTGACCGAAGCCGTGCGCCGGGCCTCGCTCTGGAGAAACTCGGAGCGGGTCTCAAGCAGAATGGAGTTAAGCAGTTTGACCACCTCAAGCAGCACCATATTCCTGGATGCCTCGGCCAGCAGGAGATGAAACTCCATATCCAGTTCAGCGATGTCTTCACCTGCAACGTTCTTTCGCTCCTGCTCAAAAATCAGTATTTTGAGGCGGGTCAGTTCATCCGTTGTGATATGGCGGGCGGCCAGGGCGGCGATCTGGGGCTCGATCATCTGTCTGAATTCGAATATGTCGCGCAAGCGGTTTTTCTGCACCTGGATGGCCTGGGCCAGGGACGACACCAGGGCCGAATCGTCGGGGGGGCAGATATAGTTGCCGTCTCCACGTCTGCTTTCCAGTACTTTTTTTTCCGTCAGGGCTCGGAGCGCTTCCCGGACACAGTTTCTGCTGACTTTGAAGGTCTGGGCAAGAGTCCGTTCAGGCGGCAGTTTGTCGCCGGCCTTCAGCTCGCCCCGGAGGATGAGCTGCTGGATCTGGTCCACGATCTCTTCGTACAGGCGTTTTGCCTGCTCAGGGGCTGGGTCTTTTTTCATAAAAATAGTCAAGGTAGTACCAATTTGTTAAAATAGCATTATTGGTACTACCAATATCAATTTGACAGGGAAATTGCAAGGGAAAAATGTGGGCGATTTATTTTGCCGGCGAGTCCGGGTGGAGGGAGATTAAAAGAGCGGTCTGTTTTATTTTTTTACAAAAAGCTGGCATTCCATGCCCGAGCTGTCAAAGACAACCTGGCGCGGGATTTTTTTTGATTTGAAGCCCATGGCCCGGCAACCATAGGGGCGGGATGATTCATGGGTGATAAAAAAATTGCGGCAGGCAAAACAGTTTGGCCGATTCTGCGGGTTCTGCTGTGTGGTCATAGGGCAATTGACAGGTGCTCTCTGGCGGTTTTTTCCAGGCCTTTAATGAGAACGTAGCGGCCCAGGGTGATTATGTTACAGGGAAAACTGCCGACAAAAAGGGGATTATCACACAGGCCACCGGACAGGTAAAGGGTGTCGGGGGAGCCGCTGAAACGATAGGCGTTGAGGGCGATGCCCTTGACAAAGCGGGCAACCGCCTCCGCCTCGCTGATGCCGGATGTCACGGCGTCAAAGATGTGGCTCATGCCCAGGACGCCGCAGGTGATGGAAAAGGTTCGGTCCGGCACCGCCAGTGTGTCGTAGTCGAGATTGTAATATTTTTCCAGCAGTTCGATGGTAAAACCCATTGAGGCCCCGCATTCACTGTTCCAGCCCATGTCGGCCAGCTTGCCGTGGCGGTAGGAGACATACTTGATGTCCCGGCTGCCGCAGTCGAGCAGCACATAATCCGGGGCGGCGATCAGTTCCTCGCCGCCTCTGGCCAGGGCGGTCAGTTCGTTTACATAACGGTCGCTGAAGCGTTTGCCGTTGTGGCCGGTGGCAAGATCCACCCGTAAATTCTTCGGCAGGTCCTTGGTGGCGATAAGGTAAGGGTGCCCGACCGACTCGGAAAGTTCACGGAACTTGCAGTAAGAGGTGCCGAAATCAGCGAGAAGCATGGTCGACTCCGGAAAGCTCGAGAAAGGCCTGGATTTTTGCCTGGGTGCTGCTGCTGCAGGTCACATCCACATCAAGAAAAAGGCCACGGGGATGTTTGGCGGCCAGAAATTTTGCCAGGGCGGTTTTGGCGCAGAAGGACTGGGCAAAGAATATGGTGGGCACATCGGCGTTAAATATTTCTTCAAGCTCCACGTCGGCCGGGGTTTTGTTTTCCATGCAGCGGGTCCAGCCGTAGATATGGGTGGTGTCCGGGAAGAGGGTGAGCAGGGAGAAGTCCCTGGGCGGCACCCCCCAGAAGCCGGCGGTGGGCTTACATGGCGGGAATTTTTCCGGCTGATAGGGCGCGGCGCTCTGCACGCCAGCGGTAATTCTTTTGAATTTCTCCAGGAGACTCATCCTGGTCTCGCACAGCGGATGGCCGAAAGGGACATCGTCCTCGTTACGGGTACGGATAACCGGGATGTTCAGCATGTCCTGCAGCACGGTTGACACGTGGAGCGCGCAGTCGCATTTCCCCGGCCCCACATCGATGACGATCATGTCAAGTTCCAGATGCAGGGCATTGAGCACCGCGGTGCGCAGGATGGCGCAATAGACTCTGGGCAGAAAGGGGGCGGTCACTTCCATGTCCGTGTTGACCTGGGGTTCATCCAGATCATGGATATGCGCTCCCAGGCTGTTCAGTCTGCCGATGACTGCCAGGGGCGGAATGCCGACAATGCCGACGCGGCTGTCAGGCCGCAGCTGGGCAAATGGATTTTCCTGTTTCACTTCCTCGTTCTCAAAATTACACAGAGTTTTATATTCTATTCATCCGCCACAGCAGAATGAGTCCGGTCACGGTCAGGATAACATGGATGGACCAGGATGCAACAATGGGATTGACATAGGCCGCCTGGGCCAGGGACTGGGTGACGTTCCACAGGGCCCAGGCAAAAAAGGCGAGCACGCAGCTGATGGGAATGGTCATGGACAGGTCTCTGTTCCATTTGCGCTGCAGCGAGTGCATCAGCGGAATGGAGAGCAGCAGCAGCGGCACACCGAGAAAAATAAAGGACAGACGCTGGTTGATTGCCACCATGCCTCGCCAGTCTCCCTGTTTGAGACTTGCCAGGGCCTTCTGGTGCAGTTCATAGAGGGAAAGTTCGGTGACCCGGTATTCCGGGACGAAAAAATCAGCCGGGGTGTCGGGCAGGGCATAATGGAGATCCTTGAACAGCTTGATGTCAAAGCTACCGTCCTGCCTGCTTGTTTTCAACTGCCCGCGTTTAAAGGACCAGCCCTTGTCCGACCAGGAGGCCTTTGGGGCTGTAAGAAGCAAGGCCGGATACTGGCGGGTGGCATCCCAGGCCATATAGTTGAACTGGGTAAAATCGTTGTGTTTCGGGTTCGGCCGTTTGAAGGTGTAGATCCCTTCCTTGCCTCGGTAAAAGATGCGCCCCTTTCTGACAATGCCGTTGGCGACCTGCTCGTTGACCTCCTGATACCAGATTTCATTGGTTCTGGTATTGGTGCGGGGCAGAATCCACTGGGCAACAGCGATGGTCAGCAAGGTGAACAGCAGGGAGGCGGCAATGATCGGTATAACGATACGCATGAGCGAAATGCCGCCGGCGTTGAGCGACATCAGTTCCCGGTTTTTGCTCAGCAGCCCCAGGGTGATAACCCCGGCCAGCAGAATGCATACCGGCGCCATCTGGTCGTAAATGAAGGGAATTTTGAGCAGAAAATAGGTCAGAGCCAGACCGATTGATTTGTCCATCTCGGTGAAGTTGTCAATCCGTTCAAAAAAATCGACCAGCAGATAGATGGCCACCAGCGAAGCAAGCACCAGCAGCAGATTCATGAAGAATTGTCTGAAAATATAGCGGTCAAGCAGTTTCATGAAGTCTTCTTCTTTTTCGGTCTGGGCAGAATGCTCTGCATGCTGTGGATGATTCTGAGGAAAAAATCGATCAGGCTCAGCGTGCTTTCCCGGTTGGCAAAACGGAGAATATAGAGCGTCACCACGCCGAAGATAATATTGGGCAGCCACATGGTGACGGCTACGGGCAAGGGGCTGCTTTCGCTGTAGGATTTGACGGTGGTAAGAATGATATAATAACAGATGAAGATAATCAGTCCCAGGGGGACGCCGATTGAGCGCTGGCCCGGCCTGGTACGCAGGGCAAGGGGCAGACCGAGAATAGTCAGGATAAAGCATCCGCCGGGCAGCACCATGCGGAGATGGTATTCTATCAACTGCGAGATGCTCTCTGGAGATTTCCGCCCGTGGCTGGCCACGTAGTCCCTGATCTCCTGCTGGGTCATTTCGTTGTTGCTGATGGACTTCTTTCCCTCTTCATCATCCATGCCCGGTCCCTGCAGGGGAATATTAATACGGTAAGTGGCAAAGCTGATTGTCTGGGTGCGGTCCTCCTTGGCCAGGTGAATGGAGCCGTGGTCAAGCTGCAGGGTGAGCAGCAGGTTCGGCATGTCGGGAATCAGATAGCCGCTTTCCGCAACGATGGTGAGGGGATTTTTGCTGTCCCGGCTGTCGGCCACGTAAATACCCTGCCATGTCCCGGTTTCCGCATCCTTTTGATCAATATAGATCACCACATCCGGCAGACCGTCACTGAATTTCTTCTCCCGCAGTCCTTTGTCGATTTTCTCCTTGGCAAGTTGAAAAAAGAGTTTCTTCATGGCGGTGGTGCCGCTTGGAATCAGGGTAGTGGAGAAATAGCCGGTCAGCAGTGAAGTGCACAGGGCAAAAAAGACCACCGCCGGCAGCATGCGGTACAGACCGATGCCGGCCGCTTTTAAGGCGATCAGTTCATTGTCGTTGCCCATTCTGGTGAAACAGAGGATCACCCCCAGCATGCTGGCCATGGGAATGGCAAACAGGAAGAGATTGGGCACCATGTAAGCGCAGAGACGGATAAAGTCCGGCAGGTTGATGCCGAAGTTGATGATGAAGTCAAACAGGGGGAGGATGCGCCCGAGAAAGAGGATTGTCGTCAGAATAAGCAGGCTGGCAAAGAAGGGAGCCAGCGTCTCGGTGACCAGGTATGCGTAAAGTAACAGGGGCAATTCAATTATCCATTAACATGGCAAATATCTGTTGCGCGCTGAACGTCCTGCGAAGAAGCGCTCATCGCCTGGCCAGCATGAAGCCGAAAAACACCAGCAGGATGCCGGCTATATTGCTGATCAGCATATAGGTCAGCGCAGTCCTGTATTCCCCTACCTTCAGCAGCTGGGTTGTCTCCCGGGCAAAGGTTGAGAAGGTGGTGAATCCGCCCAGAAAGCCGGTGAAAAGAAAGAGTTTCCAGCTATCGGTCAATCGCGTCCCCTGGAAAAACGCCCAGAGATAGCCGATGAGAAACGAGCCGAGGAGATTCACCGCCAGGGTCCCGAAGGGAAAGGTCGGGGAGGAATTTCGCTGGATGACCACGAAAAGCAGGTAGCGGAATACGGCGCCCAGTCCGCCGCCGGTCATTATTGCCAGAATTTTTGTCATAAATATATTGAGCTAGTTGCTATTAGAGTGGTAAAAACATCTCAATTTATCATATTTAACCATATCTAACACTTCTTTTCGAACCAGGACATGCAACCATTTGTTTTTACAGTTGCGGTTGAGGCGATTCCCCCCAGCCTGCATGATAATACCGGCGATATCGACCGGCTGAAAAAAGCGGTGTCCGCCGCAATAGGTATTGTTGCGCAGATTCCCTTGCGCCGTATGGCTGATATTGCCGCAAATTTCAGGAAAGCCGGCTTTAAGGGGGCGGCCGTTATCAATGATCTGCCAGCCGGATCCGTGCTGGTTGATTTTCTGGCTGCGCCGCCCGTTATGCTGCCGGCCATGGCGCTTGATCTGGGCACCACCCATCTTGAGGCCAGCCTGATCAATCTGGTTGACGGCCGGGTGCTGGCCAGGAGCAACAGGGAAAACAGCCAGATTGAGTTCGGCGCGGATATTCTTACCCGCATCCATTATGCGGCAAAAGATAATGGTCTGCGCCGCCTGCATGAAATTGTTGTGGCAACGATCAACGATCTGGCCGCCGATCTGGCCGAACTGGCCGGAGAAAAAAGAGAAAATATCCGGGCGCTTTCGGTGAGCGGCAACACCACCATGGTGCATCTGCTGCTGCAGCTTAATCCCTTTCACCTCTGCCGGGAACCTTACATCCCCCTGGTCAATAGCCCTGATCCCTTTGCCGCCGCGGAAATCGGTCTGTGTCTTCATCCGGCGGCGCCGGTGTGGGTCATGCCCAGTATCGGCAGCTATTTCGGTGGTGATCTCATCTCCGGCATTGTGGCCAGCGGCATGGACCAGCAGGAGGAGACCTGCATGCTGATTGACGTGGGTACCAATGCCGAGGTGGTTGTGGGCAACAGGGAATGGCTCATTGCCTGCGCCGGGGCTGCCGGACCGGCACTCGAAGGTGGGGTGGCCCGCATGGGCATGCGGGCGGGGCCCGGCGCCATCGAGCATGTGGAGATTGATCAGCAGACCCTGGAGCTGCGCTACCGGACCATTGACGGCGGCAAACCGCGGGGCATCTGCGGCTCAGGTATCATTGATCTGGTTGCCTGCTTTTATCTGGCAAGAATCATTGATATCCGCGGCAAATTCAGGCGGGAGCGCTGCCCGGAACGTTTTGTCGATACCCCGCAGGGGCCGGCCTTTGTTGTGGTCGACACCGAAGAGGCGGCAGGTCCGGAACCGGTGGTACTGGCTCAGGTGGATCTTGATGCCATGATGCGCTCCAAGGCGGCGATGTATTCGATCCTCACCACCCTGATCAACCAGGTGGGGCTGGAATTCGCTGATCTGCACCGCATTTATGTGGCCGGGGCCTTTGGCCGCCATATTGATCCGCGCCGGGCCATCACCCTGGGCATGCTGCCCGATCTGCCGCTCACAACCTTCCAGCCCGTCGGCAACAGCTCGCTTGCCGGAGCGGAACTGATCCTGCTCGACCGCCATAACCGTGAGCGCTGCCTGCAGCTGATCAGCAAAATCACCTACCTGGAGCTCAACGTCAACCAGGAGTTCATGATCCGTTTTTCGGGCTCCCGCTTCATCCCCCACACCGACACCTCCCTTTTCCCGTCGGTTCCTGTGTTTGATTAAAAGGAGAATTCCGGGGCGCGAAAAAACAGATTCCCCCGCTTGACGCTGGGGGTGGTTTTTGGATTATTGAAGGGAGGGCTAACGGTATCGGTTCCTGCAGTCAGTCTCATGCGTCCTTGGCAGGAGATGGTCCGCAATGTCCCATAGGATAACCCTGTTCCTGCCGGTCTGCTTGGCTCGGTAGAGTGCCTGGTCAGCCCGTTCCGTGAGTCTTTCCAGGGAGTCGCCTGCTTTATACCGGGCGACTCCGGCGGAGATCGTCACCGGAAACGGGATTTTCTCACTGAAACCTGCTGCTATGCCGCACCGTATCCTCTCTGCGCAGGCGGCAGCTTTTATTTCATCGTCTGCAGGCAGCAGAATGACAAACTCTTCACCTCCCCAGCGCGCGGCCATATCATATGGTCTGCACTGTTGCAGCATATAGCGGCTGACTTCCCTGAGCACGGTGTCTCCCATCTGATGTCCGTGGGTATCATTAATTTTTTTAAAAAAATCCAGGTCGAGAAAAATAATTGACAGGGGAAGGTTCTGCCGGACGGTTCTGGCAGCCTCTTCCTCAAAGGACAGGATGAAATGGCGCCGGTTCGCCAGGCCGGTCAGCGGGTCCTTGATCGACAGTTCCCTCAGTTCCTCAACCAGCTTCTGGATCTGTGTGTCTTTTTCCTGACGTATGGTGCCAAGTATGCCGAACAGTGCCCCGAATAAAAGCGGGTGCGCCAGAAAAAAACACTGGAGTGGGCTCTGAAAAATAGAGGTAATGGCTGGAACAAGGTGGCCCTGGTCAGTGAAAGTCATTACCAGAGAAATCGTAACAAGCGGTATAGGTATCCCCCAGAGAATCCCGAACCAGATATAAGAGTTCTTGAAAAGATTATAGCTGTGCAGGCACAGGCATGCGGAAAGGAATTCCCGCATTTCATCTGTGAACTTGCGTGGCATTGAGGAACTCATTATCTCTTCGGGACTCGGAAATGTGCTTTCGTCTTCATCCCGGCTCTGGCCGTGGTCTGAAGAGCTTTGGCCGCTCGATAGGTTATTGTGTTTAACCCGCAAATTTTTTTCCTCCGCAGGGGATTGGCTTATGCGCTGTAGACCCTGCATGAACTGTTAAAGCGTAACTTCAGAAGAAAAGTGTATTCAATATTCCCGAATTCAGCATGGTTGAAAAAGGATACATTATATCCCATGCTGTCTTTAATTATGCCACGTTTTTTGCTGGGTATAACCATATGGTTCCGGTCCGTATTTATTATTTTATTTTATCACGATATATTTTGCTTTTTCATTTATTTTACCGGCATGCTGACGGGCAATTGCCGGGCAATGAGGAGTTTTCGTGGCGCAGCTTTCGTAATTTGCATAACGTATTG
>JAHIVT010000179.1 GCA_018816555.1 Pseudomonadota bacterium
GTCGCTTACGGTAAACAATACATACTCACCGGGGACAAATCCGACATGGTCGGCGCAATAGTCTTCGTCAAATATCGCCTTGCCCGTTTCGATGGTGATCCTGCCCACATCCGTAATGGCATCCCGGGCGTTGACACACAGATTGGCAAGAATCTGATCTATTTGCGACGGATCCATCCTGACCGGCCACACGTTCGTTCCCGGCAGCCAAACCAGATCGATGTCCTCCCCGATGAGACGCCGGAGCATTTTAAGCATCCCCTCGACCGTCTCGTTGAGGTCGAGCACTTTCGGGGCAATGGTCTGCTTGCGGGCAAAGGCTAGCAATTGCCTGGTAAGATCGGCGGAACGATTGGCTGCCGTACAGATTTCTTCCAGGTCTACATAAAGCGGCAGTGCCGGGTCCACCTGCTCAAGGGCCATCTCCGTGTGGCCGAGGATAATGCTGAGCATATTATTGAAGTCGTGGGCCACGCCACCTGCCAGCCTCCCAACTGACTCCATTTTCTGGGATTGCCTCAGTTGGCGTTCTAAATGGATCATGGCCTTTTCAGCCTCTTTTTGTTTCGTGATATCCTGTATTACCCCAACAACTTTTATCGGTAATCCAGCATGATCTTTAACAACCTCAGCAATCGATTTGACAATCTTCTTATCCGGGCCGGTAATTGGCCGAATTTCGAACGTAAGATCATAGGGTTTATTTTTTTCTATCAGATCAACAAGGGCCTGATGAACCTGTTCTCTTTCCGGGATACACTTTTCAACTTCATGCGTAGTGAATTTTTTACTTTCCAAGTCAAACCCGTATATATGCTTTGCTTCGTCGGACCCCCAGAAATTTCGAGTTGTCAGGTCATATTCCCAATTCCCCACTTGGCCCATGCGCTGAGCGCTTTTATATCTTTGTTCGTTTTCTTTTAGTGCTTCTTCGGCCTTCTTACGCTCTGTGACATCTGTATGAGTGCCACTCATCCTCAGCGGTTTTCCCTGTGAGTCCCGGCTGACAATTTTTGCCTGATCCAGTATCCACTTGTAGTGTCCATCCTTTGCGAGCATACGGTACTCGATTTTATGAGCTGCCGTGCGCCCCTCCAAATGATCCTGGATGGACTGCCATGCAGCGACTCTATCATCGGGATGATGAAGATCGGTCCATTGTTTGACCGAACATTCCACCTCTTCCAAGGTGTATCCAAGCATTTCAGCCCAATGAGCATTCCGGATTACTTCATTTGTCTCAATGTTCCAGTCCCAAAAACCCAATTGGCTGCCATCAAGTACAAACTTTAAACGTTCTTCGCTCTCGCGCAGGGCATCCTCCGCCCGCTTGCGCTTGAAATCGGCTTTCTCTAATTCCAGAACTCGTTGCTCAAGCTCTTCATATGTCGGTTTTGCAGACATGGTTATTACCTATCAGGAAAACAGAAATGCCATATCAGGCCATGCCTCTGAAAAAGTCGACATTTATGCCTATTGGAAAGCTATTGCCAAGAGCCACTCAGGAAACATCAAAGCTTTGGAAAAACGCCTCAAAAAGAGACAATTTCACCATCACCTCTTTTCCCTTTTAAAGGCTTTAAGCCCAGCCATGCTGCATCGGTAGAGCATCTGCAAGATGCAGTGGAGCCTCTTCCTTAGGCATCAACTGCGCTATCATTATGATGCCGTTCATCGGCACAAATTGTTATCGTGTCATTGTGTGCGTGCTGGATGAACAATTGGGATTCCGTAAAGATGCCACCTACGAGTCTTGTGCCACCCCTGTGTAAATTGGCGCCGTTTCCGGCTTTTGCCGGCATCACGCAAGCGAGGAGTTCAAGTCGTTCGGCGATGCCATTGGGGGCTCCTGAGTGATTCAACCAAGTATCGACTCCCGAAAGGAAGTATCGTTTGAAATCGATCTGGGAAACATAAAATTGTTCATCATGTATTTCTAACCCATGATATCATTCATATTGGTTTTTATTTAGCTTTTTTTGCCGTCTAAAAATATTTTTAAAAATGTATCTCTTCAATGGAGGTTTATTCAGGAGGAAGCTCTTTTTTTGCAAATATCAGTCAGGAGGTAAAAGAATCGTACTGGCGATCTTCACAATTTGCTTTATAATCACGGGTGGGTATTTTAGAAACACTTGAACCTCTGCACGGAATGAGAAACCATGAAAATCGCATTATTAGGCCTGACCAACACAGGCAAAAAAACCCTGTTCACCCTGCTGACCGGACGTAATGTGCCGGCAACCATGAAACCAGGTGAAGTTTTAGAAGGCGTCGGACCAATCCGGGACAAACGCGTTGACGTCCTTGCCAAACTCTACAAACCTAACAAAAAAACCTATGCGGAGAATCATTTTGTGCTCTGTCCCGATATTACCGAGGGCAGCCAGACACGGGACTGGATGGATCCTGCGCGTCGCGGTGATCTTCTTTGTATCCTGATCCGCGCTTTTGAATCTGAAGCTGTTTATCATCCTGCCGGTACGGTTGACCCTGAACGGGATCGGGCCAATATCGAGACCGAGCTGCTGCTCGCCGACCTGCAGCTGGTCGAAACACGACTGCAACGTCTTGCCAAGGAAAAAAAGGGCGGCCAAAGTCAGGGCCAGAAGCTTGAAGAGGATATTCTCAAACGCTTCCAGGCAGCCCTTGATGAAGAAAAACTGCTCGCAACAGTGCGCCTTGAACCCCATGAGGAGACAGCCATCAAAAGCCTCGATCTGATGACACGAATACCGATTCTCTATGTATACAATATCGCCGAGGATGATATCGGCAAGGATTTCGAAGCCGGCATCTTTGCCATCTCCTGCGAGATCGAAAAAGAAATAGACGCCATAGAAGACCCTGGCGAGCAACAGGAATTCCTCGAGGCCATGGGCCTTTCCGCACCAGGCTTGGAACGAATCAATGCAGCACTTTACGACGCCCTTGGCCTGATGTCGTTTTACACGGTCGGCAAAGATGAATGCCGGGCCTGGACTATCAAAAAAGGCGCCACTGCGCCGGCCGCAGGCGGCAAGATCCACAGTGACATCGAACGCGGCTTCATCCGGGTCGAGGTGATCAAATACGATGATCTCATTGCACTGGGTTCTGAGCAGGCAGTTAAGGCAAAAGGCAAGTTACAGCTACAGGGACGTGATTATATTATCGAAGACGGCGACATCTGTAATTTTCTCTTCAATGTATAAAAATCTCGACTGGAAAAACAGGTAATCAATATCAGAGTTCCTGATGGCGTGACGTAATTTCAATAATTTATTCACCACTCAGGATTCTGGCCTGTTACCAGTTTGAGTGCCTGAAATACTTGAAGTACTTCAGGCACTCTTCTCGAAACGCAATCAGGGTATCAAAGTAAAATCTGCCGAGATCAGGTTGTCTGACCTTATCACCTTTGTAGATCGGGGGGCGGGCCAGACAAGCCAGATGGCCTGCCCCCCATTTATATCTCTGCCATATCTCAATGCTTCCCGAACTCCCGAGCGAATCTGGCAACATCCTCATCATCGATGGTCCCGTTACCATCCATGTCCGCGTATGGCTCTGTCTTGTTGGTATAGTCGACGATGAACTGGTAAAGATCCTCACCGTCGATATCGTTGTCACCATCAGTGACGCAGTTAATCTCGTAGTCACCGATGGCCCATGCACCGCTGTTTGCGTCCTTGACCAGGACCGTGTATGTCCCGATTTCCGTGGTCGTATGGTGGATGTACGCGACATCCTGGTCATAACCGTAGGTCAGGTAGCTGCCCCCTGACGGCCCGTACAGTTCGATTCGGAGTAAAAGGTCACCACTTGTGCTGGTATCGGTAATCTCAATGTCAAAGGTTTCACCGACATTGGCGATGAAGGTATAGGTAAAGCTTTCCGGGACGGTATACGCGATGGCAGCGACAGTTACGCTTTGACCGTAGGTCAAATAATTACCGCCGGACGGCCCGTAAAGCTCGATGCGCGGTGTCAGATCACCGCTGACACTGGTATCGGCCATGCGGATTTCCACGTGGTCCCCGGCCAAAGCGGTAAAGGAATACGTGTCCAGATCTCCGACATCGATGGTTTCCGAAAACACTCCGCCGTTGGTTGGCGTGGGGATCTCATCTGCACCCGGCACTTTCACATAGTAGAGATCGTAACTGCCGGTGTTGAAAGGGCCCAATGTGCTGCTCGTGTTGTCTTTGGCCAACAATGTATAGGTACCGCTTTCCGGGACGGTATACGCGATGCTAGCAACAGTATAGCTTTGGTCGGAGGTCAAAGAATTACCCCCGGACGGCCCGTAAAGCTCGATGCGCGGTAGCAGATCACCGCTGGCACTGGTATCAACCATGCGAATTTCCACGTGGTCCCCGGCAACTGCCGTGAAGGTGAAGGTGTCCGGATCTCCGACAGCGATGGTTTCCGAAAGCACTCCGCCGTTGGTTGGCGTGCCGAGCTCATTTGCCCCCGGTATTTTGACATAGTAGAGATTATAGCTGCCGGTGCAATCCTGGTAGGTGGAGGCGTCTTTCGCCAGCAGGGTGAAGGTGCCGCTTTCCTGGATGGTATACGCGATGTAAGCGACAGTATGGCTTTGGCCGGCGGCCAAAGCATTACCGCCGGATGGTCCGTAAAGTTCTATCCGTGGGACAAGATCACCACTGAGGCTGGTATCAACCATGCGGAATTCCACGTGGTCGCCGACCGAAGCGGTAAATGTGTAGACATCCTCTTCACCGACAACAGAGATCGCATCCGATATATGGCCGCCGTTGATCAAGGGCGCGGCGCTGACGGTTGATGAAAACCCGGTTACGCCGGCTACCGTCACAAATAAAAATAAGGCTGTTATTCTTAGCCCTACAACGCAACTTGAGCTAATTTGCTATTGATTTCGACTGGGCGTATCTGGTATTCTGGAGAAAAACACCAGAGAGGAGGTATTCATGTTGCCAGAGATTCGCCAGTCGGACTATTTGTATAGCGTGCCCAAATTTGA
>JAHIVT010000180.1 GCA_018816555.1 Pseudomonadota bacterium
AAAGAAGCACTTCCGGCCCCATGGCTTTATTTTCGGGGAGTGCCTCAAACTCTGTGTGGTGGGCATGTCCACCGTCATGGTGCGCCGGGAGTTCTTTGATAAGATCGGTTATTTTGACGAGGAACTGCCCTGCTGCGAGGACTATGATATCTGGCTGCGGGCCAGTGTTTCCCTGCCCTTTTTAAAGGTGGATCAGTCGTTGACCCTCAAGTCCGGCGGCCGGCCGGACCAGGTGTCGGTGCGGTTTCGGGCCGGCATGGACAAGTTCCGCATCCGGTCCATTGCCAAGGTGCTGGACCGGCAGGAATTGAGCGCTGAACAACGGAGTCTTGCCAGCCGGGAGCTGGCCCGCAAATGCCGCATTTACGGCAACGGCTGCGTCAAACATGGCCGGCCCGAGGAAGGCCGGTATTATATGGAGCTGGCTGCCGAAGTTCTCCGGTAGATGGTCCAGACCAGGCCGGGCAGCAGGAAAAGCAGGGCCAGGCGCAGGACCACGGTGCGTGGCTCGGTGCCGTTTTCCAGGGCTGCGCCGGTGAAATAGGTGGAAAGACTCAATATCAGGGTGAGAAAGGCCATTTCCGCGGCAAAGACCCTGCCCCGGAAACGATCTTCCACCATCTTCTGTAACAGGGTGGTGGAAAAAACCCACTGTACCGCGCCGCCGGTGTGGCCGCAGAAGACAAAAAAAGCGGCCCAGGCCAGGGTGGGCGCCTGGCTGAACAGCAGGTAGGACGCGGAGGCGACAAAGAAGCTGTAGCCGATGGCACGATTCATGGCCGGCCGGCTTTCCCCGAACAGGCGCCAGGCCAGCAGCGGCCCCACCGCCGCCCCCAGGCCTCTGGTGCTGTAAAGTATGCCGCTGTTGCTTCCCTGGCCGTGGCCTGCGGTAAAGACCTGCTCGCCGAACACGGTCAGCATGACCAGGATGCCGCCGGACAGAGCCCAGCCGCTTTTTACCAGCAGCAGGGCAGCCACCTGCCGGTGCCGGATCACATACTGCATCCCCTCGACCAGATCGTTGAGCCCCAGATAATCAAGCCAGGAAGGCGTTTCCTTTTTGCTGCGTGGCAGGGGCGGCAGGGTCAGGCCGCTGACCAGGAGCGCTGAAATAAGAAAGGTGACGGCATCAAAGGCAATGGCCGTGCGCCAGCCGAAATAGGCGGTGGTGAATCCTCCCAGGGCTGCGCCGAAGGCGAGCATGATGGACCAGGTTGCCCCGCCCAGGGCGTTGGCCAGATTGAGTTCCTCCGGCCGGCAGAGATTGGGAACAGAGGCCCGGCGGGCGGGATCGGCAAAGGTCCACAGGGACTCCTGCAGCAGGGCCAGACCATAAACCATCCATACCTGTTCAGGACGGCGGATCAGCAGAAAGGCAAGGACGATCCCTACCCGCAGCAAATCACAGCCGATCATGATGGCCTTGCGGGAAAAACGGTCGGCCAGTACGCCGGCGGCAGGCCCCAGCACGGCGGTGGGAATGAATTTGGCGATGAGAAACCAGCTGATCGCCTTGCCGGAGCCGGTGAGCTGCTGCAGCAGTACGAAGATGGCGATATAATTGAACCAGTTGCCGAACTGGCTGATGACCCCGGCCAGCCATAGCCTGGTGAACTGCGGGTTTGTCCGGAAAAGGGTGACATAGCTCCGCCAGTTGTTGACCGACAGGATCGGCCGGCTGGAAGGGGATGATTGCAGGGTCATGGGAAGTTGTCTGTCAGGTGGATAAATGGTTGAAGCGATGCATGGCCCGTGGTATCTAATGTTTAGAGTTCGGCGTTCCGGGACAATGAACATGTCGACCTGCATCAGCACGCATAACATGCTACAAGCCAACACAGAAAATCAAAGTTGAAAATAAATAAACCACGATATCAATAGACCAGTCAACCACATTGACGGATTTGGAGGAAAAATGAATAAGCCCCTTGGAGTGACCGTTATCAGGCATATTGTTGACAGTCAACGTTTGCACCCGGAGGCCACCGGTGATCTCTCCGGTCTCTTGAACGAGCTGATTGTTGCCGGCAAAACCATTTCCGCGGAAGTCAACATGGCCGGCCTGGCGGATATTCTCGGCATGTCGGGCAAGACGAATATCCAGGGTGAAAAGGTGCAGAAGCTTGATGAGTTTGCCAATAACACCATCAAGAAGAGAATGGCCCGCTGCGGCTATCTCTGCGTCATGACCTCCGAGGAGGAGGATGACATCATCCCGGTGGAGGACGGGTATGAGGGAAAATATACCCTGGCCTTTGACCCCCTGGACGGCTCCACCAATATCGATGTCAATGTCAATATCGGCACCATCTTTTCCGTGCATCGCCGCAGGACCAAGTGGGGGCAGGGCGGCTGGGAGGATATGCTGCAGAGGGGAAGGGACCAGGTGGCGGCCGGTTATATTCTCTACGGCTCCAGCACCATGCTGGTTTTTACCACGGGTGAAGGCGTTCAGGGCTTTACCCTGGACCCCAGTGTGGGTGAATTTTATCTGTCCCATCCTGACATCAGAACACCGGAGCGCAGCAAATATCTCAGCGTCAACGAAGGCAACAGTCATTACTGGCCGGAAAATGTCCGGCGCTATATCGATGCGCTGAAAGAGAAAGACAAGGAAAAGGGCAGGCCTTACAGTTGCCGCTATATCGGCTCCCTGGTGGCTGATTTCCATCGCAATCTTATCGCCGGCGGCATTTTTATCTACCCCCGGGACAACAAGGACCCGGAAAAACCCTACGGCAAACTGCGATTGCTCTATGAGGCAGCACCCCTGGCCATGCTGATAGAACAGGCAGGCGGCCGGGCCATCACCGACGATGGGATTAATATTCTTGATATCACACCGGATTCTCTGCATCAGCGGGTGCCGTTGATCATCGGCAGCAAACTTGACGTGGATGAAGCTGAAGGATACCTGGGTTAAGCGGGCAAACCTTGCAGCAGGTTGACAGGGGCAGGTCCGCTGATCTGCCCGTTTCAGTCGCCCGGTCTCAGGCTCGCCTCATCAGGTCACGTTCACCGGTCACTTTCCGGGAAGCGGGAAATTTTTTACTCGTAACAGGAGTTACGGACGACCCGCTGCGATTCCATCATCACCATATGCACTGATACAATGTTCCACAGCTAATATCCTGAAAGAGCAGGGTATTGTGTTCTCCCCCCCCAGCCTGATCAAAAAAAAGCTTTGCTTTTTCCAAATCGTTCAAGATAGAATTCAACATGCGCTTGCCGTACCTGCTTCCCACACCTGCCTGGATTTGGGGAATGAAGCGGAGGAAAGAGTGCGCCCCTTACCACTATTCTTACAGTTCTGTTCTAGTGTTTTCCCGTTGCGGAAGATTCTGATCGGAACAGAACAACCGATCGTTTCAGCAGGGATCACTTTTGGTGACTCCCTGATCTATATAGCAAAGATCTACCATAGCCAGCTTTTTTTTTATTACAGATTACTTGTCCATTATAACGCGTTGCAAAAAAAAGTTAGAGCAACAGGAGGATACTTTTGATGAAGCTCAAGAATATTCAAATAAAGATCGTTGTGTGGGCGGGCATCTGTCTGCTGTTGACCTCGGCGGTTATTATCGCTTTTTCCGCCGTGAGCATGAAAAATGAGGCAAAGTTTAACCGGAAAATTGCCTATGAAACCGCCAGCAGCAGTGCCGTGGACGTGGCGGAAAAGACCGCCGCTGCTATCAAGGCGGAAATTGAGGTTGCCCTTGACGCCGCCAGGACCTTGGCCCAGGCATTATCCGGGATAAAGGACGATAGGAACCAGTTGACACTGGGGCGGGATGAGGTCAACAGCATTCTGAAGATTCTTTTGGACAGAAATCCGCAGTTCGTCGGAACCTATACCGGCTGGGAACCCAACGCCTTTGACGGCAGGGACGAAGATTTCCGGGGCAGTGCCGGCCATGACGACACAGGGCGCTTTGTACCCTACTGGAACAGGGATGAAAGCGGCAAGGTTGCAATCGAACCATTGCTTGATTATGAAAAAGAAGGGCTGGGGGATTACTATCTGCTGCCCAGAAAGACCAAGAAAGAGTGTATTCTTGATCCTTATATTTATCCGGTGCAGGGCAAGCCCACCCTGATCACCTCCCTGGTTGCGCCGATCATGGTGGGGGAGACGTTTTACGGGATTGCCGGTGTGGACCTGCAGTTGTCTTTTCTGCAGGCCTTGGCCGACAATGTCAAGGATCTTTATGACGGGGCTGCGACAATCGCCTTGATCAGCAACAACGGCACCCTGGCGGCCATGACCAATAAACCGGAACTGGCCGGCAAACCCCTGAAGGATATCGAGGCGGATTTCGAGAAACTGGCTGGCGATATCGCCAAGGGAGAGAAGAAGGTCGGCTTGGAGAAGCAGATGCTGGAGGTCTATGTCCCCTTGAATACAGGCAGGACTACCACCCCGTGGAGCGTGAGCATCCGCATCCCCGAGGCAAAGATCGCCGCCCAGGCCGATGCGCAGTTGCAGAGGGCCTACCGGGAAATGGTGTGGATGGTGGTCCTTAGTATCGCATGTGCCTTTGCCGGCCTCTGCTTGTTGTGGTTTATTGCCCGGAGCATTACCCGACCCATCAAAATCGCCATTGATAGTCTTTCATCCAGTGCCGAGCAGATGAGCAACGCTGCAGGTCAGGTTTCATCCGCCAGTCAATCATTGGCTGAGGGAGCGTCGGAGCAGGCGGCAAGCATTGAGGAAACTTCGGCATCCCTGGAAGAGATATCCTCAATGACCCGACAGAATGCGGAAAATGCCGGTATGGCCGATAATTTTATGAAAGAGACCAATAAGGCGGTTGAACTGGCTAATGATTCCATGGCCTCCTTGACCGTTTCCATGCGCGAGATTTCCGAGGCAAGTGAAGCGACCTCCAAGATCATCAAGACCATCGATGAGATCGCCTTCCAGACCAACCTGCTGGCCCTGAATGCCGCGGTTGAGGCAGCCAGGGCCGGTGAGGCGGGTGCAGGCTTTGCCGTGGTGGCCGATGAGGTGCGGAATCTGGCCATGCGGGCGGCGGAGGCTGCAAAAAACACGACGAGTCTGATTGAGGGCACGGTGAAAAAAACCATGGCTGGGGCAACGCATCTTGACAGGAGCAATAAGGCTTTTTCCGAGGTTGCCGGGAGCACTGCCAAGGTGAGTAGCCTGGTAGGGGAGATTGCCGCTGCCTCCAACGAGCAGAATAAGGGGATCGGGCAGGTCAACCAGGCCGTGAACGAAATGGATAAAGTGGTGCAGCGTAATGCGGCCACTGCTGAGGAATCTGCGTCCGCAGCGGAAGAGATGAGCAGTCAGGCGGAACAGTTGAATGATATAGTCAGCGATCTGGCCGCACTGGTCGGCAGAACGGCGGTGGAGAAGGGTGAAGCTCGACCGCCTGTTTCCCGTATTGCCGGAAGAATAAAATCTCGTGGGGCTGAATCGAAAAGACTGACGCATGACCAGGCGGAATTCTGATCCGCATTTTTGTGGGGTTGCCAACAATCCTAGATGATTACCGGTAAACCCTTGATGGTGGTGAGTCAATAAAATATCAGGCAATCATAGCCCCTTTAGGTGTATGGGGTCGTCTGCCACCCCGCCGAGAGGGATAGAGGTTATTTATGAAGAAACGTTCCGATCCTGCTGATGATTCCCGGCATTGGAAGGTTATCTCGGACAAGATTTGCCTCAGGGGAAAAAATGGTGAGGAAGATGCCAGCGCTGAGTTAGGGCAAAAAACAGGTAAGGGTGATCCCGGCAAAGATTCGCGGACTGAAAACATTGTCCGGCAGAGACTGACTTCAGAGCTGAAAAATGCCTATTCTCTTCTGAGAAGTCTGATTGACAGTATCCCTGATTTAATTTTTTACAAGGACCGCGGCGGCGTTTATCTGGGTTGTAATACAGCATTCGCCAGCTTCGTGGGACATCGCGAGGAGGAAATAATCGGGTTGACCGATCTGGACCTGTTCCCCAGGGAACTGGCGGAGTTTTTCCGTGAGAAGGATCAACAGATGCTGTCCTCCGGCGAAGCCAGGCGCAATGAAGAGTGGGTTTCCTACCCGGACGGTCGGAAAGTGCTGCTCGATACCCTGAAAACCCCTTACTACGACAGCGAAGGCAATGTTCTCGGACTCATCGGGGTCAGCCGCGACATTACCATGCGCCAGCGCTCTGCGGAAGCATTTCAGGAAAGTGAACGGAAGCTCTCGACCCTGCTGGCAAACCTGCCGGGCATGGCCTATCGTTGCGTCAATGACCCATCCTGGACAATGGAATTTGTTTCAGAAGGTTGCCTGGATCTGACCGGGTACCATGCCGATGAGTTGATCCGCAATCGGGTGGTGTCTTATGCCGAGTTGATTCATCCTGACGATCAGGCTGCCGTTTGGAGTGCTGTGCAGGAGGGGGTGTCGCAACGACGCCCCTATCAGTTAACCTATCGGCTGCTTACCAAGGGGGGGCAAGAGAAGTGGGCCTGGGAGCAAGGTGAGGGGGTTTTTGCTGAAGACGGAAGCCTGCTGGCCCTGGAGGGTTTTATTACCAATATAACTGAGCGGAAACGAGCTGAGAATGAGGTGCGGCGGAATTATGAGACGCAAACAGCCATCAATTCACTGCTGGATCTGGGCCAGTCCAACATTCCGCTGGATGATCTCCTGCCGCAGGCCCTTGATATCATCCTGTCATCCCAGTGGTTTTCATCGGAAAAGAAGGGTTGCATTTTTCTATTAGCAGATGATCAGCAACACCTGGTGTTAAAGGCCGGTCGGGGGTTGGTCGATCCTCTGCTGAAGATAGGGGCAACGGTGCCGGCGGATTGTTTTCTCTGCATTGAAGCGCTGACAACCGGCAGGATACAGTTTGTTGCCCACGATTATTATTGCGTTCCCATACTTCTCGATGGCAAGGCTTTCGGGACAGTTAATCTCTTTCTTGCGGCAGGACACAGGCAAGATTTTCAGGAAGAAGTGTTTCTGTCGTCCGTAACAAAGCCTTTGGCCGACATCATTCAGCGCAGGCGGATGATGGACGAAAGAGCTAAGCTGGAAAGGCAGTTGCGTCAGGTGCAGAAGATGGAATCCATCGGAACTCTGGCCAGCGGCATTGCGCATGACTTCAACAATATCCTCTCTGCAATCATAGGCTATTCCGAGTTGGCCATTGCCGCACTGACTGGCGACAGTCCGGCCCATAAGGACATAAAGCAGGTGCTGGTTGCCGGTGAGCGGGCCAAGCAGCTTGTCAACCAGATCCTCACCTTCAGCCGTCAGGGAGAAAAGGATCTTAAGCCTGTATTCGCCCACTTTATCATCAAGGAGGCAATCAAGTTTTTACGCTCCTCCATCCCGGCAACCATTCAGATCTGTCAAAACATCAGGGCAGACTGTGGGGTGGTGCTGGCCGAAGCAAGCCAGATTCATCAGATCATCATGAATCTCTGTACCAATGCCTACCATGCCATGCGAGAAGACGGCGGAGTGCTGACCGTAGGGTTGACATGTACCACGTTTGACCAGGATGATGTCAGAGTCAGCAGACTCAATCTGGCTCCCGGACCTTATCTGAAGCTTGAGGTGCGAGACAGCGGCCACGGCATGGTCCCCGCCGTTTTAGAGCGGATATTTGACCCCTATTTCACCACCAAGAAAACGGGGGAGGGGACCGGGTTGGGACTTTTCGTGGTGCATGGCATAGTAAAGAGTCTTGGCGGCCATATCGCGGCATACAGTGAGCCGGGCAAGGGGACGACATTCCATGTTTTTCTGCCCCTGCTGGCCAGCGGGGCAAGCGAGCAGGAAACAGGGGAAACACATCCCTTGCCACGGGGCGATGAGCGAATTCTGGTGGTGGATGACGAAGAACAGATTATCCAGATAGAGCGGAGAATGCTGGAAGACCTGGGCTACCAAGTCATGGCTTTTTCCGACAGTCAGGAAGCCTTGCAGGCCTTTCTGACCATGCCCGACAAATTCGATCTCATCATTACCGATATGACCATGCCGCATCTGACCGGAACCGAATTGGCAAAAAGGGTTATGCAGGAAAGAGCGGATATCCCGATCATTCTCAGTACCGGTTTCAGCGATTTGATGAACGAGGAGCAGGCAAAGGCTCTGGGGATCAGACAATATATCATGAAACCGATTGTCAGAAAAGAATTAGCCGCGGTGGTCCACAAGGTGCTGCATACAAAGAGTTATTCGTCGCAGGAATGAATTTTTTGCCGCAACAGAGTATGGTCACCACGACCTGCCCTCACCCCCCCCCCACATTTGCAGGATAAGTTGTTCTCTTTATACCTACGAAATCCGAGGTAAAACGGCAATTTGCAGACCGATTGATGACCTGATATCATCATCGGTCTGCCGTTGTCTGGTGCCTGAGGTTTGCCACTATTAGAAATCCTGGAAATCATCATCGTCAAGCGGAATGACTTCCTGCGGGGAGGGAGATTTTCCCTGTGATTTCGAATTTTTCCTGGTTGTGCCCGCCGGCAGATGTTTGATCTGTTTCGGCGCAGCCGGCATTTTTCCGGCGATGGGCGGGAGCGGTGTTCTTGGCGGCAACTGTTGTGCCGCGATCCCCCCTGTACCCTTGTCGCCCTCCACCATTCGTCGCATATCCATGACCACTTCATTCATGGCTGCGGCCTGGGCTGACAGTTCCTCGGCGGCGGAAGCGGATTCCTCTGAGGCCCCGGCATTTGCCTGGGTTACCTTGTCGATCTCGTTGACCGCCTTATTGATCTGCTCAATACCCTGGGACTGTTCGCTGGAGGCAGTGGCTATCTCGGAGATAAGGCTGCTCACCTTGTCGGTGGACTGGGCGGCATGGGTGAATGACGCGCTTGTTTCCTGCAGAAGATTCTCGCCGGTGCGCACCTTGTTGACCGTGGAATCAATAAGGGTTGAGGTGTTTTTGGCGGATTCCGCCGCCCGCATGGCCAGATTCCGCACCTCATCGGCCACTACCGCAAAGCCTGCCCCGGCCTCACCGGCCCTGGCAGCCTCAACCGCGGCATTCAAGGCCAGCAGGTTGGTCTGAAAGGCGATTTCGTCAATGGTTTTGACGATTTTCTGTGTTTCAGCACTGGCAGCGGAAATTTCCCCCATGGACAAAGTGAGTTTTTTCATGGACTGGTCGGCGTCGCTGATAGCTGATTTGGTCTCCCGCATCAGGTTGTCCGCCTGCTTGGTGTTATCGGCACTCTGACGGATAAGCGATGACATCTCCTCCAGGGAAGAGGAGGTCTCCTCAAGGGTGGCTGCCTGCTCCGAGGCGCCTTCGGCCAGACTGTGACTTGCTTCTGCAATCTGGACAGAGGCGGAATTGACCTCGGTGGAGTTTTGGGTGAGCTGATTGACCATGCCGCTTAACAGGCTGATCAGTCCCCTGGCCGTGAACAAGGCGATGAGAATACCGAGAAGAAGGGTGACGCCTGCCAGGACGGACACCATGACCCTGGTTGCCTTTGCCGCGTTGAGCATGACGTCCTCTGTCATGATGTGCGTTTTGATTTCGTTACGGACCGCTTCCAGCAGGCCGCGCACCTCTTTTAAGGCCGGCATGGTGCGATTGGCATAGATTTCCTTTGCCACCTCCATGCCTTCCAGTTCGTGCTCAGCCTCTCTGCTCATTGTCTTCAGCTTAGCAAGCGTGCCCTGCAGCATGGGCTTGGTTTCCTGCTGGAAGATTTTGATCGCTTCTTCCTTGTTGCCAGCGGCCAGGGCCTCCTTGATGCCGATGGCTGACTTATGCATGGCGTTGTGGGTCTCGGGAAGGCTGTCCAAGGTCTTCCTGAACGTGTCGTCGGCATTGGCATAGACCTGCTTGGCATCTT
>JAHIVT010000181.1 GCA_018816555.1 Pseudomonadota bacterium
CCTTCGAGCCGTCGCCTGGCAGAATTTGCCGCAGGAACTTCCCTGGCTCGATGGTACAAATTTGACCTTGCGGTTCAGTTGACATGGCAATGGCAAACGTTAGTGGCTGTGTCGGTTATGACTCCCGCGAAAATCGGTGATTATGAAAATCTAATAGACACCCAGAACCTATTCCACATGGCATGCCGTTTTTGTCAATTTTCCTCAGCTGTACACTTGAATATTTTATCAGGTCTTTCCAGTTCATATGATTTCATACACAACAAGTTATTATCAAGTTTCTTGATATCTACCCCAACCTGACATTCTTGACAACGAAATAGCGGGCAACCTACTCACTGGGAGTGATAAGCTTAAACTTGCCGGCAGCAACTTTTCTTTTCATGCGGTTCGACAATTCAGGCAACGTGAAGAATTTCAGCTTTTTTCACGCACACTTCCCGGTCATGACACGGCTACTTTGCCATCAACGGGGCATGAAAAAAGGGGCGTGAGACCCGGTCTCACACCCCTTTTTCATTGGTGCTTATTCAACTTTTTATTGCCACTCGTCATGCCGGTAGATCCTGGATCAAGTCCAGGAGGAATCCAGTGTTTGGGCTATCCGTGCGGTTTCTGGATGCCGGATCAGGTCCGGCATGACGGGTTGCGTGCTGATTTATTCACACAATTCATGGTACGCTCGAATAATGCAACAAGTCAGCAACTGTTGCATTCGCCTTACCGTCTACTCACTGTCATACTTAAACGAGAGCGCCAATCTGGTACGGTATGCAACCACCTTCCCGTTGTCGATCTTCAAATCCATCTTCGTCACCTCGGCGACCCGTAAATCCCGTAAACTCTTAGATGCGGTTTCCACCGCGTTTTTGGCCGCCTCTTCCCAGGAAACACTGCTGGTACCGACCAGTTCGATTACCTTGTATACGCTTTCACTCATACGCTACCTCCTTCCTGTTGTTTTTTACGGATTAATGCCGATTTTAAGACACCTGTTTGTCCAACAACCCAACAATTTCTTTAATCAATCTCTATTAGACGACTACAACGCTGGGGCTGCCTTTGTCAATGTGAATTTGGAAGAAAATGCAGTTGTCTGAACCCGGCATCTGCGCTGCAGGCTTGCCGGGGCAGGGCGGGTTAGCAATGATGAGCAACGCGCGGATTTGCCCACCAGCTTCCTACCTGCGCGGCAGGTCCGGCTCGCTGCCGCCGGGGGGGAGGATAATCTTGTTCTCCGAAGCGACCCATACGAAACGTGACAGCGATTTGCACCCCTTGTAGGCGGGAACCCGGAAACGGCGCACATGGAAGCCGCAACTCATCAAGAGCTGCTCGAATTTCTTACTCGGCCCGGCCGACCAGACAGCCAGGCACCCTTGTTCGCGAAGCGCATGGCGGCAGGCTTGAATTCCTTTACGACCGTACAGCCGGCGGTTACCTGCATTGGTCATCGCGTCGGGGCCATTATCGATATCCAGCAGGATCGCATCGAATCTGCTCTGGGAACGTGAGATAATCTTGACGATATCGCCCATCTCAATGGCAACTCGTTCGTCCTCAAGCGGGTGGCCATTGAGTTCCCCGAAGAACTCACGATTCCAGTCGACTACAGCATCCAACAGTTCACCCACCACTACCTGGGCGTCGGGGCTGAGCATATCGAGAGTCTGGCGCAAGGTATAACCCAGACCCAAGCCGCCGATAAGTATGCTGGGCGCTTGGCGGCCAGTCAGATGCCCACAACCCAGCCGGGCCAGCTCCAGTTCCGACTCATGGTGGCGACTGTGCATCAGATCCTGACCGTTGATTTTGATAAAGAAATCATGGTCATGCTGATAAAGCACCATCTCGCTTCCGTCAGGGGTCCGGGCAGCGGCTATTTTTACTGTCGGTTTCATGGTGGCATCCTGGTGAAAAAATGGGGGCGGATTTAAGATTTTCTAACAATCGGCCTCACACCGGGGCCGAAACAGTCCGGCTCCGGTGAGCCGGAACGTTCAGCCCTTGAAGGTGCCACAGCAAATATTAAAATGTATCAGACTGTCCTCAGGTTAACCTTCCGGGGAAAGCTGAACGGTCAAGGCCTCTCAAACAAAACCATTGATGATCAGAAACGGTTTTTGAGTCCGCCGCTCCGGTTTTTCTTCAGCATCCCGGCTACGCCAAAAACAACAAGGCAGAGAAGAAAACCGATTCCTATGCCGATAAATATTTTGCCCCAGCCGCCGCTGTCACGTACCTTGGCCAAAGAACTCATCGCCGATTCCTGTTGCGCCTCGGTTACGGGAACCGCTACTGCTTCAGAAGCAGGCGGCGCCGAAGTGTTGATGACGGCGGCAGTTGCCGTCTGCTGTGGCGGCGCGACGGCTGGCGTTGTCGCTGGTGCCGCAACTTGCGGTTGCGGCGGAACGAGGCTGAAGCCCTTGGCCAGCAATTCCGCAGCTTTGGCATCACGCACCTTGCGGTCCTTGCTGCCCATAACCAGGGTGATAATCCGTACCCCGCCTCTTTTGGCAGTGGCGGCGATGGAAAATCCGGCCGCATCATAATAACCGGTTTTGAAACCGTCACAACCGGGAACCCGGGTCAGCAGCTTGTTGTGGTTGCGCATGATGAATTTATCTTCGCGGAATCCCCTGGTCTGGGTGCCGGTGTACTTCAAGGCTTCAGGCCGTTTGGCCAGCTCGCGGCAGAGAATGGCAAGATCTCGGGCAGTGGTGACATCCGGCTGCTGTCCCTGGGAGGGCGGCAGACCATGCACGGAGTTAAACTGTGAGTTTTTCATTCCCAGTTCCTGGGCCTTCTGATTCATCAGGGCGATAAATCCGTCCTTGGAACCGGCGATATGGGTAGCCAGGGCAAACGCTGCATCGTTGGCTGACTGCACCATCAAAGCGTAAAGGAGGTCTTCCACTGGAAATTGTTCTTTGGAATCAAGATAGACCTGCGATCCGCCGATTTTGGCAGCTTCCGGGGTAATCTGCACCATCTCGTCCAGTTTCAGTGCTCCCTGCTCGATACGGTCGAGGATAACATAGAGATTCATCAGCTTGAGTACACTGGCCGGATATACCTCTGTATCGGCATTTTCTTCAAACAGTGTTTTTCCGCTATCCGCATCGATCACCAGGGCTGAAACGTAGGGATCTTTGGATATAACTTTTAAGGGAGTGCGGGCAGCCATGGCAGCGGGTGCCAGAAAAATCAGAAGAAGTACACAAAAGGCTAGACGTTTCATATTCTTTTACCAAGCTCCTTATCAATCAAACAGCGGTTCCAATCCGGCAACACATGACGTTCCAGTGCAATTGAAATTCCTGTCCAACTCATTTCAATCACGCAATTTTCTCGGTTGAAGTTACAACAGATCCGGTAAACTTTCCAGATTTCCCGGCTGGTAGTTCGTACAATTTTGTGGATTCTGAACAGGGGAAGAAAAAAGGCACTATTCCTTCAAACCAAAAGGAGAAGTGCCCTAAAATATGGGATCACTTTACCGCAAGTATGGGAAATTTTCAATAAGATACATCAGTATCCCCGGCAGCTTTATGGGATGATCGGGCTTCGCCGTTAAGGAGACTGAAAGGAAAGTACGGTCCTGGTAAAGTGGAATTGTCCCATTTCATCGCCAGGGAGAATGGCAGGGCGGGGCTTGCTCTCTCTCTATCCGTTTCAGTCGGAGGAGCCGGTGATGGCTGCGAAGGTTTGGGTGAGATAGTCGGACATGCTTGTCATAGGGAAATGATCGGGCGATGAATGGATTGTAAAGTTTTGTAAACGAAGCGGCGGGAGTTTTAACATAACTTAACATGAGTTTTATGCACAATAGGCCGATGATGAAGGGGAAACCGCCGGCAAGTCTGAAATAATGATGGAGGACGGATGAACCGGTTGTATTTTTTTTAATCCTGACGAAGACCGCAGGCAGGTACACCAGAGGAGGTATAACATGAGCACAATCAGCAGTCTGGGGAGTTCCATGGGCATAATGATGAATGCCCTGGCCATGCAGCGCCCCGATCAGCAACAGATGTTCGGCAAGGTTGATACCGACGGCAGCGGCGCGGTGGATCAGTCCGAGTTGACATCCTTTGCCGCCGGGCTATCAGAACAGACCGGTATTGAGATCAACGCCGAGGAGGCGTTGTCCGCCTTTGATGCGAATGGGGATGGCGCATTGTCCCAGGAGGAGATGGAGGCGATGATGGGGGCCTATATGCCGCCACCGCCGATCATGCCTGCGGCGGGTGAAGAGTCCGGCGGCAGCGGGATGAATTTCGCATCCATGCCGCCACCACCGCCGGATAAAGCGGAGATGTTTAACAGCATTGATGCGGACGGCAGCGGCACGATCGATGAAAGTGAGCTTACCTCCTTTATCGATGAGCTTGCCCGGAATACGGGCATTGAGATCAACGCGGAAGAGGCCCTGGCCAGCTACGATGCGGATGGGGATGGCGCCCTGTCCCCGGACGAGATGGATACCATGATGGCCGCTACTATGCCTCCTCCTCCACCCCCACCGCCATCGCAGGTCGTCGCCGCCTATAACCAGACCACCGCTGACAGCGACAGCGAGACGATTTCCCAGTTGCTGTCCCTTTTGGGCGATTCCGGGGATGAGGAACAAAGCTACTCGTATATACCGTTGAATATTACGGCGTAAGCTTTGGTGAAAGTAAAAGAAGTTGCCGGGCAAGGTACGGCCGGTCGTCGTATGGGACACGGCCGTTTCTTGCCGGACGACACATGATGAGCAATCGTTTATCGGCTGCCCGTTTGCCGATGGCGGGCAGTGCGCTTCCGCCTTGAATGCAGAGCGGAATAGGAGTAATAGATTCATCTGTTCCCTGTACGATTGAGTTGAATGATGAGCTGAATGAATTGCTGACAATAAGGGGAGAGAGAAGCTATGCAACTGATCCGGAATCTGTACGACCATTTTTATGAAAAGGCGTGCGAGACAAGAGTGACGAGTCTCTCCATCGGCTTGAGTTATACTGCCGTCATCACGGACGATGGCGGTATGGGGATTGCCTACACGTATGTGAACGGTAACCACTGTTGTTCGATGAACAAAGACTTTCGGGATTATGAAGGCGAACGGGCGATTGATCTGCTGGAAAATATTAAGAGTCATCTGCCTCTGAAGCGCAGCATGGGACTGGCTCTCATCAATGCGCTGAACTATCACGAGGCGAGCGGGCTCTCGGAAGATGCACCGGACAGTGATTGGATGGACTCTTTCGCTATTGGCCCTGAGACCCGTGTGGCGATGGTGGGGTTGTTTCGGCCGCTCATGAAAGTTTTCAAAGATCGCGGCGCGTTGGTGGAAGTCCTGGACGATCTGCAGGGCGTTGGCGAGCGAGACAGTTTTTACGGGAAACTGGCGGGATGGGCAGAGGTCTTGCTGCTCACCTCGACTTCCATTCTCAATGACAGCACAGAGAAAATGCTCAGTCGCTTAGCCCCAGGGGTAAAAGTCGTCATGCTGGGACCGAGCACTCCCATGGTTGCCGGCGCCTTCAGCGATCTGCCGGTCGATATGCTGGCGGGAACCGTTCCCGTGGATAAAGAATCGGTTATGAAAGCAGTTCGTTTTGGCGCGGGGACCCCTGTTATCCATCGGTTCAGCCGCAAGGTTCATTTACCGCTGGCCAGGCCCGCTCCGGCGATATGACACGCTGAAGGTCTATTCATTGCCGGCAAGGGGCAGGGCGATGGTCACGATCAAGCCGCCGCCTGCAGCGTTGGAGGCTGTCATGCTGCCGCCATGGAGACGAACGGCCCGTTCGGCAATAGCAAGGCCGATGCCGGTGCCGCCGCTTTGCCGGTCACGGGCCTCCGCCACCCGGAAAAATGGTTTGAAGAGATGATGCAGGCACCATTCAGGGGAGCCGGGGCCGTGGTCCCGCACCGCGATGACGGCGAGCCGTGTTTCTCCTTCAGTGGCTGTTGAGCAGGATATCTCCACTTCGGTGTTTTCTCGGGTATAGCGCACCCCATTGCGTATCACATTCTCAAAGGCGCGCCGCAGAAGTTCCCGGGAGCCGTGCATGACCGCTTCGGCTGTACAGCCTGCAGCCAGGGTTACCCGGCAGTTGCGGCTGCCTGCCTCAAAATCCGCATCAACCCTTATTGCCTGCAGAAGTTCCGTCAGATTCACGCTGTCTTTTCCCAGGTCCTGTACCCCGCTTTCCAGCACAGTGAGGGTCATGAGCTGGCCGATAAGTTCATTGAGCCGTTCCGACTCCTTTTCGATGCGGTCAAGGGATTGGCCTGCATTATCACCCGCCCGTTGCCGGGCCAGCTCCAGGGCGACATTGAGCCGAGCCAGCGGCGAGCGCAATTCATGGGAGATGTCGCGCAGCAGCCGTTTCTGCGCCAGCAGCAGGCCCTGGATCCGTTCTGCCATAATGTCAAAATCCCGTCCCAGGTCCGCCACCTCGTTACCTTTGCGGCCCATGTCCTTGGCGACCCGCACCGTAAAATCGCCGCCGGCAATGCGGGTGGTCGCCTCCCGCAGCTTGCGGATGGGGGCGGTCAGCGAGCGGGCCAGAAAATAACAGACCAGGCCACCGAATAGGGAGAAGAGCAGGATATTATCCCAAGGCGGATGGCCCATAAGAGGAAAAGGCGGATGGGGCGGTTCCGGTATCTTCAACACAATGACCAGTGGTTGCCCCTCTTTATCAGAGCCCTGATCAAGAAGACGGCCCAGCCATTTATCCCCCGGCCCTGGCGGCGGAGGGCGGTTTTCTTTATCCCCGGACTTAAGTTTTCGCTTAATAAGCACATTTTAGTGCAATAGCCCAAAATTTTTCTAATGATTTCAAGGTGCCTATCGCATTGATTCGACACAAATGCCGAAATCCTGTAGGCACACGTTTTTCTCTCGCACCCTTGACAGC